>CAXSDZ010000055.1:0-11438 GCA_964235505.1 uncultured Chthoniobacteraceae bacterium
CGCGGCAGCACGAGGAGCCGCCGCGCTTCCACCAGCATGGCGGTGGAAATGCCGCGCGCCTCCGCCAGCGCGGCGATCTGCCGGAGGCCCGCGAAGCTGCGCGTTTCCAGCGCCTTGCGCACGATGTTGTCGAGGATCGCCGCGGGTGTTGTTTGCAGGAAATCCGAGGCGACGCCGCGCGCGGCGCACCACTGCAAAAAGCCGAGTTGCACCTGCGCCGCCTGGAAGAGCGCGCGGTCGAGATCGCCCGACATGTTTGCGCCGTGCTCGCGCTTTTCGATCACGGATGCGGCCGCAAATCCGAACGGCGCAAGCACGCCGGCCTTCAGCCAAAAGTCGCGGTCGGCGAGGCTGTTCACGGCCGGGTCGAAGCCGCCGATCTCGCGAAACAGCGCGGCGTGAATGATCGCCGCTCCGGGCGTGGCGATGCCGCTTTTCCAGAACGAGCCGAGCGCGCCGGCAGGCGGCGGACCTTCCGACTTTGCCTTGCCATGCACGCGCCGGTCGCGGCTGCTTTGCTCGAAGTAAATCGTCTGCCCATACACTACGCCGCACTCGCCCTGTGCGGCCCGCGCGAGCAGCCGGGCGAGCGCATCCGGCAGCAGGCGATCATCGGCATCCAGGAAGAGCAGCCACGCCGCGCGGACCTGCGCCGCGCCGAAATTCCGCGCCGCGGAAACGCCGGAATTTGGCTGGCGCAGCAGCATGACTGCATCGCCGAACCGCTCGGCGATGGCGGCGGTGCCGTCGGTGCTGCCGTCGTCCACCACCGTCACGCTCGACGCTGGCGCAGTCTGCCGCAGCGCGCTCTCGATCGCTTCCGCGAGAAACGCGGCGGCGTTGTAAGCCGGGATGATGATGGCGACGCTCATCGCTGTCAGTTCCAGGCGGTGACGATTTCCCAACGGCTTGTGCGGCGCTGGTGGCGAACGATTTTCACGGGATGCAGGAGGCCCATCCGCGCAGCCCATCCGCGCAGCGCACGCGGGCAGCTTTCCTGGGCGCAGCGACGGAGGATGCGTCTCGCGAGCCGATGCCGCCGCCCGCCACGCGCAGCGAGCGCGCTCTCGGCTTCCTCCAGATAAGTGCGGTGCCCGGCGCCAGTCTTTTGCTCGCCGTGAAAGCGGAAGCCGCCGAGCGGAGTTTCCACCCCGCAGAGTTTGGCGTGCTGCCAAAAGCGCGACCACAACTCGAAGTCGCCCGCCAGCTTCCACTCCGCGCCGACGCGCCCGCCCGCGCGCTCCCACAGTGAGCGCCGCCAGAAAGTCGATTCCTGCTGGATCCAGCCGGTGGAAAATGCGCCTGCCCGCGGCAGATTTTCCCCTGCGAAAAAGCCCGCGCGGGAAAATCCGCGCTGCGGCAGGCAGCGCACCGCGCGCCCGCGCGCATCCCAGCGAATCTGCGCGAGCGAGGTGAGCCACTCGACTTCAGGCAGCGTTTCAAAGATCTCCGCCACCACGCTCAGCGCCCACGGCGCGAGCATGTCGTCGCTGTTCAGCCACCCCATGATCTCGCCGCTCGTCCGCGCGAAGCCGCGGTTGATCGCGTCGTATTGACCGCCGTCCGGCTCGCTCACCGACCACGCGAGCCGGTCTGCATATTGGCGGATGATCTCCGCGCTGCCATCGCCGGAGCCGCCATCCACCACGACGTATTCCAGCGGCTGGTGATCCTGCTCCAGCACCGAGCGCAGCGCGGCTTCCAGATACGCGGCCTGGTTGAAGGACGGAGTGACGATCGAGATTTTCACTGCCGGGAAAAGCGCATCCGAGTTTTCATTTTCACGTTCCACTTCCCGCCGTCCGCAGTTGCGAAAGCGCGACCTTCACCTTCGCGCCGTGGCGCCCGTAGAGATCGCGATGGAGGAGCCTGCGCAGCGGATGCAGTCCGAAGCGCCGCAGCCGCGCCAGACTGGCCGGCAGCGTATCGAGCTGCGCTGCGACGGCGCGAAAAGCGGCGCCCCACTCTGCGCCCGCGCGCGCTTCGACCAGTGCGATGATTTCCCGCGTGCGACGGTCATCGCCGCTGCTGCTTTTGTGCGCGGGATGAAAGCGATACAGCGACAGCAACTCGGGCAGCGGCGTGAAATCGCAGAAGTCCGCGGCGCGGAGAAACCATTCCCAGTCGAGCACGAAGTGGAGCTCGGGATTGAGCTCGCCGGTCTTCTCCCACAGCGCCCGCGTCCACATCGTGCTCGGCTGCTGCAGCAGCGCGCGCGTCTTCAATCGCTCGCGATCCCACGGCGCGGCGAGCCAAGCGTGGGCTTGCGCGCGCCCTTCCCAAAACGCGAGACAGCCGCCATAGACCAGCCGCGGCGCGCGCCCATCACCGAGCGCGGCGGCAGCGGTTTGCAGCGCGCACGGCAGCAGCATGTCGTCGGAATTCAACCACGCGAGGAGGTCGCCTTTTGCCAGCCGGAAGCCTTTGTTGATCGCGTCCGCCTGCCCGCGATCGGGCTCGGAAATGAAGTGCGTCACCGCGTGGCGGTAGCGCTCCACGACCGCCGCGGTGCCATCCGCGCTGCCGCCATCGACGACGATGATCTCCAAGCGCGGCCAGCCTTGGCCGGCGATCGAAGCGAGCGTCTGCTCGATGAACCGGCTTTGGTTCAGCGTCGGGATGACGATGGAAATGAGGGGCGTGCTCATTTGCTGGCGATGGCGAGAAAGGCGCGCCCGACTTCCGCGATGCGCGCTTCGGCGCACTGGCGGGCGGCGGATTCGACGGCGCGATCTGGGCCAGGCGGCAAGGTTTCCCACGCTTCCGCCATGTGCTCGGCGAGCGCATCCGCGGAGTCGCGCGGGAAGAACTTCGCACCTGGCGGGCCTTGTTCCCGATGCACGGCGAGGTCGGAAAGGATGCACGCTTTTCCCAAAACGCGGGCGTCTTCCACCACGGTGCTCCAGCCTTCAAAGAGCGACGGCTGCACGACCGCGAGGCAGCGGCGCATCAGCTCGATCTGCGTGCGGCGCGCGACGAGGCCGAGCAGCAGCACCTGGCTGGAAATGCCGGAATGGTGGACGGTTTGCAGGATCGTATTCGCGTAATCCGGGTCGCGGAAATCGTGGAGCTGGCCGGTGCAGACAACGACGGGCCGCAGGCCGCGCGCGCGCAGGATGCGCAGCGCTTCAAAAACGGCGAGGTGGTTTTTGTGTTTCCAGAACTGATTCGAGACGACGAAGAAGCGCTCGGGAAGCCAGCCGAGATCCTCCGTGCAGGCAGCGTCGTCATACCAATCCGCGCGCGGGAAAGTGGCGAAGGTGAGCACCTCCGCCTTGTGCGTTTCGCTCGGGAAAGCGGCCGAAATCCTCCGTGGCACTGGCGCTGCTCAGCACCACGCGCGGCGCTTCGCGGACGAGCTGCGCGATGCCGCGCTCGCGCCGGGCGATCTCCTTTGCGCTGAAAAGCTGCGGCAGATGGCGGTGCTGAAAGTCTGGAATCCAGCCCGCCCAGCGCGCCCCGCCGAGCCGGTCCGACAGCGGAAACGAGACGCCAACGTTGTATTGGTTGTCGTAGGTGAGCGGGTAGAGGAACTCGATTCCTGCAGCCTGCACGGCGCGAGTGAAGTGCCGGTTCGGCGCGCGCAGGCGGGTGAGCAGTGAGCGCGGCGCCGGCTTGGAAACAGCGACGATGCGCTGCGCCGGGTCGAGCTGCGCCTGCCACTCCGGCACTGACGCTGCGCTGCAAACGAGCGAGGTTTCGCGCGTGTCGCCGTCTGCCGCCGCCACCGCGCGGAGGAGATTTTTCACATACTCGGCGCCGCCTGCCCAGCCCGCGCCGCCCTGCGCGATGAGCCCGATGTGGCGCGGTCTGCTCATGCGGGGTTCAGCTCCGCGCTGGCCCAGGCGGCCACGCTGCGGATGCCCTGCTCGAGCGGGACCGAAGGCGCGAAGCCGAGTGCGGCGAGCTTGCCGATGTCCGCGCGCCAATTGCGCGGATCGCCCGCGCGGGCGATGCCATCGAAGACCGGCACGACCTCTTTGCGGCCGAGCGAGCGCGCGATCTGCGCGGCGAGGTCGGCGACGGTGACTTCGGCCCCGCTCGCGAGGTTGTAAATCTCGCCCTCGCCCGGTGCGCACCGGGCGAGCAGCGCAAGCGCGCGGGCCACATCCGCCGCATGGATGAAGTCGCGGCTTTCCTCGCCGGTGCCGCGCAACGTGAGCGCGCCGGTGGCGAGCACGCGCTCGCAGATGTCCCAGATGACCTGCCGCCGCAGCCCCGGCCCGTAAGCGGAAAAGATGCGCACGCTGACCGCCGGCAGCGCATAGATGCGGGCGAACTCTTCGCACAGCAGCTCGCACTGGAGCTTGTGAAATCCATACGGCGAAAGCGGCGCGGCGCGGTGCGTTTCGCGGACTGGGAGCGTCTCGGGATTCCCATACACCGCAGCGCTGGAGAGCAGCAAAAAGCGGCACCCCGGCGCATGGCGGCGCAGGGTGTCGAGCAGCTCAAAGGTGAGCACGGTGTTGTCGCGAAAGTCGGCGGCGGGATCGTCCATCGAGAGCGGCACCGACGCGCGTCCCGCGCAGTGCACGCAGGCCGCGGGCTGTTCGTCGCGCAGGATGTCGGCGAGCTGCGGATGCGGCAGTTTCAGGCGGAAATACTGCGCACCATCGCGCAGCGGCACGTTCTCCGGCGGCGCATCATCCAGCCCCACGACGCGCCACCCTTCCGCCGCAAATTGCCGCGCGACGTAGCGCCCGAGAAAGCCGGCGACACCGGTGATGAGGACGGTCTGGGCGAGGTGCATCACAGCGAAGAAAAGGCAGTCATTTCAAAAACGCAGAGACGCAGAGAAAAAGGAGGACGCGGAGAGCCTTACTCGTAACCAAACGCCGCTGCGTATCGCTGCCAGAGTGCGTCGCCGCTCGCAGTGCGGCCAAACCAGAAACGACTGCTCGTCTGAGTGAACTCACGAACCATCTCATCGCGGTCGAAGATTTCCTCACGCGTGAGGAAAACGTGGCCTGCGGCATTGAGCTGCTCCAGCCGGTCGATGATCTCAAGGGGTGGTGCGGAAGGCCAATCGTCGCTAACAATCTGCACGATTTGTTCGACCGATTCGTAATCGTCGGAAAGCGCATCCAAGATGAGCCAATCATGCAGTTCGAGGATTTGCGCGTTCGACTTCATGCGAGACGTTTCAGTTCAGGATCAGCCATTCACCCTTCGACCTCCACCAGCGGCAAATCGGCGATGACGGCGGCTTCTTCCTCGAAGGTCGGAAGCGTGAGCCGCCCGTCGGGGTCACGTGCTTCGCGGAAGCGCCGGCGCACCCATGCCTCGGCGGCGGGCACTTCGCGGAGCGGCGCGCAGAGCAGATCGCGCCGCACAAAGAAGGCGTTGTTGCCGGCGGAATTGGAGCCGACGAGCGCATAGCCTTTGCGCTTCCCGAGACCGGCGAGAGCGGCGATCGAAGCGCCGTAATAAGAGTGCGAGAAGTGCGCGCGCGCGCGCTGAAACTGCGGGTCGTAGGGCACCGTGACCGCGCGGATTGGGCCAAAGAGCGAGTTGTATTCGGCGACGACGATCGCGGGCTGCACGACTGTGATCGCTTCCCAAACCCAGAAGTCCACGCCATCGATATCCACGCTTAAAATGCCGATCTCTCCGCTGAGGCCGTGCTCGTGCAGAAGCGCGTCGATGTTCTCGCGCGTGATGAAGGCTTGCGCGGCTTTGAGGTTGAAGCGCCACGAGATTTCATCGCGGCGGATGCGGCGGATGTTTTCCTCCGAACCATCGAGCACGAGCCCGCTCCAGCCGGCGGTTTCCAGCAGAAAGCGTGTGTTGGCTTCCGTGTAATCCTCCACGCCGAACTCGACGAAGACCTTCCGCGTGACCGGCGTGTGCCGCAGCAGATGGCGCAGGATGCCGTCTTCGCCCCACTGCGAAAAGGCGGAGAACTCGCTCCCGTGCAGCGTTTCTGGCACGGACTGCGCGTCGAGCTGGCGCGCTTCGATGAGGCCGATCCGCTGGCGCAAATGCCGCAGCTCTCGTCGCAGGCCGCGGCATTCGGCGAGGATGCGCGGCACGTCGCGGAGCGCGGCGGAAAGGGTGCGGAGGAAGTTCACGAGGAGGGGAAAACCAGGAGGCGCCGGGCGGCGGTTTCGAGCGGCAGGTGCGGCGTCACAGCGCCCGGCGCAGCAGGCGCGGCAGCGCTTTCCACTGCACCGCGGGCGACCACGGATGCGCGCGCAGCAGCACGCGGAGGTTGCGGCGCACGGTGGCCCGGTCGCGCTGCCCGGCGCCGATGCGCGCGGCTTCAAAGGCATACAGCGTGAGGCGGCGGTGCGCGGCGCGGCGGAAGCGCGGAGCCGAGTGGCGCGCGACGGAGGAAAAGAGATCGACCATCATCTCGTAGCGCCCGAGCGTGCGACTCGCCTGCTCGGCGCTCCGCTCGGCCCAGCCGCTCGTCCCCCGCCCGCCCGACCAGATGCCGCCGGGATGCACGCGATAGCAGCCCATCGTGCGGTCGATGAAGCCGAAGTCACCGCGGTGTCCGTTCAAGACGTGAAGCGGAAAGTCGCCCACCGGAGTTTCAAAGAACCACGCCGGCAGCGGATGGATCGCGCCGCGGCGAAACAGCACCGTGCCCGTCTGCGCCTCGAAGTCTCCAGCGATCATTTCCTCCAGCGTGTAGCGCTCTTTGACCGCGCGGATGGTTGCCGCGGTTTCCACCGGCGCGCCGGTTTCATCCACCACGCGTGCGTGGTGAAAGGAGGTCGATAGCGTGGGGTCGGCTTCGAGCTGCTCCACCTGGCGGGCGAGCTTGGTTTCGTCCGTCCAGAAGTCGTCGCCATCGAGCAGCGCGATGTATTCGCCGCGCGCGACGGTGAGATTGTGCGCGAGATTTCTGCGGCCGGTCAGGCGGCCTTTGATGCGGAGCTTGCTCGCGGAGTCGTGGTAAAAGGCGGTGATGCGATCGGGATTGCGCGCCGCGTATTCGCGCACGATTTCGCGGGTGCCATCGGTGGAGTCGTCCTCACCGACGAGGATTTCCACGGCGAAGGGCGTCCTTTGATTCAGCACGCCCTCCAGCGCCTGGCGGAGGAAGGGCGCGTGGTTGTAGGCCGTGATGGACACGGAGACTTTCGGGGCAGGCGCGATCATGACGAAGGACGCGGAACCATCCGCAGCAGCAGCCGTCTCGCCGGGCACTCGAACCAGCGCCAGATGGCGCAAGAGGCTGCGAGAAGCACCAGCCAGAAGCCGGCATACACGAGCCCCTCAGGGAGCGCGCTCCAGAGCTTTCGCGATTCGACCAGCGCGCGCAGCAGGATCTGATGGAGCAGATAAACCGAAAAGCTCGCCTCGCCGAGCAGCACAAAAAGCGGGCTGCCGAAGAGTCGCGAAAGCCATCCACGCTGCGAAGCGAACACAAGGATCAGGAGGGCAAATGCCGGCGCGGCGCCAGCGTGCTGGAGGTAGCTCGCGGGCACTTCTCCCACGGTTTGCGCGAGCACTTTCTTCGCGGAGAAAAGAACCACTGCTCCCGCGCAAAGCAACAAACAGGCGGCTTCCACGCTGGTGGCGGACGTGGACGAGCCCTTCCGCCAGAACCCGTCGCGGTTCCAAACCTGAGCCGTCAGCATGCCGAGAATGAACTCTGCCAGGCGACTGAGAGGATGGATGTAAATGAGCCCGGCGCGGTTCACGGCAAAGGGGCTGGCGGCGGCGAAAGTGGGAATCGCGAGCACCGTGCAGGCGAGCATCAGGAGGATGACGAGCAGCACGCCGAGCGCTGCTTTCCACCACCAGGTGCGGTGAAAGCT
The DNA here is from genome assembly GCA_964235505.1 of uncultured Chthoniobacteraceae bacterium. Taxonomy (GTDB): domain Bacteria; phylum Verrucomicrobiota; class Verrucomicrobiia; order Chthoniobacterales; family Chthoniobacteraceae; genus CAXSDZ01. The sequence goes on from CAXSDZ010000055.1 coordinate 7,773, forward strand.
GGCGATCAAGAACGGAAACGCGAGGTAGAAGAAGAACTCGGTCGAGATGCTCCAGCTCACCGAGTTGAAGGAGAAAAACCATGCGGTGAGCGGCACCCACGCGTGCAGCATCGCCACATTGGCGAGCGCGATCACCGCTGGGCCAGCGCTTCCCGCATCCTCCGCGAGGCGCGGGAGCGGCAGGAAGGCGACGAGCAGAAACGTGAAGACGTGCGCCGGCCAGATGCGCGCGACGCGGGCGCAGAAAAAGCGCGCGATGGCCGCCGCATCGGGGAGCCGGGGATACACGTGGGCGAGAATGAAGCCGGAAAGAACGAAGAAGAACGAGACGCCTTGTTGAAGCGAAACGCCGCTGAGGAAATCCTTGCGCAACCAGACCACGCCGCGGGAGTGGTGCAGCACAATCATCGCCGCCGCGACAAACCGCAGACCGGTGAGCGCCGCAATTTTCTGCGGTCGCGCAACGCGCGGGGTTCCGGGTTCCGCAGGGCCGGCCTCATTCACAGTGCGGGGCTGGGCCGGTTTTGGTTTTCCCACGGAAAGGCGTCGCCGCGCGGCGTCTGGCCGAGAAAGTCAGCGAGCTGCCGGTAAGCCGCCGGATCGGAGACATCGATCGTCAGGAGATCGGCGGGGCGGCAGCGAAAGTAGTCCTGCACCATCGCGTTGTGGCGGCGGTAATGCTCGATCCAGCGCTCGCGGTTGTAGAGATCGTCGTCTGGCAGACCGTAGGCGTATTTCTTCGTCTCGTAGGCGAAGCCGCGGTAGCAATAAGGGTCGCTTTTCAGATCTTCGATCGTGGGCAGCGCACCCTTGCCGTGCATCTTCGTCTGGAAGCGCACGAGCGAATCGAACCACGCATTTTCCTCGCGCACGGTGAGGATGAAGCGGCTCCCGGGAAACGCCTGATCGAGCGCGACGAAGGTGTAAGGCAGGCTGAAGGGGATGTCCTGAAACGCCTCGGCGGACTCGCAGTATTCGATCAGCGGGCGGAAGTTCCGGTCCTTGTAAAAGCGGAAGAGCTTTTCCGCTTCGTGCTGATTGCCGACGCGGTAGCCGAAGTCTTCGAGCGCCTGCTTCAGGGAGGTGGTGCCAGTCTTGTTGCGACCGATGCAGAAAATCTTTGGCTCGCGCGGGGCGGTGAGTTTTTCCAAAGCGCGGACGAGTCTGGAAAGAAAAGGACGCATGGGGGGCGAAGAAGCTGTTTGGGCCAATGCCTGACGCTGCCTTCGCGCCAAAGGCGCAGCGTCATGCCAGCCCGGGGCAACGCCCCGGGTTTGGATATCCGAATGCGCCAGCGCTGAAGGCGCGGCTCATCCGCAGCCGACGCGATGAGTCGCGCCTTCAGCGCTCATGGTTCTCTCACCTGGGTTCCCGGGACGTTGCCCCGGGCTGGCATGAGGTTGCGCCTTCGGCGCGGCAGAGCACGGAGGAGCGATGAGAGTGCCGAAACACCCGGGCATGCTGCCGCCCTTGGTCGTTCGCGATGCGGGGTTTCGGCGAGACCTTGCACGGGAGAAATGGACAGGATGGCGAGCGGGGGCGGGAGCCGATTTCGGCTGCGCCCGCCTGCGCTGGGAGCGCGGACATTTTCCCCCGAGCAGGCAAAAGGCAATGCCGGAGTGCGGCGTGCGCGGCTGGTCGATGGCGGGCGGCGGCAAACCCCTTGCGCCGGTCTCCGCGCGGCCCCTACATTCCGCGCCCATGCCGCTTTCGCCCGCCCTCCCGCACCTTCCGGCGCCCGCGCGTGGGCTCGCCACGGCGTGGAGCCAATCGTCCGCCCGGTGAACGCCGCCGCTCGATTTCTCGCCGAGTTCCTGCCCGCAGGTTCGGTCCTCCGCGACGCCGCGGTGGCGATCACTCTCCCGCCGCGCGCCGCGCAGCCCGGCGCGGTCTGCTATGCGGTGGAGGAAGGGGCGATCCGGCTCGCAAATGCGAACCCAAACGTGGCGGCGGTCCTCACCATGGCGGCGCTGGCCGGCGAGGTCGCGGCGGAGAAAGGGTGCGCGGTGAGCGAGCAGCCGAAGGCCGCGTTCTTCGCGCTGCACAATGCGCTCTGCCGCTCCGGCGTCATGCGCCTTCATGATGGGGAATCCATCGATCCGACGGCGATCATCGCGCCGACCGCCGTGCTGGGGCGGCATGTCGCCGTCGGGCCGGGAGTCCGCATCGGCGCGCACGCGGTGCTGGAAGATCACACCATCGTGGGCGCGGAAACGCTCATCGGGCCGCACGCGGTGATCGGTGGCCGCGGCCTCCAGGATACGCTCGTGGCAGGCCGGAACGTCCTCGTCGAATTTGCCGGCGGCGTGCGGATCGGCGAGCGCTGCGAGATCCTTTCCGGCGCGCTCATCCAGCGGCCTTACCTCTGCGCGTGGACGGAAATCGGCGACGACGCAAAGCTCGGCCCGGGCGCCAGCGTGGGGCATGGCTGCCGTGTGGGACGCGCGACCTACATCGGCGCGCGCGCGGTTGTTGCCGGCAATGTGCGGATCGGCGACGGCGTCTGGATCGGGCCCGCGGCGGTGCTTTCCGACGATCTGGAAATCGGCGACGGAGCGCGCGTGATCCTCGGCAGCGTGGTGCTCCGCAGCGTGCCAGCGGGCGACGTGGTTTCGGGAAACTTTGCCCTTTCCCATGCCCGGCATCTGCGCATTCATACGCGCCACCGGCATGAGCGCTGACCTGCTTCTCCCCCTGCGCTTCAAAGGCGCGCGCACCTATGTGCAAGGCCCGGACATCCTCGCGGCGCTCTGCGATGCGCTCGCGAGCGGCGGCTTTGGCCCGCTGGAAAAGCTCGACCTCGTCTGCCATCGACTCGTCGCGACGCAACTGCGCGGGCGGTTTCTCGCGGAAGACGAGGCAGCGCCGGAGGGCCTGCACGCGACGCTTCGCTTCACCGCGGGCGGCGCGACGCACACCGTGGCGCTGGAGGAAACCGATGAGCCGATCGCCGCGCGGGAGCCTTACGAAGAAGATGCGCTGGTCGCCGCGTCCGCCTTCGACCTCGATGCGAAGACGGCGGGCGTCGCTCCGCCGCTGGGCTTTGAAAATGCCGAGATCGTTACCGCTTTGAACAAAGCGCTGCTCACCCGCGCCTTTCCCGAGGCGCGCGGAAAGTGGCTGTTCACGCGGCTTCAGTTGGCGCGGTCCCTCCGCGAGCGCACGTTTGCGCGGCTGGAGGTGCGCTTCCTCGGGCACTCAAATTTCCGCATCACGCGCTCGGCGCTCGTGGGCGATGGCGAGCCGCTCGGCCACCTGTATTTCTCTCTCCTCCCAGCGGCATGAGCACCGCGCTGGGCATCCGCAACATTGGCGCCTACGTGCCTGCGGGCCGCGTGGCGAATGCCGACCGGCTCGCCGATTTCGAGATCGAGCAGGCGTTTCTCGAAAACAAGATCGGCGTCCTCACGCGCGCGATCAAAGGGGCGGCTGAGACGACGGCGGACTTGTGCGTCCGGGCCGCCGAAGATCTCGCGGCGCGCGGTGGACCGGCGCTGGAAGAGATCGAGTGCGCGGTCGTCGTCACGCAGAACCCAGGCGTCCAAATCCCGCACGTTTCTGCCCAGCTCCACGGCGCACTCGGCTTGCGGGAAAGCTGCGCCTGCTTCGACATTTCGCTCGGCTGCTCGGGCTACGTGTATGGCCTCGCGACGGTCCAGGCTTTCA
>CAXSDZ010000055.1:11448-21902 GCA_964235505.1 uncultured Chthoniobacteraceae bacterium
CTGCGGCACGGGCTGCTCTTCACCGCCGATCCATATTCGGACATCATCGATCCCTCGGACAAAAACACTTCGCTGCTCTTCGGCGACGCGGCGACCTGCACCTGGCTCGGGCCCGAGCCGGTCTTCGCCACGGGCCGCTTCAGCTTTGGCACGCTCGGCCGCGAGCACGCGGAGCTGACGTGCGCGACGGGTGGCCGGCTTTCCATGAACGGTCGCGCGATCTTCAACTTCGCGGCGCGCTACGTCCCCGCGGACATCCGCAAGCTGCTCGCCGACAATGCGGTGCCGCTCGCGGAGGTGGATCGCTTCATCTTCCACCAAGGCAGCAAATACATCGTGGATACACTCACCAGGCTGCTCGCGCTCGACCCCGCGCGCGTGGCGTTCGACATCCTCGGCTACGGCAATACGATCTCTTCTTCCATCCCGCTGATCCTCGCCCAAGAGCTCGATCGGGTCGAGAGTCGCCGCGTCGTGCTCAGCGGCTTTGGCGCCGGGCTTTCCTGGGCCAGCGCGCTGCTCACCCGCACTTCTCCTACTGCATGCAAATAACCACCGACCAACTGCGGGCGATCATCGCCAAAGCGGAAATCACCACGCGCGATCCGGCGGAGTTCGATGCCGACCTGCCGCTGCGCCAGCAAGGGCTCGACTCGCTCGACATGGCGACCTTTGTTTTCTTCACCGAGACGGAGCTGGATCTCGCGATCCCGCACACGGAATACAAGCGGCTCACTTCGCTGCGCGAAATCGCCGAGGCGCTTTCCGAACACGGCGAGCAGTGGGCGGGGAAACGCTGAAACTGGCCTGCTGCCTTGCACGCTTCGCCTCTTTCTCACGCCAGCGCCGCCGCCTCGATCGCCGGTGCGGCGGACTCGCTCGCCATCCTCGGTGGCGCGCCCGCCTTTGCCGAGCCGCTCCACGTCGGGCGGCCGAACCTCGCGCCAAAGGAGCGGTTCTTCGAGCTGGCGGAGGCGATCTTCGAGCGGCGCTGGCTCACGAACAACGGGCCGTGCGTGCAGCAGTTCGAGGCCGCGCTCCGCGCCAGGCTCGGGGTGCGGCATTGCCTCGCCTTTTGCAATGCCACGGTGGCGCTGGAGATCGCCATCCGCGCGCTCGGGTTGAAGGGCGAAGTCATCGTGCCGTCCTTCACCTTCATCGCCACGGCGCACGCGCTGCGCTGGCAGGAGATCACGCCCGTGTTCGTGGATGTCGATCCCGGGACGCACAATCTCGATCCGGCGGCGGTCGAAGCCGCGATCACGCCGCGGACCACGGGCATCATCCCGGTGCATGCGTGGGGCCGGTCGTGCGCGACCGCGGAGCTGGAGGCGCTGGCGGAGCGCCGCGGCCTGCGGCTCCTTTATGATGCCGCGCACGCCTTTGGCTGCACCGGCGGCGGCCGCATGATCGGCTCTTTTGGAGATGCCGAAGTATTTAGTTTTCACGCGACGAAGTTCCTGAATTCCAGCGAAGGCGGCGCGGTCGCGACAAACAACGACGCGCTGGCGAAGACGATGGCCGACATGCGCAACTTCGGCTTTGCCGGGCTCGATCGTGTCACCTCCGTCGGCACGAATGGCAAGATGAGCGAGATGAGCGCGGCGATGGGTCTGGCGAACCTCGAGCGGATGGAGGAGTTCATCGACGTGAACCGCCGCAACCATGCGGCCTACCGCGCGCAGCTCGCCGGGCTGCGCGGCGTGCGGCTGATCGATTACGACGGCGCGGAGCGGAACAATTTCCAATACGTCGTGGTTGAAATCGACGCGCCGGCAGCAGGCTTGTCGCGCGACGATCTCGTCGAGACGCTCCGCGCGGAGAACATCCTGGCGCGGCGTTATTTCTATCCCGGCTGCCACCGCATGGAGCCGTATCGCACCGAGCAGCCGGACTCCGGCGCGCGGCTTCCGCACACCGAGCGGCTCTGCGAGCGCGTGCTCTGCCTGCCGACCGGCACGGCGATGTCGGTGGAAGATGTGGCGCGGGTCTGCGATCGCATCCACCTGGCGCTGGCGCACGCGCCGGCCGTGCGCGCGCGCCTCGCGCAGCGTTCGGGTGAGGGCGTCGCTTAGTGGTGCGTCACGGCACGGATGGGGAGTCCGTCTGCCGCTTCCGAGTCGCGCAGCGACGGCAAGAAAGTAGCCCAGCACTTCAGTGCTGGGTTCGTGTCCAGCAAATGCGCCAGTCGCGGCAGCGACGAAAGAACCCCGGGACGTGTTTCTTCCGTCGCTGCGCGACTGGCGCCGCTTTTGTGTCAGAGTCCCAGCTTTCTTGCCGTCGCTGTGCGACTCGGGACAAGGCATCCCATCCTTTCAACCCTGAGACACCAACTGGGGAGCCGCTGGGGCCGGTGCGTTCTCGATCCGCCAGCGGCCTTCCACCAGCGCGTGGCCGGCCGAGAGCGGAGGCATTTTCCCGCTGCCGAAAAAGTCGCCGCCTTCCACCTGCAACTCGAAGGCGTTCGTCATCGCATCGAGCACTTCGCCGCGGCGGTAATCGGTCGCGACCTGGCACGTGAGCCGGTAGGTGCCCGCGGGCAGCGGCAGGCGCGGGATGCGGCAGACAAATGCGCCGGATGCCGGCAGCGGGCCGAAGGGGGTGTTCGCGAGCTGGTTGGACTGCGTGAAGACCGCGATGCCGAGCACGGTGGTGAGGTTGATGCGCGCGTTCAGCCCGGGATACTCCCGCGCCGAGCGGTTCTCAAAGGCGAGCCACACTTCCACGTCCTGCCCCGCGCGCGCCGCCCCGAGCGGCTGCCCGGCGGGATCGCGCAGCTCGATGCCGACGATGCGCACTTCGCCCGTGCCGGTGCGGTCGGTGCGCTCGCGCAGGGAAGTCCCAGCCGGCGCGTAGCTGGCGGCGTAAAAAGCGAGCGCCTCGGCCTGCGTGCCGCTGAACTGCAGCTCGCCGCGATCCAGCACGAGCCCGCGATTGCAAAGGCTCTCGACCGCCGCCGCGCTGTGCGAAACGAAAAGCACCGTGCGCCCCGCGCGCGCCACGTCGCCGATCTTGCCGAGGCACTTCTGCTGAAAGGCCGTGTCGCCGACCGCGAGCACTTCATCGATGATGAGGATCTCCGGCTCCAGGTGCGCCGCGACCGCAAAGGCGAGCCGCACGCGCATGCCGCTGGAGTAGCGCTTCACCGGGGTATCGAGAAAGGACTCCACGCCGGAGAAGGCGACGATCTCGTCGAACTTCGCGGCCACTTCGCGCCGGCTCATGCCGAGGATCGCGCCGTTCAGGAAGACGTTGTCGCGCCCGGTGAGCTCCTGGTGAAAGCCGGTGCCGACCTCCAGCAGCGACGCCACGCGGCCGGCGAGCCGGATACGCCCGGAGGTGGGCGAGGTGATCTGCGAAAGGATCTTCAGCAGGGTGGATTTGCCCGCGCCATTGCGGCCGAGGATGCCGACGACTTCGCCCTCGCCGACCTCAAAGCTGACCTCGTGCAGCGCGCGAAACTCTTCTCCCTGCGCGGCGGTTTTCCGCCCCCCGAGCTTTGCCCGCAGATCGGCAAAAAAGCGCCGCCGATCCTGCACGCCGAGGCGGTAGGTTTTGGAGAGGTTTTCGACGCTGAGCATGGTGGACATCAGCAGAAGAAGAAAACGTCGAACGTCGAACGTCGAACGTCGAACGTCGAACAAGCCGCGGCGGAAGGGCCTTCGACGTTCGATGTTTGGGCGCACCGGCTCATACCGTATCCATCACCGTTTGCTCCACGCGGTTGAACATCATCACCCCGGCCACCAGCACCCCGGCGCAGAGGCCGAAGCTCATAAAGAGCTGCCACTTTTCCACGAGCCCGGAGCCGAGCAGCGCAAAGCGGAACCCTTCCACGATCGGCACCATCGGATTCAGAAAGAAAAGCCAGCGCATGTCCGGCGAGATGCGCGACACGGGGAAGATGATGGAAGAGGCATACATCCAGAGCTGCAGGCCGAAGCCGACGCCGAGCGCAAGATCGCGATAGCGCGTGGTGAGCGCCGCGATGATGCAGCCGATCCCGAGGCCGAGCATCGCGGTCTGCGCGAGCATCAGCGGGACGATGAGGATGCGCCAGTTCGGATGCACGTGGAGCGGCATTTCCGGGAAGAGCCGCGGCGCGATCCAGAGGTAGTAGCCGAGCGCAAGGGTGAACACGCCGGCCTGCACGGAAAAGGCGAGCAGGTTGGTGAGCACATTCGCCAGCGGCACGGCGAGGCGCGGGAAATAGACTTTGCCGAAGACCTGCGCGTTTTTGGAAAAGGTGAGCGCGGTCTTGTTCACGCAATCGGCGAAGAAGACCCACGGCAGCAGGCCGCTCATGTAGAAGAGAAAGTGCGGCATGCCATCCGTGCCGAGCTTCGCCATGCGCCCGAAAAGAAACGAGAAGACGACGGTGGTGAGGATCGGCTGGAGCACAAACCAAAGCGGGCCGAGCACGGTCTGCTTGTAGCTCGCGGAGATGTCGCGCAGGGCGAGCAGCGCGACGAGGTCGCGATATGCCCAGAGCTCGCGCCACGGGACATCGAGCAGCCCGCGGGCGGGCGTGATTTCTTTCACCCAATGGCGCGGCGTGGAGATGGTGGCGGGAGCGGACATGCGGGCTTGCAGCGAAAAAGCGGGAAAGGTGAATCAGCCCCGCGCAGCGTCGGATTGCGCGTCGGCGAGCCAGCGCGAGACCGGCTCGCCGAAGCGCTGGGCCAGCGCGATGAGCTCCGGCTCATACTTCTGGCGAAGGTAGGCGCGGATCTCTGGAGGCATCGGCGCTTCGCGCGAAGCGTGGACTTTGCGCTCCAGATTGCGCGCTTCCGATCGCGCAGGATCGAGCCCGAGAAAGCGCATGATCCGCTCCAGCAGCAGAGCTGGCTGCGCGGCGACATCGTCGTAAAAGCCTATGAAGAAACGGTCGGGCGGAAAGTGCGCGCCCCACGCCGCCAGCATGCGCGTGTAGGAGCTGCGGAGCGCCTGCTTCGGCGAGTCGATGAAGACTTTGATGTCGTCGAGATTGTCGAGGTCCGCGCGCGCGCCGCGGGTCCAGTCGAAGCGGATCTGCGACCATGCGCGGTCGATGGGATTGCGCAGCAGCAGGATGACTTTCAGCTCCGGCAGCAGCCGCGCGATGTGCGCCACATCGTCAGCGCCGAGGATCGAGTAGGCGGGGGTGATTTCGCCCGAGACGCGCTTTCCATCCGCCGGGAAAAGCGAGCGATACCAGCGGTCGTCCATCGCTCCGAAGTAGAACCGCGCATACCAGCGCAAAGCCCGCGCATCGCGCCTCCGCCAGCTCTCGCGGAAGTCCGCGCGCATCATCTCCCGCCACGCGCGGTGCTGCGCCTCGCGGCCGAGCAGCCGCCGCCGCACGCTCGGTTCGGCGAGATAGTTCGGCGCGGGGAAATGCCGGTCGAAGTAATGCATTTCCTTGCGCGGCGGCATCCAGACATCCGGGTGCCGCTTCAGTTGCTCCCAGAGCCAGGTGGTGCCGGCTTTCTGAGCGCCGATGCCGAGGAAATGGGGAGCGGACTGCGCGTTCTGCACGAGGCCGGCAGCGTGGCAGGCGCCTCCGCAGGGCGCAAGACTCGACCGGGTGCGGGGCGGTGGGAAGTGCTGAATCCGCTCCGCGCCTCCAAAGGCGCGGAGCGCCTGCCTGAGCCACTGCGCACTTCCCCCTGCCCGCCTTTCTCGCTGACTCGATCCTTCGGGCTACACTACGCTGCACGGCAATGAGCGATTTTCCCGCCTTTCTCCATCTCAGCCACGCCAAGGCCGGCTCGACCTGGATCGATCAAATCCTGCGCGCGCTCTTCGGCAAACGCGTGGCGCCGCGGGTCGGGCGCGATTTGAGCGGGTTTCAGTTTGAGGCGGGGCGCATCTACTCCGCGGCCTTCCTGCGGCGTGAGCAGGTGATGGGGCAGCCCGGCCTGGCGGCGCTGCCGCGGTTCATCGTCATCCGCGACCTGCGCGACACGCTCGTGTCGCGGTATTGGAGCTTGAAGGTGTCGCACCAGCTCGATGCCGCGGGCTTCATCGCCGGGCAGCGCCGGGTGCTCCAGGATCTCTCCACCGAGGACGGGCTCGCGTGGATGATCGAGAACAGCGGGCGCGGCGTCGCGGCGATCCAGCGCTCGTGGCTGGGCGAAGGGGAGCGCCTTTACCGCTACGAAGATCTCATCGGCGATGATGTGGCGCTTTTCCACCGCATCCTGATCGAAGAGCTGCGCCTGCCGATCGAGCCCGCGCGGCTGGAGGAAGCGGTGAGCGCGAACCGCTTCGAGAACATCTACCAGCGTCCGATGGGCGTGGCCGATCCCGCCTCGCATGGCCGGCAGGGCGCGCCGGGCGATTGGAAGAACCACTTCACTCCGCGGCTGCGCGCCGCGTTTCAAGAGCGCTTCGGCGAGCTGCTCGTGGCCACGGGTTACGAGCCGGATGCAGCGTGGGCGGACGCGCAGGGATGAACGGGTTTCCGCATCAACGCGCCGCCGCTTTCTCCGCCAGAAACTGCGCGAACCGCTCCGCCAGCAGCCTTGTCCAATTCTGTGCGCCGGCGTCGTTCAGATGCACCGCGTCGCCGCGTTGCATGGGATCGTAGAGCGCGGGAAACAGCGCGGGATCATCGAAGGCGAATACCGGTGGCGCTTCCTCCGCGGCAGGGAAAAAGCTGCGGCTCGGCGTGGGATTCGGCGCCACGATGAAGAAAGCCGTCGCACCGTGCGCTCGCACTCGTCGCGCGAAATCCCGCAGCGCCTCCTCGTAACCAGCGTCGGGCGCACTCCGCGTCGCGGCGAACTTTTCCAACCCGCGCCGGTATTCCTCCGCCGCCTTGCCGCTGATGCCGGTGCGAATCGGCAGATAGCCGCGGGCACTTGGATCGAACGCATCGCGCCCTGTTGGCGCGGGCGGAGGTGCGCCGGAGAGGGCACCGCCGAGAACCTGCGCGCCATTGCCGAGATTCGCAAAGCGCCGCGCCCAGAGGGACAGATGCGTCCGCAGGAGTTCACGCGCTTCCACGGCAGTGAGATCACCGCGACCCGCCGCGCGGTTTGCCAGGATCTGCCGGCACACCGCGAGCGTGCGCCGCGCGTCGTGCCAATACACCGAGCGTTGCGTGCCGCGCTGGCCCGCGGGGATCGTGGTCCGCAGTCCCGCGAGCTCGATAAACACAGCCCACACCTCGCCGGGCCGGAGCCGCAGCGCCTGCTCGCAGAGATAGGCCGACTCGGGGAAGCCCATCCCATCCACGCCGAAATTGAACGAGCGAAAGGGCGCGCCTCCCTCACGCGGCCGCGCGTCGAAGAGCTCCGGGATCAGCCCGCTGTAGATCTTGCTGGAGCCGAAAAACAGCACGTTGCACGGCGGCGCTTCCTTCGCGAAGTGCGCCAGCTTTGCGCTCACCTGCGGGATCGCTGGCATCGGCGCCCACGCCCGCAGCGCCGCGCAGCCGCCCGCCAGCGCGAGCAGAAAGGCGGTGGCGTTTTTCAAAGCGCGGAGCAGCGGAAGGAGCGGCGGCATGCAGGTGCGAAGCTGCCAGCGCGGCGCGCACGGGAGCAAGCCGGCACGCTTGCGCGCGGTTCGGGGCGTGGCCTACCTTCGCCGCTTCCGATGATCTCCGTCACCATCCCCATCTGCAACGAGGCCGGGAACCTCCCGCGCCTCCACCGGCGGGTGCGGGCCGCGATGGAAAAGCTCGGCCAGCCCTGGGAGCTGGTGCTCGTGAACGACGGCTCGACCGACGGCTCGGAGGAGCTGCTCGACGAAATCGCGGCCAAGGATGAGGCGGTGAAGGTGATCCATTTCCGCCGCAACTTCGGCCAGACCGCGGCGATGATGGCCGGCTTTCAGCACGCGCGCGGCGACGTGATCATCCCGATGGATGGCGACCTGCAAAACGATCCCGCCGACATTCCAAAGCTGCTGGCAAAGCTGGAGGAAGGCTACGACGTCTGCTCCGGCTGGCGCAAAGACCGGAAGGACGACGCCTTCAAGCGCAACATCCCGAGCATCCTCGCCAACCGGCTCATCTCCTTTGTTTCCGGGGTGGAGCTCCACGATTTCGGCTGCTCGCTGAAGGCGTATCGGCGCGACGTGATCGACGGCGTGCGGCTCTACGGCGAGATGCACCGCTTCCTGCCGATCTACGTGAGCTGGCACGGCGCGCGCATCGCCGAGGTGGAGGTGAGCCACTACGCGCGCACCAGCGGCACGAGCAAATATGGCCTGGAGCGCGTGCTGAAAGTGCTCGCGGATCTCGTGGTCGTGAAGTTCCTCGACCGCTTTCAGCAGAAGCCGATGTATCTCTTCGGCGCGGTGGGGCTCGGCTCATTTGGGATCAGCTTTCTCAGCGGCGGCTTCGCGCTTTTCCGCAAGTTTTTTGAAGGCGAAAGCTTCATCAAAAACCCGCTGCTCCTGCTCTGCGTGCTCACCGGGATGACCGGCCTCATGTGCATCCTCATGGGGCTGCTGGCGGAGATGATCATGCGCACCTTTTACGAGTCGCAGGGTAAGCCGGTGTATCTCGTGCGGGCGACGCGGAACCTCGAAGTGGCGAAGCCGGTGGCGGTGGCGGTCGAGCCTTCCATTTCACCGATCGCAGACTCTGCGCCGGCCCCGCGCCACCACCTCGGCCCGCCAATCACGGTGCTGCTGCCGCTGCGCGACCGGTGAGGCTTGGGAAGGGGTAGGGGTGGTGTCCTCATCTGGAAATCAGGAAGCCCGGAAAGAGCGGTCGCGCAGGGAGCCGCATCCTGGTTTTCTGGTTTCCAAATCCAAATCAGGACACTGCCTGGGCAGGCGGGCGCTTGCGTGAGGTCGCGTGCGTCGCTACGGTGCGGGGCTATGTTCGAGCAAATTCGCAAACGCTTACACGCCGTCCCCTTTGTGCCATTCACCTTGCGAGCGGTGGATGGGCAGGAGTATGCGGTGCCGACGACAGATCATCTGTTTGTCCCTCCGGCTGGCTCTCTCATTATTTGGGCGGATGACCGCGGCGTGACGTGCGCCGTGCCGATCGCGCATATCTCAGGCATTCTGGCGCAGGGGGCGGTCGAAGCAGAACTTTCCTCCGGCTCCTAAGCTCGCTGTTCGATGTGCGGCGTAGCAGGATTTGTCGGCACGGGGGACCGCGGCATCCTGCAGCGGATGACGGATGCCATCCGCCACCGCGGGCCGGATGCGGAGGGACATTGGGTCGAGGAAAGCACGGGTGTGCATCTCGGTTTCCGCCGGCTCGCGATCGTCGATCTTGCAGGCGGCTCGCAGCCAATGTGGACGGCGGATGGCAAGGTGGGCGTCACCTTCAACGGCGAGATTTACAACCATCAGGAACTGCGCGCGGAGCTGAAGGCGCGCGGGTGCGAATTCGTCACCGACCACTCCGACACGGAGGTGCTGCTGCACGGCTATCGCACGTGGGGCGAAGGGTTCGTGGAGCGGCTGAATGGGATGTGGGCGTTCGTCATTTACGACCGCGAAAAGCGGCGGCTTTTCGGCAGCCGCGATCGGTTTGGGAAGAAGCCGTTTTACTACTTTCACGAGCCCGGGGGCTTTGGCTGGGCAAGTGAGCTGCCGAGCCTGCTCCAGCATCCCGCGTGTCCGCGCAGCCTCTCGCCACTGTCGCTGAAGAAATACTTCGCTTACTGCTACATCCCCGCCCCGCGCTCGATCTACGAGCGGGTGTGGAAGCTGCCGGGCGGGTGCTCGTTTAGACTGGAGCTTGGCCCGGTGGCGGAGCGAAGCGTGGAGCGTGGAGCGGGAAGCGTGGAGCGTCCGGAGGGCGAGCCCGCGCAGACGCTCCACACCTTCCGCTCTACGCCCTCCAGCCTGCGCGTGTGGCGATGGTGGGAGTTTGTGCTGGAGCCGCGAGAAGTGCTGGCTTCGCAACAACCGCCGCCCAGCGATACTTCGATGTTCGTGCCGGATGGTCCGAGTCGTGTGGCGAAACGCTGGGCTGAGGGACGGCACGTGGCGACGCTTTGCGAAGAGCTGCGCGCCACGTTGGAGCGCGCGGTGCAACGCCGCCTCATGTCCGACGTGCCGCTCGGCGTCTTTCTGAGCGGCGGCATCGACTCTTCTGCCATCGCGGCGCTCGCGGCGAAGCACGTGCCCGCCGGCCAGCTCAACACGTTTTCGATCGGCTTCAACGAGGCCACTTTCGATGAATCTGAGTGGGCCAAACTCATGGCCGAGCGGCTCGGCACGCAGCACCACCACGACACGCTCGACCTCGACAAATCCGTCGCACTTCTCCCCGAACTCGTTTCGCGGCTGGATGAGCCGCTCGGCGACGGCTCGCTGCTGCCGACCTATTTGCTTTCGCGCTTCACGCGGCAGCACGTCACCGTCGCGCTCGGTGGCGATGGGGGCGATGAGCTCTTCGCCGGCTATGACCCATTCCGCGCTTTGAAAAAGGCGGAGCTTTACCAAAAACTCGTGCCGAAGCCGGTCCACGCCGGCATCCGCCACCTCGCCGCGCGCCT
>CAXSDZ010000056.1:0-3565 GCA_964235505.1 uncultured Chthoniobacteraceae bacterium
CCGCGATCGGCGAGTGTCCGCTCTTGGAATACGCGCCCATCGACTTCTCCTCCATCGTCGTGAGGCCGCCCTCAGCATTGCCCGGCGCGAACGAGCCGTGGCCAAGCGCGGTGTAGTAATGCGCGGCTTTTTCGACCGAGGCGATCAGCTCCGGCGCGAGCTCCGGACGCGCGGCGCGGGCGGCCATGACCTGCTCGCAGCCGATCAACTCGCCGGTTTCCTCGAAGATCACGCGCGCGCCATTTTGCACGAGCAGATCGAACGCGCGACCGACCGCGGGATTCGCCGTGATGCCGCTGGTCGCATCCGATCCGCCGCACACGGTGCCGACGATGAGATCTTCCACGCCCATCGCGACGCATGGCACTGCCGCGAGCTGCGCGCGGGCGGCTTCCACCCACTCGCGGCCCTGCGCAATCGTGCGCCGGGTGCCGCCTTCCTGCTGGATCACGAGCACGTTGGCAGATCGCCCCGTGCCGCGGATTTCGCGCAGCAGCTCCGCGCGGTTGAACCCTTCGCAGCCGAGCGACACGAGCAGCGCTGCGCCGACGTTTGGGTGCGTGCAGAGCTGGCGCAGCATGCGGTGCGCGTAGGCATTCGGGAAACAGCCGGGAAAGCCGAGCAGATGCACCTGGCTCTCCCGCGAGGGATACACAATCTCGCGCGCCACATGGTGCGCGCACTCCACGAGATAGACCACGAGCGTGATGTTGCGGATGCCCTTGCGGCCATCGGTGCGGAGGAATCCGGAGATCATGCGTGTGGCGTGGCGTGTTGCTGCTGGGCGAAAAACTGCGCCTGATCTTCGCGCAAGAAAGTGGGGATGTAGTCGCTGCGCAAGTTGTGCGTGTGGACGTGCTCCCCGGGGGCAATGGCACGCGTGGCGGAGCCGATCGGTGCGCCGTATTTCAGCACCTTTTCGCCGGCGGCGATCGTGCGGGCGGCGACTTTGTGGCCGATGGGAAGTGCGGTCGTCATGTGCACGGGCGTGTCGCCGATCTGCACGCGATCACCCGGCGCGAGCGGCGCGATCACCGTGAGCACGTTGTCCTTCGCGTGCAGCCGCAGCAGGCGCGGATCGTTGGCGATGGGTTCATTCATCTGCCGTGGCGAGAGCGGGTTGGCCGATCGGCAGCGCGTCGGCGGCCGCGCTCGGCTTGGGTTCTTCTGCGTCGGCTTCCGGCAGCCAGCGCCAGGTCACGAGTGCTGCCGGGAGGAAAAGGAAACCTGCGTAGAATAGCGCAAGCCGATGATCGCAGATCGCGCCTGCGCCTGTGCCGACCTTCGCGAAAAGCCCAAAGATCACTGTGCCCGCGGCGGCGAAGATGCGGCCGACATTGTAGCAAAAACCCGCGCCCGTAGTGCGCAGCAGCGTGGGGAAAAGCGGCGGCAGGCACATGGTGAACAGCGCAAACGCACCCTGCGCCGCGCCGATCAGCGGGAGCCACAAGAGCACGCCCGAGGGGTCGCGCACGGTGCCATAGGCCACCATCATGAAGATGAAGTAAGCGCCAAACGTCGCGGCGATGGCGCGGCGGTAGCCGATGTGTTTGGCGAGCCAGCCGGAGAGGAAATTGCCGATGATCGAGCCGACCATCAGCAGGTAGAGCGCTTTGGTGGCGAGTGCGTCGCCGGCGGCTTTGCTCCAGCCCGCGGTTTGCGCGAGCGCACGCAGGTGCGCGGAATGCCAAAACATCAGCGCCCAATGCGCGGTGAGCCCGAGCGCGCACACGGCCACGACGATGAGCGTCGTGCGCCGCAGCTCACCGTGAAAAAGCGCGCCGAGTCCCGGCTGCGAGTCGCGCGTGCGGGCGTGCGCGGCGGCCCATTCCGCCGGCTCCGGCACCGCGCGCCGGATCCAGAGCGTGAGAAAGGCGGGCAGCACACCGATGAGAAAGATCACGCGGTAATCCACCTTCCAGCCAAGAGTGTGCGAGCCGAAATCGAACAGCGCCCACCCCGCGAAACACGCAACGAGGACGCCCACATTTACGCCGGTCTGCAAGGTCGCCGCCAGCCACGGACGCCACGTTTTCGGCCACGTCTCCGACAGCAGCGACGCGCCGACAGCCCACTCGCCGCCGATGCCGAGCGCCGCGAGAAATCGGAACACGAGCAGATGCCACCATTCCTGCGCAAAGAACGAAAGCCCGGTGAAAAGCGCGTAGGTCAGGATCGTCAGCACCAGCGCGCGGCTCCGCCCGAGCAGATCGCCGATGCGCCCGAAGAATGCGCCGCCCACCGCCCAGCCGACGAGAAACGCGGCCTGGATAAACGACGCCTTTTGCGAAACCTCCGGCGCGCTCTGCGCGACGTGCATGAGCTGCGCGACGAAAGGCAGCGCGACGAGCGTGTAGAGATGCATGTCCAGCCCGTCGAACATCCAGCCGAGCCAGGCGGCGAGGCCGGACTTTTTCTGCTGTGAAGTAAGGCCGGCGTAAGTCTGCGCGGGAGCGGTGGCGGGCATGTTCGTGGCGGGAGGGGAAAAGACCGCGGGGGGGAATGCGATCGTTTAGCGCCCCGGCTGGAAAAGGCGAAGTCTTTGCGCAATCTGAGAGGCGCAGTCGTGCCGGGCTGCTGCTGTCGCGAGGTGCCAGCCGTCCGCCCGGCCAGCACGGGGCGATGCCTTAGCGGGGAGGGCGGACTTTCCTGCCACGGCGCGCACCCGCGCCGCGCCCCGAGCAACTGAGGAACTTCTTATGAACGACAAAGACTACAATCAGACATCCACCACCGGAGCCGCGCAGGGCTTTGACCCAGTGGGAAACAGCCCGGCCCCGGGCGCGATGAGCGCCGCGGCGGGCGATTTGCGCGAGCGCGCTCAGGACACGTGGGAGGCCACGCGCGACCGGGCGGAAGCGGCATATCACACCGGTGAGGAAGTGTTCCGCCGCAATCCGGTTCCCAGTCTGCTCGGAGCGCTGGCAGTCGGGTTTCTGGTGGGATTCCTCGCCGGGTCTCGCGAAGAGGAAACGTGGCAGGAGCATTACGTGGAAAAGCCGCTGGAGCGTTCGCATGGCGCGCTGCTCGGCGTGGCGCTGGCGCTGGCGGCGCTTTTCCGCCGCGGACTGGCCTCGACCACAGACGCCGCGCACGATGCTGCCGATGGCGCGCGAGGTTATGCCAAGCCGCTGGGCAAGGCGGCGCGGCGGGCCGGGAAAAAGCTGCACATCGTGTAACGACGCTCGCTCGCCGCGAGGGCGGGTACGCAAACGCAGACAACCTGCCAAGAACTCCGCGCCGCGGCCATGTGCCGTCGGCGCGGAGTTTTTTTCGCGTCTGGGCAAAGGCTCAGAGTGCCCGCAACACGCCTGTTGCTGCGGCGGGAAAGCAGCCGCTGGCGGTCCCTTGCCCGTCACCTGTTTGTAACCTACTGTCCGCCGCTCCCACCCACTTATGCGTTTTCCCCTGTTTCGCCTCTGCGCCGCGCTTGCGCTCGCGTCGCTTTCCGCTTCGGCGGCGCCCGTGATTTCCGAGATCATGTTTCACCCGGCGGGCGCGCCGGAGAATCTGGCTTTGGAATGGATCGAGATTTTCCATCCGGCGCGCAGTCCGGCGGCCAATC
>CAXSDZ010000056.1:3575-8260 GCA_964235505.1 uncultured Chthoniobacteraceae bacterium
TTCCGGCTGGCGGTTGAGCAAAGGTGTGGCGTTTTCTTTTCTCCCGGGCACGACGCTCGCCCCGGGCGCGTATCTGATCGTGGCGGCCGATGTGCCGGCTTTTCAAGCGGCGCATCCCGGCTTCGGCGGGCAGGTGGTCGGTGGGTGGTCGGGCCAGCTTTCCAATGCAGGCGAAAGCGTGCAGCTCGATGATGCGGCGGGGCAGAGCGTGGCCAAGGTGGCGTATGCGGATGAAGGCGACTGGGCGCTGCGGGCGCGCGGGCCGGTGAGCTTCGGGCACGAGGGCTGGCAGTGGGTGAGCGATGCCGATGGCGGTGGAAAAACGCTGGAGCTGCGAAATCCGGCGCTGCCCGTGAATGCCGGCCAGAACTGGGGCGTGAGCGTGCCGCCGGGCGGGACGCCGGGCGCGGCAAATTCTGTCGCGAACACGAATCTCGCGCCGTTGATTTCCGACGTGAAGCATCGCCCGGAAATCCCGCATTCCTCCGACCCGATCACGATTTCCGCAAACCTCGCCGATGAAGTCGGCGGTGCGACGGCGACGTTGCGCTGGCGACGCGACGCTGCGACGTGGCAGGCCGCGCCGATGACGGACACGGATGGCGATGGCGACGTGGAGGCGACCATCCCGGCGCAGCCCGACCGCACGGTCCTCGAATTTTATGTGGAGGCGACCGACGGCGCAAACAGCCGCACGTGGCCGGCGCCCGCGCGCACTTCTTCCGTGGACGCGACGCCGGAGACCTTTGGCCAGGTGGTGAACGCGTTGCTGCAGGTCGATAACACCTTTGATCCAAACGCCAGCTTCACCGTGGCGGGCGCTAATCCGCTGTATCGGCTCGTGCTCACCGCGGCGGAAAACGCCGAGCTTGCGCGCATCCAGACGGCTTCCGGCGAGGAGGACTCGGATGCGCAGATGAATGCCACTTTCCTTTCGCAAGACGGCACTGGCCTGGAGACGCATTACCTTGCCGCGGTGCGCAATCGCGGCTTCGGCTCGCGCCTGCCGATCTTTGGCTATCCGACGGCGCACAACTACAACATCGCCTTCCGCAGCGATGATCTCTGGAACGGGCGTTCGTCGCTCCAGATGAACTCTCGCTTTACCTACTCGCAGGTCCTCGGCGCCACGCTGATGGAGCGCGCGGGCATCGCCGCGCAGAGCGCCGCGCCGGTGCGGCTGCGGCTGAATGCGGTCGATCTCGCCGCGACGGGCGCGCTGCAATACGGGCGCTACGCCCGCATCGAATCGATGGGCGGCGAGTGGGTGGAGCGGCACTTTCCACACGATCCAGAGGCGAATGTGTATCGGCTGGACGATCACTTCACGAACGCGCCGGGCGACATTCCCGGCGATCTCGGCAGCGGCGAGTTTCGGTATGAAGGGACAAATCCGCTGGCCTACGCGGACACTTATCACAAGGACACGAATGCGGACCTGGACGACTGGAGCGACCTGATCGGACTCACGCGGGTGATGAATGCGCCGCTGACCGGCGGCACTGCGGAGCAGCCTGCCATCGCGAACGATGCATACGTCGCGGCGCTGGAGTCGGTGCTCCATGTTGATGAAGTCTTCACCTATCTGGCCACTGACGCGCTGATTGGAAATCAGGAAGGCGGCCTGCAAAGCGGGCGCGCGGATGACGCGTGGCTTTTCAGCGGCGCGATCGATCGGCGCTTCATGCTGATCCCACACGATTTCGACGACACCTTCGACATTGGGAATGAGTTTGGGAACCCGATCACGCGCTCGATTTTCTCGTATGAAGGCGTGGCTGGTTTCTCCCGGCTGCTGAACCATCCGCAACTCGTGCCGCGCTTCTACGCAAAGGTGCTGGAGCAGGTGAATAGCTGGTTCAACCCGGCGACCGTCGATCCGATCATCGACCGGTTGCTGACTGGCTGGGTGCCGGCTTCGGACGCGAGTTCGGCACCGCCAAATACCTCCATTGCGGAGATCAAGGCGTTCGTCACCGCGCGGCGCGCGAACATCCTTTCCCAGATCCAGCAGAACTATTCCTTCAACATCGCGGCCGCTTCCACGACGGCGGAAGGCTTCAAGCAAACGGCGGATGGCGCGGCGACGATTTCCGGCACGTTCAACGTGGCAAAGACTTACTTGATCCGCGTGAATGGCGTGCCGGCGCAGATGTTCTATCGGCCGAACGGCCCGGATGCGGCGGGCACGTGGAAGCTCGTGCTCACGGCGACGTCTGGTTTCTTCAAGCCGGGGCTGAACAAGGTGGTCGCGAACTTTTACGACGCGCCGAATGGGCAGGGAAACCTGCTGCAAAGCTTCTCGGGCGACGTGCTTTATTCGGCGGGCGGCACGACGACTCCGGTCGCCGGCACGCTCGCGCCGCCGGGCTCGGTGGCGATCGCTGCGCCGGCCGCTTACGTGCCGGGCGCACCGCTGCTGGTGCGCGTGGATTTGAAGGATGCGCAGGGCAATCTCGACCGCGCCGCGTGGAGCCGCACGGCCACGCTGGCGGCCACAGGCGGCGTGACGCTGACGCCGAATACGGTGTCGCTTTACAACGGCGTCGGCGCGGCGCTCGTGACGGTCGGAAGCAGCGGCGGGAGCGGCGGACAAAGCACCCTGATCGCCCGTGGCGGCACGCTCCAGGTGCCGAATGCGGTCGGCGCGCTTTGGTCTTATCTGGACACCGGCACGACTGCTCCCGCCGCGACTTGGAAGAGCGCCGCGACTTTCGATGAAAGCGGCTGGGCGACCGCGAAGCCGACGCAGCTCGGCGCGGGCGACGGCGATGAGCGGACGCAGGTGCTGAATGTTTCCAGCGCCACAGGCGGGCGGAAGACGTGGTATCTCCGGCACAAGTTCAACGTCGCGAATCCCGCGCTCTTTTCCGATCTCACGCTGAACGTGCTCTACGACGATGGCGTCGCCATTTACATCAACGGCACGGAAGTGAAGCGGCTCAACCTCATCGCTGCCGCGACGCACACCGATGCGGCGACGGTGAATCGCCTGATCCCTGCGGAGTCTTCATTCGAGAGCTACTTCATCCCTGCGAGCGCGCTCGTCCAGGGCGAAAACCTGATCGCGGTCGAGCTGCACAATGCGGCGCAAAGTCCTGACCTTTCGTTCGATCTCGATCTGCTGGGCAATCTTCCGGCAACTGATCCCGGCGCATTCACGCTGACTGCGAGTGTTGCGAGCGTGTCCGCGCAAAAGGCGATCGCCAGCCTCGGCGGGCAGGCGCAGACGAGCGTCTCGGGCACGCTCGCGGGCAGCGCCACGTGGAGCGGCATCGTGCATGTGACCGGCGCGGTGACGGTGCCGCTGGGAGCGACGCTCACGATCGATCCGGGCACGCATGTGCTCATCGACGGCACCACGGCGGCGGGCGACAGCAGCGGCACCGTCATCACTGTGCAGGGCAGGATCCAAGCGCTCGGCACGGCCGCGCAGCCCATCCACATCACCGCACCCGATCCGGCGGCGCGGTGGGGACAGATCTATTTCAACGGCGCGCAGCCTTCGCTTTTCCAAAACGTGCTGCTTTCTCACGCCGGCCACGCTGCGGGGCTAGGACACACGGGCGAAGGGCCGATGCTGCGCTTCAACGGCGCGAGTCTCACGCTGGAGGACAGCGTCCTTTCTGATGGCCCGGCGAAGGCGATGTATTCGAGCGGCACGTGCGACCTCGTCGTGCGCCGTTCGCTGATTACCCGCATGATTACAGGGCCGGAACTCGAAAATGGCGTGTCGCTCCTGATCGAAGATTCCAACATTCAGGAAATCCTGCCGGATTACCGCGAGAGCAACTCTGCCGCGCCCGATGACGAGGACTGCCTCTACGTCCACAACAGCAGCGGCCGGCCGGTCGTGGTGCGCCGCTCGGTTTTCGGGAAGTGCGGTGACGACGTGTTCGACTGCCTCGCCGGGCCGATCACGGTGGAAGACTCCATCCTGCGCGAAGGCTGGGACAAAGGAATGTCGCTGCTCGACAACGACCTCACGATTTCGCGCACGCAGATCATCAACTGCGACAAGGCGATCGTGCCAAAAAGCAGCTCGGCTTCCACGCGCGTCATCAGCGTGGATCGCTGCACGATCGTGAGTGAAAACCATGACACTTCACAATCGCCGTGGGGCTATCCCGTGCCGCCGAGCAATCCCGATCCCGACACGGCGAGCACCGGCCTTTACACGCAGAACAAGAGCGGCCAGAGCAACGCCGGCGCGACGCTGGCGATCACCGCGACGAACTCCATCATCCTCGCGCAGGAGCCGGTGCTGGTGGATGCGCCGTATGTCCCGGCGAACACAGTGGTGAACTATTCCATCACGCGCGACACCGACACGCCGGCGGCTGCGGCGTGGGCAAATGGCACCGGCACGATCAACAGCGATCCGCTTTTCGTGGATGCCGCCGGGCGCGACTATCATCTGCAAAGCACCTCGCCCGCGATCAACTCCGGCAACCCGGCGCAGGCGGACCCGGATGGTTCGCGCGTGGACATGGGTGCGTTGCCGTTTTCCATCGGTGGCATGGTGGCAGGCACCGTCACGTGGACGGCGGCGGGCGGGCCGTATCTCGTCACGGATAATGTGACCGTGCCGGCCGGCCTCACGCTGGCCATCCAGCCGGGCACGAGCATTTACGTGGCGCAGGGCAAGCGCATCACCGTGAGTGGCAAGCTGCTCGCGCAAGGCA
>CAXSDZ010000056.1:8270-20454 GCA_964235505.1 uncultured Chthoniobacteraceae bacterium
AGGCACGCCGGACGCGCACATCGTGCTTTCGCATGTGCCGGGCACCGTCGCCGCGGGCGATGGCGACCCGGTGAAAAATGGCACGCAAACCGGTCCGCCGAAGTGGGGCGGACTGCGCATCATCGACTCGATGGCGCAGGAAAATGTGGTGAGCTATTGCGACTTCATCAACGCGCAGGGGACCACGCCGATCGGCCCTGAAAACTGGGGCAGCGTCGGGTTCATCCGGTCGTGGGGACTGGTGGATCACTGCACGTTTGCCGGCACGCATTTGCGGATGGTCTATGGCCGCAATCCGAAGCTGACCGTGCGGCACACCACCTTCCCGGACATGTTCATTTTTGATCCCGTGCTGAACCGGGAAGAAAACACGACGGACTTTGTGGCCACGGCGGACAACAGCCAGGAGCCGCTGAAAGTGGAATATCCCACGACCGATCCGGAGGTGGCAGGCAAGCCCGCGTTTTCGGCGAATGGCTTCCCGATCGGTGGCTGGTGGCGCGTCTATTTCAATGATTTCAACGGCAACAAAGGCCACAACGACGTTTTCGACGCGGACTCCGGGCGCTGGGGCGTTGCGGGCGACTTCATC
Organism: uncultured Chthoniobacteraceae bacterium; assembly: GCA_964235505.1. Lineage (GTDB taxonomy): Bacteria > Verrucomicrobiota > Verrucomicrobiia > Chthoniobacterales > Chthoniobacteraceae > CAXSDZ01. The sequence goes on from CAXSDZ010000056.1 coordinate 8,863, forward strand.
CTCGACTGCCGCTACAACTATTTCCACGGGCTGACCGGCGACGAGCACATCGATCTCGGTGGCGATGCCTACATCGCGAGCAACGTTTTCGAGCGCGGCACAAAGGATCAGTGGACCAGCGACACCGGCTACTCGAACGCGATTTCCTCCGGCGACAAAGGCACTGGGACGACGATCATGGTCGCGCGGAACCTCTTCTTCGATCTCGACCACGCGATCAATCTCAAGGCAAACACGGGGACGATCTTCGAGCACAACACGGTTGCGAACTTCCACTCGGACTTCACTTACAACGGCGGTGCGAGCGGCACCTTCACACAGGATGTGAAGTGCTCGGCGGTGAACGTTTTCATCCCGGAGGACGGCTTCGATCCGACGCGCGGCGATGGTGGATATCTCGGCTTCAACCTGATCTCCAACGTGCCCCGGCTCGTCTCCGGCGCGGACACGCGGAAGGTGAACAACGTGCTCGTGCGTGACGTGACGACGAAGCTGGAATTCAACCGCAACCTCGTGGATGCGATCACCGACACGACGATCGGCGCGAACCATCCGGGCGGCATTTTCAACCCGGCGTATGGCGTGAACACCGTCGGCGCGCCGAGCTTTGTGAATGCGGCGGCGAAGGACTTTCGGCTTGCGATCGGTTCGGCAGCGCGCGGCACCGCGCCCGGCGGATTCGACTACGGCTGGACCGCGCCCGAGTGGGCCTACGTGCTCGGCGGCCCACCGTCGCAAACGCCTTCCACGACTGCCAGTTTCACGGTCGGCGGACCCGGCATGGTCGCTTACAAATGGCGGCTGGATGGCGGCGCGTGGAGTGCGCCAATCGCGATCGGCGCGGGCGGAGTTTTCCCGCGCACCGGCGCCACCGCACGGCAGGCGACGCTCGCGCTTTCCAATCTCGGCAATGGCGCGCACACGCTGGAAGTGCTCGGCCAGGATATGGCCGGCAACTGGCAGGACGCCGACCCGGCGCGCACGGGCGAAGGCCTCGCGCAAGCGGCGCCGACGGCGCGCACGTGGACGGTGAACACTGCGCTGCAGCTCATCCGCATCAACGAAGTGCTCGCGGATAGCGCCACGACGCCGGACAGCGTGGAGCTTTACAATGCCGGTGCGAGTGCCGTGAACGTCGGTGGCTGGAGCCTCACAGATGATCCCGCGCAGCCGGCGAAATTCGTGCTTCCCGCTGGCACCACGATTCCCGCGGGCGGGTATCTCGCCCTGGCGAACATCACTGGCCTGTCGCTGGATGCGGATGGCGACGCGGTGTTGCTCTTCGACAACAGCACCACGCGCGTGCTGAAGGATTCCGTGGTGTTCGGGCATCAACTCCGAGACCTCACGATCGGCCGCATCGGGCCGGATGGCGCGTGGGCGCTTTGTCAGCCGACCCTCGGCGCGGCCAATGTGGCGCAGATCGTAGGTGACCCGGCGGGGCTGCGGATCAACGAGTGGTTCACGAGTGGCGATGTGCTCTACGACTACGATTGGGTGGAAGTAGCGAACACCGCCGCGCTTCCGGTGGCGCTCGCCGGATTGCGGATCACGGATAATCCGGTGGGCGATCCCGCCGCCCAGACGATCCCGCCGCTTTCCTTCATCGCGGCAAATGGCTTTGTAAAATTCATCGCCGACGGCAAACCGAATGCCGGCGCGACGCACGTGAACTTTTCGCTCGATGCGCAGCAGGAGCAGATCGCGCTGCTCAATGGCGCGACGGTCCTCGACGCGGTGAATTTTACCACGCAACGCACAGACTTCTCGACCGGTCGCGACGCCGTGTCGCCCGGCGGATTCGGCGCTTTCGAGCTGCCGACGGCGGCACTCGCGAATGGCGCGGGCGATCCGGCTTATGCCAATGCGCTCGCGCTGCTGCGGGGTCTGCGGATCACTGAGATCATGTTCGATCCGCTCGGTGGGAGTGACTACGAATTTGTCGAAGTGCGGAATGTCGGCGCGATTTCGCTTCAGCTTGGCGGGGTGAAGTTCGTCGCCGGGATCGACTTCACTTTCCCCACGATGACGCTCGCTCCGGGCCAAAACACCGTCGTCGTCTCGCTCCTCACGAAGTTCCGGCAGCGCTACGGAAACAGCCCGAACGTGGCGGGCCAATTCACCGGCCACCTCGACAACACCGGCGAAGGGCTCGCTTTGAAACTGCCACCGCCGTTCGACGCGAATCTGCTCACCTTCGGATACGACGCCGCCTGGCAGCCAACGGCGAGCGGCCTCGGGCGTTCTCTCACCGCCCGCAATCCGCTCACTCGCGCGGGCGATTGGGGCGACAAGGACACGTGGGCTGCGAGCGCGGAAAATGGCGGCGACCCGGACGGCACGCACCTCCTGCGCCCGGATCAGTTCGCCCAATGGCTCGCCTTTTTCGGCCTCGCCACGGGCACTGGCGATAGCGACACGGACGGCGTCGTGACGCTGCTGGAATACGGCCTCGGCATGAACCCGCTGAGCGGAGCGGGCGGCGAAGGCGTCGCTGGCTTGCCTCAAGCCGTGCTGAATCCGGCGGGGCAGCTCGAGCTGCGTTTCGCGGTGGCAGAGGATCCTGCCGCTGCGCAAGGCCACGGACCAGTGGACCTGGTTTATACCGTGCAGGCCTCGACCGATCTCATCGCGTGGACGCCGATTGCGACGAAGAGTTTCACGACCTCGTGGAGCGGCAGTGCGGTGGTGACAGTCCGCGCGCCAATGCAGGGCTTCGTGTCGATCGTGGTGCGCGACACGAGCTCGCTCGGCACGCAGCGCTACCTGCGCCTGAAGGTGGACCGCACGCAGTAGCCGCGGCGCGCTAGCTCCGCAGGCCAGATTGGCGCTTCCACGATTGCGCGGTTCCCGTGGCGGCTTTTAATCTCCGCGCTGTGCTCCCTCCACCGCTCGCCGACAAATCATTGGTCGTCATCGGCGGCACGACCGGGCTCGGGTTTTCAGCGGCGCAGGCGTTGGTGGAAGGCGGGGCGCGCGTGGTCGTGGTCGGGCGGAATGCGGCAAACGGTGAGGCTGCGCAGCGAGTGCTCGGCGATGCGGCGCGCGTGCTCGGCGGGGATGCGTGCGATCCCGCCACGGCGCCGCGCGCGATCGATTTGGCGGTGGCGGAGTTCGGCGGATTCCACGGGCTCTATCACGTCGCAGGCGGCAGCGGGCGGCGCATGGGCGATGGCCCGCTGCACGAGCTCACCGATGAAGGCTGGCGCGGGACGCTCGATCTGAACCTCACTTCGTTGATGCTTTCCAACCGCGCCGCCGTGCGGCAGTTCCTCGCGCAAGGCAGCGGCGGCGCCATCCTGAACATGGGCAGCGTGCTCGGCTTCTCGCCTTCGCCACACTTCTTTTCCACCCATGCCTATGCCGCGGCAAAGTCGGCGGTCATCGGCTTTTCCAAATCCATCGCGGCCTGCTACGCGGACAAAAACATCCGTGTGAACGTGCTCGCGCCTGCGCTGGTGGAGACGCCGATGGCACAACGCGCTGCGCAGGACGAGGCGATCCTTGGCTTCATTAAAACCAAGCAGCCGCTGGACGGCGGGCGCATCGGGCAACCCGGCGATCTCGACGCAGCCGCAGTGTTTCTGCTGAGCGATGGCGCGCGTTTTTGCACCGGCCAGGTGTTGAGTGTGGATGGCGGCTGGAGCGTCAGCGAGGGGCAGTATGAGTGAAGGTCGAGAGTCGAGGGCCGAGGGCCGAGAGCCTGCGGAACTCGCGCCAGTTTCAGGTTCTCGACCCTCGATTCCCGACCCTCGACTTTCCATCGGCATCGACCTCGGCGGCACGCAGATAAAGGCGGTGCTCGTGAACGAAAGCGGCGACGTGCTGCGGCGGGAAGCGCGTCCGACTTACGACACCGGCGAGGATGCGCGGACCTGGGCGGAGACCGTCCGCGCGCTCGCGGATGCCTTTGGCCGTGAGCTCCCCGTCGGCATTTCCGCGCCGGGGCTTGCTTCGAGCGACCGGCGCTCGATCGCCTTCATGCCGGGCCGATTGCGCGGGCTGGAAGGGCTCGACTGGACCTGCCATCTCGGCCGCGCGCAGCTCGTCCCAGTCACGAATGACGCGCACGCGTCGCTGCTTGGCGAAGCATGGATCGGCGCGGCGCGCGGACTGCAAAACGCGGTGATGCTCACGCTCGGCACTGGTGTCGGTGGCGCGATCCTCGCGGATGGCCGGCTGCTCCGCGGTCACCTCGGCCGGGCGGGCCATCTCGGCCACATCTGCCTCGATGTGCATGGCGCGCCGGACATCGTCGGCACGCCGGGGAGCCTGGAGGATTGCATCGGCAATCACAACGTGCGCGCCCGGACCGGCGGGCGCTTTCCCACCACGCACGAGCTCATCGCCGCCGCCAGCGCTGGCGACTCGGAAGCAGCCCAGCTCTGGGGCGAATCCGTGCGCGCACTCGCCTGCGCGATCACGTCGTTCATCAACATCCTCGACCCCGAAGCCGTGATCCTCGGCGGCGGCATCGCGCAAGCGGGCGAGGCATTGTTTGCCCCGCTCCGGGCCGAGCTGGACCGCATGGAATGGCGCCCTGCTGGCCATTCCGTGAAACTCCTCGCTGCCCAGCTCGGCGAATGGGCCGGCGCGATCGGCGCGGCGCGCGCGGCGATTTTAAAGCCCGCTGTCCCGGACTCGCGTGGCGAACCCATGGCGTTCGGGCTTTCCTCGTGATTCGCCATTCGCCATTCGTCATCCGTGACGCCCGCTCTCGATTACCTCAACCGCTGCCGCGCTCTTATCGACACGGTAGAAGCTCAATCTCCAGCGATACAGCAAGCGGCGGATTTGTTTGCCGCGACGATCCTCGCCGGTCGCATGGTGCATGTGTTCGGCTCGGGGCATTCGCGCATCATGGTGGAGGAGATGTGGCCGCGGTATGGGTCCTTTCCGGGCTGGAATCCGATCGTCGAGCTGTCGCTCTCCTTCCACAATCTCGTGGTCGGTGCGAATGGGCAACGGCAGGCGATGTTTCTGGAAAACGTGAGCGGACTCGCGGAGCGCATCCTGCGGAATTTCGACCTGTCACCGCAGGACTCCGCGCTCGTGATTTCCTCCAGCGGCTGCAACATCGTGCCGATCGAAATGGCGGAGGAATTTCAGCGCCGCGGCGTGCGCGTGGTGGCGATCATTTCCCGCGCGCACTCGGAGGCAAGCACGAGCCGGCGCGGGGATGGAAAGAAGCTTCAGGACTTCGCCGATCTCGTGCTCGATACCGGCGCGCCGGTGGGAGACGCGATGGTGCGCGTGCCCGGCCTCGACCTGCCGGTGGCGCCCGGCTCCACGGTCGGCGGTTGTCTGCTGGTGAATGGGATCAAGGCGGAAGTAGCCGCCCGTCTCGCCGCCGCCGGGCAGCCGCCACAGGTGCTCACGGCCAGCGCAATTTGCGGCACCGAGCGGGCGACGGAGCTTTTCGAGGCAGCGTATGATGAGCACGCGCGGCGCCTGGCGCGGCTGTATGCGAAGCTCGGGAGTCACACGCCGTGAGAGGGCGCGGGTCGTGATTGCGTTTTCAAATAAACAAACCATCGCTTTGACGAGGCGCTATAAACCCGACGGACACCGCCCATTTTCCATTTGCCGCCGCCACCCCGCGCGCCCTTCAATGCGCACATGGAAATCGCGCTTCAACTCTCCGTCTTTCTCGAAAACAAACCCGGCGCTCTCGCGACAATGTGCGAAACGCTCGCCGAGGAGAAGATCAACATCTACGCTCTCTCCATCTCCGACACGACCGACCATTCGGTGATTCGCATGGTGCTGAGCGACCCGCAGAAAGCGCTGCACCTGCTGGGTGAGCGCGGGGTGCTGGTGGTGGAAAATAAGGTGCTGCTGATCGAGAACAGCAACCAACCCGGCACGCTCGCCGGCATCGCCGAAACCTTGGGCGAAGCGAAGATCAACATCGAATACGCCTACCTCGCCACGAGCCCGCATTCCGAAACCGGCCTCGCCGTCCTGCGCGTCAGCGATACGAAAAAGGCGGTGAAGGTATTGGAAGGACGGAAGTAAGCGACTGAGTTCAGATCAGCTCAACGTAGTGCAAGGCGGGGCTCTGGATCAGCTCGATGATGAGAACAGCATTGCGGCGAAGGATTGTCTCAACCTGCTGTGGAGTGGCGTTGCCGCACCGCAACCAGACGACTTTGGGCGGTGCTCAGAAAAGCCGGCTGCGTTCCGCAAAGTCGCTGTCTTGTGTCACGATGCAGAAGCCATAGGCTTTGGCATGCTCCCAAATTTCAATGTCCGGCGCTCGATCGAGAGCGGCTACTCGGACATGGGCGGACCCAGGGAAGAGGTCTGCCAGACGGACAGGCAGACGATGGCTGAGATTCTGATCGAAGAGCAGCTTCACGCGACTGAGCCCACGAGGTGGTGGTTCCGGTCGGCGGCGTAGGCTAGGGAGGCACGGATGTCCTCCAACGTAAGTTCGGGAAACTCTTCGGTGATCTGCTCGTTAGTCATGCCAGCGGCCAGCCAGCCAAGGATGTCATAGACGGAGATACGCATCCCTCGGATGCACGGCCTGCCGCCACGCTTGCCTGGCTCGATGGTGATGATCTCGCGATAGTTCATGCGGGCAGGTTACGGCTGTCCCCGCCTGCGGGCAAGACGCCTGGGCAGCCTGGTATCTCAGAAAATCGATAACCCATACTCCGGCCGCGTCTGTCGTGCCCAAGCCACTTGGGCACGAGAGAAGGACAGTGCGACTCCGCCCCATTTCCTTTGTTCGCCGCAGTCAGATTGCAACGACGGTAATGTCATGTCCTGCTCTCTTGACCTTACTCGTCGCCCGCTTCCGCATTTGCTCTGAAAAAACGAAGTAGAATCGATCCCCCTGCATCTTCTGGAGTTTATCAAGGGTGTGCTGCATCCGCTTTGCGGTTGCGCCCTCGGGTTTGGTCGCCGTCGTGACTTCGGCTGAGATGGCAATGTCTGCACCCCGAACAATTCGTAAATCCGGCTCATTGATTCCTCCGGTTTGATAGGGGTGCCAATACCATTTCAAGATGTCGGCGTCCGGTTGTTGATCATACAAATACTTTGCGGCAGCTAGAATGCCTGCTGCATGCTGAAGTTGGTTGATATCCTCTGCACAATTTGTGCGGAGTAGATTTAGTGCGGCAATACCGCTCTTGATGTCGGGAGTATCGCTGGACACTGCTGCCCGAGCTTTGTCGAGGCATGCCTTCAAACGTTCAAGGATGTGAACCTCTTCTTGTGCGCAATCGGTGAGTTCTTTCATGTGAAGTGCATACTTTGCCAAGGTAGGTAAAGCTTGGGAAATTATTCACAGCTTGCCCAGCAACCGATCCACCTCCACGTGTGACTCAATCAATGCCTGGATCTTATCGATCTTCTCCACGTCGCCGGGCAGGGTCTTAACCGTCATGGAGTAGATGGAGCTGGCGACCATGTAGCTATCGCAGGGGGAGGCGATCACTGGCAAATCGGAGTGTTTCAGTAGCTCCATGACCGGGGCGCTGGGGACGAGGTCGCCGGAAAGGACAAGGCCGGCGAGGGAGTTGCCGTCGTGCTCGCTGAGGCTGGCGGTCGAAAGGGCAGCGAGGATGACATCTTCGCGGTCACCGGGAGTAATGACCAGGGTGCCAGGCTTGAAGAACTCCATGACGTGCGAGGAGTTCATCGCGCCGATGATGATCTTCTTTACTCGGCGGCGGGAGCGTTGGTGACCGGTGAGGAAGCTGCCTTTGATGGTCTTGGAGATCTGACCAAGCGTGGCATTGGCCAGCATCGGCTCGTCGGGGATACAGCCTAGCAAGTCGATCCCGAGCCGCTCGAAGCCGCGCCGGGCAAAGTCGCGCACATACTCGAACTTATCCGGCAGCACTTTGTTCAAAATGACACCGACTAACTCGACGCCTTCCTTGTCGAAGAGAGCTTTGTTCAAAGCTACTTCGTCGATCGGCTTGCCGATGCCGCCTTTGCTGACGAGGATCACTTTACTCCCGAGTATCTTCGCGACGCGGGCATTCGATAAGTCAAACACGGAGCCGACGCCGGCGTGGCCGGTGCCTTCCACGATGACGAAATCCTTTTCCCACGCGGCGCGATCGAAGGAATGCTGGATGCGCCGGACCAGGTGCTCGTTGTTCGCCTGCTCGATGTATTTGCGGGTAAAGTCCGGCTCTACCGCAATCGGACTCATTGCTTCCAAAGGCGTGTGGACGCCGAAGGTTTGATCGATCAGCACGGAGTCTTCATCGATGCGCTGTCCATCGACTTCCACAAAGCGCTGACCGACGGGCTTGATGAAGCCAATGCGGCCCACGCGCTTCCGCAGCGCCGCGAAAAGGCCGACTGAGGTGGTCGTCTTGCCGTCGTTCTGCTGCGTGGCGGCGACGAAGATGCGCGGCGTGGTATGGTTCAAGCAAGTTGATGGTTGAGAGTTGATGGTTGTTAGCCAGGCATCCTCCGAGCGGCGCAAAGCTCCGGTGGCTCGGCCATCAACTATCAACCTCGCCCGACGGGAAGAGCTTGCGATACTCGATCGCCTGCTGGCCGAGGATCGCCGCGACGCCGAGGATGTCGTCCTCGCTCGCGCCCCGCGACATGTCGGCGCACGGCTTGGAAAGGCCGAGCAGGATCTGGCCGTAGGTCTCCGCGCCGGCGAGGTATTGCACGAGTTTGGCGGCGATGTTGCCGGCGTTGAGGTCGGGAAAGATGAGGACATTCGCGCGGCCAGCCACGAGCGAAGTCGGCGCTTTCAGGCCGGCGAGATCGGGCAGGATGGCGGCGTCCGCCTGGAGCTCGCCATCGATCTCCATCTCGAGCCGCTGCTCATCGATCCGCTGGCGGGCGAGTGCCGTCGCGGCGAGGATTTTCTCCACGGAGGGAAGCTTGGAGCTGCCCTTGGTGGAAAAGGAGAGCATGGCAATGCGCGGCTTGATGCCGGTGAGCTGGCGGCAGGTGGTGCCGGTCTGCACTGCGATGGTGGCGAGCTGATCAACCGTGGGCTCGGGGATGACCGCGCAATCGGCGAAGAACATGACGCCTTTCTCGCCGTAACGTTTGTTCGGGAGATCGAGCATCATGCAGGAGGAAATGCTCTTGGTTTCCGGCAGCGGCTTGATGAGCTGGATGAGCGGGCGGAGCGCGGAGCCGGCGGTCTCGCGAGCACCGGTGACGACGCCATCGGCCTGCCCATACTGGACCATCATCGCGGCGAAGTAGTTCGGGTTCACCATGATTTCCTCGGCGTGTTTCGTGCCCATGTCGCGGTAGCGTTTGAGCTTTTCGAGCCGCTTGCAGAAGATCGCCAGATCGGACGCGGTGGCGGGATCGATGATGCCGACATGATCGAGGCTAACCTTCTCCGCCGCCGCGAGCGCGGTAATTTCGTCCTTCTTTCCGAGCAAGACGGGGGTGCCGAGCCCGAGCTTCACAAAGCGGCACGCAGCGCGCAGCACGCGCGGCTCGGTGCCCTCGGGGAAGACGATCCGCTTGGGCGCCTGCTTCAGTTTCTGGAACACGGACTCGATAAATCTCATGGCGGCTGGAGTGTTTGGGAGTGCGATACGCGTGTCGAGGGGGGAGTGGATGGAGTAGGGAATGACGAATGACCAATGACGAATGTCTAAAGGCGGGGAACGCCCCCGCGCACTTCCGCGATGATCCGCAAGACGCTCCACCAGAGATGCGGAGCAGCTCCCGAGGCGAGCACGCTGCGAGCGGCGCGCAGGAGCCAGGAGTGCGGCTCACCATTCACGGGCAGCGCCATTCGCTCGCTCGCGCACCGCTGGTGATGGGGATCGTGAACCTTTCGCCGGATTCATTTTCGGGCGATGGGGCGGCGGATTTGGAGGCGGCGCTCGCCCACGCGCGGAGGCAGCTCGCGGACGGGGCGGACATCATCGACATCGGGGCGGAAAGCGCGCGGACCAATCGTGCGGCGATCGAGGAGGAGGAGGAGGAGGCGCGGTTGCTGTGCTTTGTCGAGCGCTGGAATGGAGTAAGGGGAATGCCCAACGTCCAACGCCCAACGTCCAACGCTCAATGGCCGCTCCTTTCCATCAACACCTGGCGCCCGGCGGTCGCGCGGGCGGTGCTGGCGAGGGGTGGCGACATCTTGAACGACATCGGTGGAGTGCCCACAGAGGTAACCGCGCGCACTTGTGCGGAGGCCGGCGCGGCGCTGCTCATCATGCACACGATGGGCGAGCCGAAGGTGCCGCACACGCACGTGCGCTACGACGATGTGCTGGCGCATCTGGAGGCGTTCTTTTTTGACAAGCTCGCGCTGGCGGAACGCGCGGGACTGTCGCGCGAGGCGACGATCCTCGATCCTGGCATCGACTTCGCCAAGAGCGGCGCGGATGGCCTGCGCATCCTGCTGGAGCTGGAGCGGCTGCATCGCTTTGGGCGGCCGATCCTGCTGCCCGTTTCGCGCAAAACGGTGATCGGCGAGGTGCTCGGCATTTCCGATCCCGCGGAGCGCGACGCCGGGACGATCGCGTGCGTCGTGCAGGGGATGCTGCGCGGGGCGCACATCGTGCGCGTTCACAACGTGCGCGCGGCGGTGCAGGCCGTGCGGATGATCGAGGCGGTGGTTTGACGGCGCGAGCGACGTTCTTTACGCTGCGCGCATGACTGCCGAACTTGCGCTCGATCAACTGTTGACGGTGGAGGAATACCTCGAAGCGGAGGAAGCGGCGGAGGTGAAGCATGAATACCTCGGCGGCGTGCTGTATGAAATGGCTGGCGGCACCCGTGGACACGCGACGATCTCGACTAATGTGCTCGGCGTGCTTCATCGACACCTGCGCGGCAAGCCATGCCGGCCCTTCAATTCGGACATGAAGGTGCGGATCGAGTTTCCCACTCACACCCGTTTTTACTACCCGGATGCGATGGTGGTCTGCGAGCGCGGCCCCTTCAAGTCGGTGTATCTGAACAACCCGACGGTGATCGTGGAGGCGACCTCGGATTCCACGCGGCGCACGGACGTGCAGGAAAAGCGCGAGGCTTATCTCACGATCCCGACGCTGCGAGTGTATCTGCTGCTGGAGCAGGACACGCCGGCCGCGGTCGTCTGGCGGCGGGTGGAGCAGAGCTTCCAGCGGGAGACTTATCGTGGGCGCGATGCAGTGATCGACCTGCCGGAAATCGGGGCGCAGTTGCCGCTCGCGGAGGTGTATGAGGCGGAAGATTTCCCCGCGGCGGATCCGGTGGCTTGAGGCATCAGCGCTCCACCCGCTCCGGCAGCCGCACGGGCAGGCCGCGCGTGGCGAGGAAGGCTTTCACATCGCCCACGGTGTAGGTGCCAAAGTGGAAGATGCTCGCGGCGAGCACGGCATCGGCTTTGCCTGCCTCCAGCACGTCGGCCATGTGCTCCAGCGTGCCGGCGCCACCGCTGGCGACGACGGGGATGCCGACTTCCTCGCTGACGCGGCGGGTAATCGCGAGGTCGAAGCCGGCCTTCGTGCCGTCGGCGTCGATGGAGTTCAGCACGATCTCGCCCGCGCCGAGCGCAAAGGCGCGCTTCGCCCACTCGACCGCGTCGAGGCCGGTCGGCTTGCGTCCGCCGTGGGAGAAGACTTCCCAGCGATCCGGCGCGACCTTTTT
>CAXSDZ010000056.1:20464-21864 GCA_964235505.1 uncultured Chthoniobacteraceae bacterium
ATCGATGGAAACGACAATGCACTGCGAACCAAAGCGTTCGGCGCCAGCGGCGATGAGCTCGGGGGTGGCGAGGGCGCTGGAGTTGATGGAGATTTTGTCCGCGCCGGCGTGGAGCATGGCGTGCATGTCCTCCGTGGTGCGGATGCCGCCGCCGACGGTGAGCGGCATGAAGCATTGCGCGGCGGTGCGCTCGATCACGTCCACCATGGAGGCGCGGCCGTGCGCGCTGGCGGTGATGTCGAAGAAGACCATCTCGTCCGCGCCCTGATCGTTGTAGCGCAGGGCGAGCTCCACTGGGTCGCCTACATCGCGGAGCCCGCCTTCCTCGGCGCGCCCAAATTGCACGCCGCGAGTGACTTTTCCATCATGCACGTCGAGGCAGGGGATTACGCGTTTTGTCAGCATTGTGGCGATGAAATGGCAGGTTTGTGTCGCGGCGGATGCGGCTGTGGACGAAAATCGGACAGTTTTGGGGTTGCGCCTGTCGGGAAAGTGTTTGACCTCGGCGGACGCGGCTTTTAAAGCGTGTGCCCGGTCAGGTCAAAAACTACCACTCACAACTTCAAGGGCATCTTTATGGCGAACACGAGCGACGAATCCACCGGGCAGCAAAGCGCAGACGATGCGGCGGAGAAAGCCGTCGGGCCTATTGCGCCCGTGCAATCGGTGCCCGTGCCGTCGCGGCCGAGCAGTTTCCAGATCTCTCAAGAGCCGATCACAGCGGATGATGCGGACGCAGATGCCGATACGGAGATGGAAGTGGAAACGCACAAATTCCAGCTCGCGCCGGAGCCGGTGAGCGGATCGCACCCGGAGCCCCCAGCTTACGAAGATCTCGGGCAGCTCCCGGCGAGCTACCACGAGGACATGCTCTTCCTCACGGCGCGCGATCCGCGCTGGTTGTTTTGCTACTGGGACTTCGACTGGTCGCGCTTTCCCGCCGCGAACATGAAGGGCGGACAGGCGCAGTTCTTTCTGAAAATCATCCGCGCCTCCGGCCGCGAGCAGGAGTCTGTGGTGGAGATCAATCCCGCGGCGCGCAACTGGTATGCGCCTGTCAGCCAGCCGGATACGGATTACTCTGCGGAGATCGGCTTTTTCGACCAGGACAGCACGTGGCGGGCGGCGGTCCGCTCGAGCGTGGCGCATACGCCGCCGGATGCGCTATCGCCGGAGGGAGCCGTCGCGGACTTCGCCACCGTGCCGATGCACCTCACCTTTGAGCGGCTGCTGGAGCTGGTGGAGTCGCGGATGCAGGAAGGCGAATCGTTGATCGCCGCGCTTTCAAAAGTGACCGGCGACAGCGTGCAGTTCCGCGCCGACGTGGCGCCGGTGTGGACGGATGAGCAGCGGCGCATCCTAGCTTCGCTGCTCGGCAGCGGGCTCACCGATCAGGCCGG
>CAXSDZ010000057.1:0-21443 GCA_964235505.1 uncultured Chthoniobacteraceae bacterium
GGACATCTGCGCGTAGGCGAAGTAGCCGGCGCGCTGTTCTTCCACCCGGCGGCGAAACGCACCCATGAGGTGCGTCTTGCCCGCGCCGGCGTCGCCGAGCAGCAGAAAGATGCACCCGTGCGGCTCGCCGCGTTCGCGGCCGGCCGCGGCTTCCAGCAGGTGGGCAAAAGCTTCGCGCGCTTCAGCGTGGATGGTTTCCTCGTCGTAGGGATCGTTCGTCCAGACGTCCTGCGGATAAGCGATGGAGCCGAAGACCGCGCCGCCGAGGCGCGAGCGAAAGGCGCTGAGACGCTGATGTTTCCAGTCTTCCAGGGTCATGCCGTCTGTTTTCATGGGGTTGCCTCCGGGTCCACGGTGAGGAAGTGAAACGTCTCGCTACCGTAGTGGGTGAGCGCCGCGTCGAGGTCGGCTTCGGCAAGGCCGAGCGGGTAATCGGCGCGCGAAAGCTCGAGTTCGCCGGCGCGGAGCGCGGCGAGCAGGTGGGCTTTGAAAGTGGGAAGGTCAGCGTCCGCGTCAGTGCTCGATTTCCAAGCCTCCCATGCGCGGTGGATGAAAAGCTTGCGCGGACCGAACCAGCCTTCGCGCGCGGTGCGGGCGGCGCGGAAGACTTCGGCGGCAAAGGCGGGACCGGCGCTGACCGCGGCGGGCGGCGCCGTGGATTTCGCAGGCTCCGGGAGTTGCGGCGCGGGGCTCGCGTCGTCCACGTGCGCTGGCGTGAGGCTGCGCTGGAAAAGCGCGCGCCAGAGCGTTCCCGCCTGGGTATCCGTAGCGCCGAGAGCCGCGGCGGCGGCGCTGCGGGCGAGCGCTTCGAGGGTGACGCTGGGGCGGAAGGCTTCGCCGAGACGCGCGGCTAGGAAGAAGACTGGCAGGGCGTCGCGCTCGACCAGCGCAGCGGCGGCGGCGGGAGCGAGGCCGAGCGCGTGAGCGGCGGCGAGCGTGCGCGCGGCCTTCCGCATGCGGCCACGCCCGGCGACCAGGTTGCCGTCTAGGCGAGCGGCGAGCGCAGCGTGGCCGTCCGGGAGCAGGTGGAAGCGATCGGCGCGCTGACGCTGGCCCCGCGGCAGGCGCTCGGCGAGGCCGCTCTCCGCGAGGCGGGCAAGGGCAGCCGCGAAGTCCGGGCTTTCGCCGCTGAGCTCCTTCTTGAAAGCCGCGCGAATCTCGCTCGCGGTTGCTCCGCGTTCCCCGCCGCGAGCGAGGCCGAGGAGGGCAAGTTCTTCCGGGAAGGCGAGCGTGGGATCGTCGGTCATGGAACAGCGGTGGCCGGCTGTGACGCGTCCCGGCGGGCGAGAGTTTCTTCGATGTCGCGCACGACGCGCTCGAGATCGAGGACCACGTCTTCGGCGAGGAAACGCTGCACGAACCAGCCGTGCTGCTGGAGCAGCGTGTCCTTCCGCCGGTCGCGACGGTAGCCGTCCGCGTCGCGGAAATGGTAGTAGCCATCGATCTCCACGACGAGGCGGGCAGCCGCGGCGACGAGGTCGCCTTCCGCCGCGCGCAGGCCGAAGGAAAAGCCGAGCGGCAGATTCAGCCGGAACCGGCCGTGCGTGAAGGGCCGCGCGTCGAGCACGGCAAAAAGCAGCGCTTCGGCGGCGCTGCGCGCTTCGCCGGAGGCAGGCGCCGCGCCGGCCTTTTCGACGGCGATCAACTTCGCGGCGCGATCGAGGAGCGCCGCCGCGCCCGGTGCTGCCCGGCGGACGAAATGAGCGCTCGCGGCCGTCGCACGGTCGCGCAAAAGATGCGCCGCGCCGCGGGGCTCGTCTGCTTTGGGAAAGCCGCCGCCGAGCACCGGGACCAGACGCCACCGCGCTGCGGCGCGTCCCCAGCAGTCGGCGCCGAGCCATTGCCCCCACGCCGCCGACTCGACGCGCAATCCGACGGGAATGCCCGCCTGCGCGAGCGCGTCTCCGAGTTCCAACGCGGCCGGGAGGTCCGCACCGGCACAGATGATCCAGCGCGGCAGCTCCGCAGCGGGCACAATTTCCGCGAACGCCGTCCAGTGCGCGAGGTCATCTGCGAGCACCGCCCCGGTCCAGCCGAGCGCTGCCGCGCAAAAACGTTCCGCGGCGCCAGCGGTGCCGCCCGCGGTGGCGAGCAGACGCGCAGCGAAGACTGGGCGCAGCGACTCGGAGACTTGCGTGAGCGCGCCCGCCTCGCACCCGAGCCGCGCTGCCGCCCAAACGGCGCAGTGCTGGCGGGTGGCGCTGGTGGCCAGCGCGGCGTCGAGCCATGGACGCGCGTCGCTCCCTTCGCCGGGGCCGGTCCGCACGATCGAGGAGGCCGGCACTTCCTCCGCCCACGTCTGCTCGGCCTCCGCGCTGAGCAGCACGACGCGCCGATCGGACCCCGGCGCGGCGGAGTCGCGCGCCGAGTCGGCCGGGAGCGGCGGGGTGGCGATCATACGACGTAGCAGGCGGCGTCCATCTTTGAATACGGCAGGCCGATGGCTTCGATCACGCGCTTCCCTCGTGTCGCGGTGGGGCCGAGTTCGACGAAGAGCACTTGGTCCTCGGCATTGTTGATGATCTCGTTCAGCTCGTGCTTGAGCTTCACGAAATCGGAGTCGCTCAGGTCGCACTCGAACACGGAAAGCTGGAGGTGCGTGCCGTAGGCTTTGCAGGTCTTGAACGTCTTGCGCCCTCGCTTCGGATCGCACACGTCGTAGGTCACGATGTAGGTGGTGCGCATCGGGGTGGGAGCATTTCCAACGCTAACGCGTTCTGAATGGCACGTAGTTCGCCAGCTCGCCGCTCAGCGCGCGCGCGAGCAGCCGGTATTGCAGCTCAAAGGCGCGGCGGTAGCTCACCTTGTAGCCAAAAACCGGGTGCTCAATTTCGCTGTTCACGCGCTTTTCGTAAGCCTCGAAAAATACCTTGCGACCGTTGGGGGTGAGGTTCACAGCGTCGCCCGCGCGCACGAAATCGCGGGGGGTCACGGAGCCGTTGTTGATCGCCGTGAGCACGGCGGAATCGGCGACGAGGGCTCGGAATTCCTCCATGAGATCGAGCGCCAGCGCGGGCCGGCCAAAACGTGGCTGATGGTAGAAGCCGACATACGGATCGAAGCCGACGGAGTAGGCCGCGATGGTGAAATCCTTCGCGAGCATCGAGTAGGCGAGTGAAAGCATCGCGTTCACGGGGTCGCGCGGCGGGCGGCGATTGCGGGTGGTGAAATCGAAGTTCCACTCGGCTGCGTCGGTGTGTTCTTTCGCTGCTTCATCGCCAGTGCGGCGCGGACGGATCATGCCGCCGAAGTGCTCGAAATACACGGCTGCCGCCGCGCCTTCGATCCCCAGCAGCGAAGCAAGCGAATCGGCGCGCTCAACGTCGGACTGCGCCTGCTGGAGGCGGAGCCGCACGCGGTCCGGCAGCTCCACATGATTGCGCATGAGTTGCGTGCGCTGGTTGCGGATTTTCCCCGCGACCATGCTCCGCGCGAGCGCCAGGCAGGTGACCGCATCGCCCGCCGCGCGAAACTGCTCGATGCGGGTGACGACGTTTTTCAACCCGTGGCCGTGCGCGATGGCGTAGAAGCGCGCGCCCATAGAAAAGTAGGTGACCGGGATCTCCGCTTCACAGAGCTGCTGGAGCGCTTGTGTGGAGAGCTGGATGTTCCCGAAAAGCGCGAGGTGGTTCATGTCCTGCAGGCGGATTTCCTGCACCACTTTTTCCTTCTCCTTCGCCACGAGGACACTGTCCCGCACGCCGACATACATGCCGGGGGTATTGAGATAAACGGCGCGGCGCTCGTCGCGCGGAGCGATGAGCCGGCGCAGTTCACCAGACTCCGGGGCGCTCGCGCCGGCCCTGCCGCGCGGGAGCTTTTCCTCTGGGAGAAGCGGGCTGCCGCTCGGTCCCGGCTGTGCCCCGCGGGGTGGTCGCGGTGGCGGACGCTGCGCCGCGCTCAGTCCCGCCGGTTGTCCAGTTCCGCCGCTCCCCTGCCCGCTTCCCACCGCCGGCGGGAGCATGCTTTCGCCTTCGCCGATCTGCGCCCGGAGGAAGTTCGTCTCGTCCGGCAGACACACCGGCGCGAGCGAGCAGCGCGGGCATTTCGGCGAATCCACCAGCGGCAGCGGACGCGCTCCCATGGCGCATCGGCGTGCGCCTTCCACCTGCTCCGCCACCCAGCGCTCCAGCTCCGGCGTCCACGGCAGCCGCACGCGCTGCTTCGTTTCTTTGTAATAGAGAACACCCTCTTCGCAGGCGTAACCATTCTCGCGCAGCAGGGACATCTGGAGGCCGAGCTGGATGCGATCCGCATCCCAAATCTCGATGCCGCCCTCCGTCTCGCGCGGGCGGCCGGATTTGTATTCCACGGGCGCGGCGAGCGCGGCATGACCGTCGCTGTTCGTCTGCGCCTCGACGAGGTCCAGCTTTGCGACGACACCCAGCCGGTCGGAGCCGAGCTGCACCGAGCGTGAGTGGATGGTTTCCGGCGCCGCGGCTTCACCGCCTGCGGCTTCCGCCGTCACGGCTGCGTCCGCAGAATCCGCTCCGCCGCCTTTGCTTTTCGGCTTCGCCTTCGCCATCGCACCCGAGCCGCGATCGACCCGCCGATGCTCCGAACTCCCCCGCAGCGTGTCGGCGCTGGAAAGGAAAACGCCATCGACGAACTCGTAATAAAAGAGCCGCGGACAATAGACGAATTCGTTGACCATCCGCGCCATCAACGGCTCGCGCTCGGGATCCACATGGATGGGCTCAGCCACGGAGGCCGAAACTAAAAATCGTTTCCGGGCGCGACAAGAAAAAGATCCCTCGCGCCCATCAGGAACCACCCTCGTTTTGGGCGCGGGCGGCTGTGAAACAAACTTGCGGGCGTGACTGCCCGCTTGCTGCGTCGAGGGCTCCAGAGTAATGAGTTCAACGTCGAGCAACCGCTTTTGCGCAGCACCACGGGACGAGACTCTTTGACATTTTGCCTCGCGAGCGCCGCAGTGATGCGAGGAACCTGGCACCCGCTCGCGACCGTTGAACATGAGGTGGATACATCAGTAGCCAGCCGCGTTTGCCCCACAGAAACACCCCAAAATGCGTGTCAAACCCGCACCTCTCGCAAATGAGAGAGTTTGCGCCTCTCCACAAAGCAGATACAAAGAGGCACCTTCCGCGCTTTCCGAAGCGCGGCTCCGTTGAAGCGCGGCGCGCGGCGCGACCGGCTTTGCCTGGTCAAACCTTCCGCGCTTTCCGAAGCGCGGCTCCGTTGAAGCCGAGGTAGACGTGCCGCCATCGGTGCGCAGCCACTCCTTCCGCGCTTTCCGAAGCGCGGCTCCGTTGAAGCCGCGCGTTTATCGCCCATGACAGCTCTCGCCCTCCGGCCTTCCGCGCTTTCCGAAGCGCGGCTCCGTTGAAGCGTGGTGCGGGTGTTTTTCCGCTTCGCGAGTCGCTTCCCTTCCGCGCTTTCCGAAGCGCGGCTCCGTTGAAGCGCTCCGAGAGCGGGCGCAAATCCATTATGCGTTTTGCCTTCCGCGCTTTCCGAAGCGCGGCTCCGTTGAAGCATTGTGTGATGGAGACAATAGCTTAAGGCGTGCCACCTTCCGCGCTTTCCGAAGCGCGGCTCCGTTGAAGCTTGTCTTCGGGGGAGTAGGTGGCGGTGTGCATAGTGCCTTCCGCGCTTTCCGAAGCGCGGCTCCGTTGAAGCGCGGAGTCCGTGGCCTGCCACAAGTCCATCATGCTCCCTTCCGCGCTTTCCGAAGCGCGGCTCCGTTGAAGCTGATTGCATTCCGATTACGAACGCTTACGCTCAGCCTTCCTTCCGCGCTTTCCGAAGCGCGGCTCCGTTGAAGCGGATAAAGCGCCATGATGTTGCGCGGGGATTCCGTCACCTTCCGCGCTTTCCGAAGCGCGGCTCCGTTGAAGCCCGGGCAAGCGCGGGGCGATATATCACGCCGGTCGGCCTTCCGCGCTTTCCGAAGCGCGGCTCCGTTGAAGCCTGTTGGCGGGCACCGTGAACGTGATCACCGGCACGGCCCTTCCGCGCTTTCCGAAGCGCGGCTCCGTTGAAGCTCGCTTGGCAGTGCCGCGACGGCAGCGGCCGCAGGCTTTCCTTCCGCGCTTTCCGAAGCGCGGCTCCGTTGAAGCCTCCTGGAGGCCGGCTACCCGATCAAGCCTTTCATCATCCTTCCGCGCTTTCCGAAGCGCGGCTCCGTTGAAGCCGTCACGGCGTCGGCGTAAGCCCACGGGCGCGCCAGCCTTCCGCGCTTTCCGAAGCGCGGCTCCGTTGAAGCACCTTCCGGCTCGGCACGCGCGAGCTGGTCATCACCGAGCCTTCCGCGCTTTCCGAAGCGCGGCTCCGTTGAAGCCACAGGATCAGCGCGGCAATGCCATTTGGCAGCGGCCTTCCGCGCTTTCCGAAGCGCGGCTCCGTTGAAGCGATGATGCCGGCTTCCGAGATGGAGCCGACAAAGGTGCCTTCCGCGCTTTCCGAAGCGCGGCTCCGTTGAAGCCTTTCCGTCCTCACCATCAACCCGCTCGTTTTTTCCTTCCGCGCTTTCCGAAGCGCGGCTCCGTTGAAGCAATAGACTTCGATCGCAGAGGAAACCCAGCAGTTGCCCTTCCGCGCTTTCCGAAGCGCGGCTCCGTTGAAGCGGCAAGGCGTTTGGCGACAAAAAAGACTTGTTGGTTCCCTTCCGCGCTTTCCGAAGCGCGGCTCCGTTGAAGCATCAGCGGCACGGGCATCCCGGCTAATACCTTTGTCCTTCCGCGCTTTCCGAAGCGCGGCTCCGTTGAAGCCCGAACCAACCCGGCAGTGAGCCGGTCTCCCGCTTCCCTTCCGCGCTTTCCGAAGCGCGGCTCCGTTGAAGCCGCCCCTCGCCTTCTTCACCCACCCATCCCGCCGCGCCCCTTCCGCGCTTTCCGAAGCGCGGCTCCGTTGAAGCTTCTCGCGCTCGTCTGCGCCGCGCCCGGCGCGGAGACCTTCCGCGCTTTCCGAAGCGCGGCTCCGTTGAAGCCGAGCCGTCCAAAACCTACTCCAGCGGAGGGCGAATCCTTCCGCGCTTTCCGAAGCGCGGCTCCGTTGAAGCCAGGCAGCCAGCGCGGCAGCCGGCGCGATCGTGGGCGTCCTTCCGCGCTTTCCGAAGCGCGGCTCCGTTGAAGCCACCGATGCGGAGCGCGAAAGCCTGAAAAACACGGTGCCTTCCGCGCTTTCCGAAGCGCGGCTCCGTTGAAGCGACTGGCGCGCGGAGGATGCCGGCTGGGATCTGCGCGCCTTCCGCGCTTTCCGAAGCGCGGCTCCGTTGAAGCCGCTCCTTGGCCAGCGCAGCCGTGTAGCTGCCCAGGCGCCTTCCGCGCTTTCCGAAGCGCGGCTCCGTTGAAGCGTTTTCGCACGCGAAAATGTGACCAACGGACGGCACCCTTCCGCGCTTTCCGAAGCGCGGCTCCGTTGAAGCCACTCCCTCTCCTGAGTTCCTCCTCATGATTTCGCTTTCCTTCCGCGCTTTCCGAAGCGCGGCTCCGTTGAAGCCGTTCGTGCTGCCAACACCAGCGCGCAGCTCTGGCGCCTTCCGCGCTTTCCGAAGCGCGGCTCCGTTGAAGCCCGGCTCGGGCGCGGTGCTGGAGAAAACCGGCGGCGGCCTTCCGCGCTTTCCGAAGCGCGGCTCCGTTGAAGCCACGCTGGAACGGGTGGAGCAGATCCGCGGCTTCCGGCCCTTCCGCGCTTTCCGAAGCGCGGCTCCGTTGAAGCCGGACAGGGAGCGGGATGCGGGTGATCTTGGCGCGATCCTTCCGCGCTTTCCGAAGCGCGGCTCCGTTGAAGCGATGCTCCGGCATCCGCGGTGCGCGCGCCGATGGTGGCCTTCCGCGCTTTCCGAAGCGCGGCTCCATTGAAGCGAGGAATCCCTCCAGCACATCGCCGCGCCCTCCGCCTGCCTTCCGCGCTTTCCGAAGCGCGGCTCCGTTGAAGCCGGTCCGGCGCGCTCCCTTTGCCATTCTCGCCGCCGGCCTTCCGCGCTTTCCGAAGCGCGGCTCCGTTGAAGCGGACCCTGATGCTCCGGGCGGCGTGAACGTGTCTAGCCCTTCCGCGCTTTCCGAAGCGCGGCTCCGTTGAAGCCTGCGCGGCTTACGAGGCGTGCGACACCGCTGGGGAGCCTTCCGCGCTTTCCGAAGCGCGGCTCCGTTGAAGCCCTCCGTCGCCTCGCACGCGCGGTTTCCCGGCCGCACCCTTCCGCGCTTTCCGAAGCGCGGCTCCGTTGAAGCAAAGGCTCGCTTGGAGCATCGCGCGCACGGTCGCGCGCCTTCCGCGCTTTCCGAAGCGCGGCTCCGTTGAAGCGGCGGCAGCTCGCCTGCCGCTGCCAGCGCGCGGGTGCCTTCCGCGCTTTCCGAAGCGCGGCTCCGTTGAAGCCTGCGCGGCTTACGAGGCGTGCGACACCGCTGGGGAGCCTTCCGCGCTTTCCGAAGCGCGGCTCCGTTGAAGCCCTCCGTCGCCTCGCACGCGCGGTTTCCCGGCCGCACCCTTCCGCGCTTTCCGAAGCGCGGCTCCGTTGAAGCAAAGGCTCGCTTGGAGCATCGCGCGCACGGTCGCGCGCCTTCCGCGCTTTCCGAAGCGCGGCTCCGTTGAAGCGGCGGCAGCTCGCCTGCCGCTGCCAGCGCGCGGGTGCCTTCCGCGCTTTCCGAAGCGCGGCTCCGTTGAAGCACGCGGGGCGGGGGCCGGCCTCCTGTTCCGGCGGATGCCTTCCGCGCTTTCCGAAGCGCGGCTCCGTTGAAGCAGAGCCCGGTTCCAATCCGGCGTTACCTTGGCGCGGCCCTTCCGCGCTTTCCGAAGCGCGGCTCCGTTGAAGCGGCACCGAAACCCTTCTGTGCAACATCAGCACGCTCTCCTTCCGCGCTTTCCGAAGCGCGGCTCCGTTGAAGCTCCTGCGTCCACCCCTTTATGCGGTCGAGCACTTCGCCTTCCGCGCTTTCCGAAGCGCGGCTCCGTTGAAGCACCTGCTCCGGTCCCGGCTCTGGCTGGCAGCGCAATCATCCTTCCGCGCTTTCCGAAGCGCGGCTCCGTTGAAGCACGGTTTCGCGCGCTCACGCGGATGAGGCGGCGATGATGGAGTTCCTGCCTTCCGCGCTTTCCGAAGCGCGGCTCCGTTGAAGCGAGCCGAAAGCCGGGGCAAATACCGCCTCGCCATCCCTTCCGCGCTTTCCGAAGCGCGGCTCCGTTGAAGCCGGGAACGCGTCACGCCGGAGACGGCCCGATGTGCCCCTTCCGCGCTTTCCGAAGCGCGGCTCCGTTGAAGCGCCCTCACCGGAAGCGCGGGTGCTCGCCTCGCGCTGAACCTTCCGCGCTTTCCGAAGCGCGGCTCCGTTGAAGCACAAAGCACCGGTCAAAGTGCCTGGCGAAGCTCGCCTTCCGCGCTTTCCGAAGCGCGGCTCCGTTGAAGCCATAACCTAAGCGGTTTGGTATTCTCTCCAACATGAACCTTCCGCGCTTTCCGAAGCGCGGCTCCGTTGAAGCGTGTCCGGCAAACCCGTGGTTCCATGCGACCTCAACCTTCCGCGCTTTCCGAAGCGCGGCTCCGTTGAAGCGAGCGGGTTTCACGCAAGGCGCACGTGTGGTGTGGACGCTGGCTCGATCCCTCACGATTTGATACAAATGCCAGACTCGACGTTACCAAAATATCGCCAAATCCTGCCGCATAGTCGCGGCGTGTTGTGCGCGGATACGGGCGCATGCACGAAAACACCTGCCGCCGTAGAACCCTCGCTTCATCCCATATCCATTGAAAGCTCTCCGAAAGTCTGTGTGTAAAATCGTTGCACGTTGAAAAATGCGTTGAGCAGATCTTTAGCGCCCCGCTCCCGAAGAACTTTTCGGGCAGGTGCGCAAGGTTCGTAAAAAGCCGGTCAGCGGGGCTGCGGCGGCAAGGTCAGCGCCACGGGAACGGACCGCCCCAAGTGGCGCGCTGTTGCTGCGCGGGTGCCTGGCGGCAGTGCCGCCGAAAGGTCGCGAGACGCTCGCGAGTTGCTCCCCATGAAAGCTGCGGCCCCTTTGAGCTCATCCAAAGCAAGCTCGACATCCTCAAAAACAACCGCCCTGCCCTGCCGCTCGGCGAAAAAGCGCGCACGCTTCGCCGCGTGTTCCAGCGATGCGACGCGGCCCGCGGCCGTCAAAGCATGCCCCACTAAAAGCATATGCGTCGTGTGGTCGCCCTCCGGTATGAGCAAGCGCGCGACAGCGAAGAGATCAGCTTCCGTTAGATTGCCGGGAAGCTGCTTGTGCAGCATGATGCGTCCGCGGAGTTGCTCGGCGCCCCAAGTGGGCAGTCGGCGCTCGTAGTTTGCCAAGAGCCGCGAAAAGTTCCTGCCGGCCGTGATCGCCACAGGAATGCCGTGATTCGCTGCGGCAGTCATCAACCAGTTCACCCGCTCAGGCGCGCACTGTGGCCGTGTGCCTGGCGCGAACAGGTGCTCGCCCTCGTCAAAGCAAAGCATGAGTCGCGTTCCCCTAAGCGCGTCCTCGATCCGCATCCGCACTTCCATCGCCTTCATCTGCCCGCACGATGCAGTGCCCAAGCTGCGGGCGATTGCCCGAAAGAAGTCCGTGTCAGTGAGAAGCGCGTTGAGGCTCACGTAACGGGCGAAGCCGCTGTGCGCCAGACACCACGAGCTCACTGATACCGTCTTCCCACACCGATACTGCCCTTCTAAAACCACCATCCCGCGTTGCGAAGCGCAATAATCCAGAACGGACCAGATCTCCTCAGAGACGCTGGTGCGAGCGATCCGCCACGCTGCAGCGCTGTTGAAGGCGCGGCGGAACTCCCGCAGCGCTTCTACGATGCCGGGGAAGCCTTTCAACGTTGCCACGGCGGGAACCTGGTGCGGGTCGAGGCAAAGCGACGTGACAAACGCCGGAATCGAAGTCCGCACACGATCCACGTTGCCGGTGAGCTGGTCTTTGTAACGTTCGCAAAAATCCACCGCGAGCTGCTCCAACCCGCCCCGCACCGGCTGTGCGCACGGGAACGGCCAACTCGGAAACGACGGGCAGAGTGGGTGCGGAGCGCACGGGTTCAGCAACGAAATGGCTTGCAGCCAAAGAACAAGGTCGAGGTCCGCCGGATCGCGCAGCGCTTCGCAGCGCCTTTGAACAAGGTTTGCGAGGATCGGCTTGCGCAACGCAGCGCTGCTCGCGAAGCGCTCAGGTTTCGGAACGCGACCGGGCTTTGCACGACGCGTGCTCATACGAAGGACGGGCTCCACGGATGCGCTTCCACCAACCGAACGGCCCACGGCTCGGCGGCGTCCAGCGCTGTCATCACATCCCTCCAAACCTCTCGTTGGCCCTTTTCAGTGCCCATGCCTCGGGTCATGTCAATCCACTCGGACGCGAGACAACGTTGCGTGTTTTCCTGTTCGCGGGCGCACTCCTGCTCCGACGTGAGCAGTCGCGTCTTACGTTGAACTTCGCCGTAGCGCCTTGCCTGCATCTCCCGAGCCGCGTTTTGCAAGTCGCGACCATAGCTTTCCGCCCTGTCTGCCTCGGGAGAAGCGAGCAGCGGCACACCCTGGCCATTGCGCTCCAATCGATGCACCATCCCCTTTCCGTCGCGCAGCTCATCCGCGCACATTGCGTCCTTTGCGGCTCTTCCTTTCGGAATCCCTAGAGCACTGCGGAAGGCACGGTTGCGACGTTTCCGGCCTTCGATGTTTTCATCCCGATAGCCACCTCCCGCCACATAGTTTGGCGCGTATTCATGGAGGCGCGCGAGACAGATGAACTGTCCCGGCCTGTAGCGACGATGGTTTTGGCTGCCTTCCTCCGCGTTCAAAACCGCTGCACCAAGGCTAGGCTCGCTCGGATCAAAGCAGAGAATGACAGAATATCCGGTGCCAAGATCGATGAACGCTTCCTCTGCATTGAAGAAATAAACTACGCCGTCCACTGTCGTTTTCACCATGCCGTCCCGCAGACTCAGCGGGCGCTTCTCAGGGCAGAGCAAATGCACCCCCTCCGCGGCCATCTCGTGCAGCGGCTTCACCTCCAACGCTGCTTCCCACAGATCCTGCGGCACACCCTTTTGAATGCGCCCACGCTTCCGGCGCTCATTCAGATCGCAGCCGATTCGGAGCACGATGTCCCGCATGGTGCTGATTGAAGGAATCCCCTCCGCAGTGGGATGAACGACGCCAGCCATCACGCGCTGAATGCGCTTCGAGTCATCCGGTCGCTCGCCGCGCCACTTTCCATAAGACGGAACCTTCCCGGAAAGCTCATAGTCCATCGCCTTTTGGAAGTGGCGAAACCACGATTCGATGAGTCCTTTCCCTTGGGGTCCCTCCGCAAACTCAATCGTGATTCCAAACTCTGCGGCGAAGCTGATCTTAAGTCGCTCCTGTGTCTCTCCGTCTATGATCGCGATCGAAACCCCGTTGATTCCCTTCGACTTCCACACGCCTTTTTCGAGCCGGAGCCCAACGCGCGGCAGTCCATAGATGCTGAAGAGTTTTCGGAAAAAACGTAGGATGTCTTCAGCTCGATAAGCTCCCCCGTCGCGCGCGATCAGTTCCACTCCCAAGAAGCGCCCGCTTGCCGCATCCACACAATAAAGCCCCTGCCTTCCAATGCCTACCCCGTGGCGGGTTGCCAGCGCATTCGTGCCTTCCGGGTTCTCATAGTGGAACGGATAGTTGAGATCCATGTCGTCAAATTCCCAAACGTCGCCCGGGTCCCAAACGCGCCGCACTCCACCTTCAACTAAAGTGTTGTCCCGCGGCGTGTAGGTTTGTGCCCGGTAATTTTGGCCGCTTTGCGCAAAGGCAACCTGCTCGGCGGTTGGCTTAATCCGGGCGCGCAGCACCTTGGAAAAGCTGTCGGGTGACTGGCGCGGCTTTAGGATGTAAGCCGCCAGCGCTGGCGGGCATCGTTCAGTCTTTGCGTAGCGCTCCAGAGCGTAAATGGCGGAAGTGCCAGCGGCGATTTTGAGGCGAAGCTCTGCGGCATCATCATCCGGCAGCAGCTCGGAAATCGATCGCCGGCCGGAGTTCTCCGCGACGCGGCTCTTAATCTTCCCATGCTTTTCAAACTCCTTCCATTTCCGCCCAAATTGAGTCTGCGCAGCGTTGCGCTCCTTCACGCTAGCGCAGATCGGAGCAACCATCTCGCGAAGCACGGCTTTTCTCGCGTCCTCAAAGCACGTGCTCGAAGCCTCCACCCGCTTCCGCACGAGGTGGCAGCACTCGGTCCAAAATGCGTCGTTCATCTCCCCTGCTGCGCGGCCCTCACTTACCAGCGCAGCGGGTGCGGCAGTGCGGCGTTTGATTGCTTCATCCAACCAGATTTCCCAGCGCAGCCACTCCTGAAACCCGCGGTCGCGATCGTTTGCCCGCGTGATCCACCCACGCACCGCAGAGGGTGAAGATGCCTTCAGGTCGGGAGACGCTTTCACGCCCTCCAGCACCGCCTCGACTATTGGGCGAAAGTTGAGAATTGGGCCTCCGCAGGGCATCGCCGGACCAATCAACGCACACCGCGCTTTCGCTGCTCGCGCCTGCTCCGCGTCGATTTCAGAAAGCGGAAGGGTAGGCTGCCATCGAGCGCTTGCATCCTCGAGCACGTGCGCGAGATCGCGGTGCGCACCCGTCTGCAAAATCACATTGAGCGACTCCAGCAATCGCGGCACTTTACGGATTACGGCAAGCGGCCAGTGCTGAACCTTCTGGCCGCTTTCCGCCCGACGCAGCTCAAAAGGGACACCAGCGACGGCGAAAAGCTGCTTCACACGCTTTTCGCTAAGCAGTGCGCCGCGCGCTATCTCAGATGCGGTGTAAATCCTTTCGGCCATGGGCATACGCCAGAAGCGTTCAAGTGCGCAGGAAGCTGCCGCGGCGCGGCGGCGGGTCCGATGAAATCACGAGCAATCCCCAGCGTTGGAAAGCCTGCTCGATCGTGCGGGCGGCGGGTCCGACGGCGCGGCACTGGCGGCAATGCGTTTCTCGATCGTTCACGGTCGTCTCGTGACGCCCGCAGAATGGGCAGGAGGCTTCCACCACTCCCGCCGCTGCATGAAATTTCAGCACCCGAGTATGGCGGCGCGCCCAAGCTTTGATTGCAGCCTCTTTCGTCGCGCGGATGGGGCCGCATGCCTTGCACTGCTCACAGCTCAGGCGGCAGCCGTAGCTGGGGCGCTCTGTGCCGATGATCGCCTGTCCGAAGCAAAAGGGGCAGCAGGGCAAAACCAAGATGTCTGGGTGCGACAACTTCGGCGGTGGGGCCGGCGCGGCTTCCGGGATCGGATCTGTGGGATTCGCGAGCCGCCTCTCGATTGCCGCGCGAAGGCTGTCCGGGAGACTGCGGAGCAAGGCCTTCGCAAGTGCCGGGCGGCACTCCGGTGACCGGGCGTAGGCGCGCACGGCCTTGGCGATGCCCCGGCCACGCACTTGCGACGCCATCGCCGCAACTTCGCGTGGTGTGATCTTCAGCCGTGCGACTTCCTCCGGTCGCCCTGGAATGGCGCTCAGCGCAAGCCCTGCCTCCCCGTGCTTTTCAAACGCCTTGAGGTAGCGATGGAGAGTCGGAGGCGATTCGCTGAGCAGAGCTGCCGCCGAGCGCATGCTTGATCCGCGGGCGATTAACTCGCGCGCAGATTTCACCAATGCGATACGGCGGGAGAGTTCCGCTTTTGCGCCTTCTGTTTGGCGAAGCTGTTTCGGCGTCCCTGGCATCAGTTTGGAAAAAGCGAGACTACGGGGTCGCGGCCGGGCCGGGTGCAAAGTGGGGAATGATGACCAGAGACCGATCGATTCCGTAGCACTCGCGGCAGACGCGCAGGTTTGTCGTCACACATTGCGCGATTTGGAAACTCCCCGCTCCCGTGCCTAGCACCGGGCGCTGGGGGTAGAGGTCCGGCGACGCCAGAGCCATCGTGTGCGCAAGCAGGCAATAGGCGAACTGCTGGTGAGCGTTCACCGCATCGGGATCGTCCAGCACGACCGGCTCCGCATAGCCTTCCCATGCGTCGCCGTGCTCGATCGAGGCGGCGGTTGCTTCGCCCGCCAAGCTGACCGTGACCTTCAGATAGATGAACTCATCCACCGCGAGCGGGAACGCCACGCCAAGGCCGGTGATCGCAATGTTGTGATCCCATCGCAGGGAGCCCATCAACCACGAGTCCACATGCACCAGTGCCTGCGGCCCGCCTTCGCTGGTCGCTGGCGCTGGGACCACCTGAAAAGGGTGCGGTGATGGTTGCGCCCCGCTGCTCCCGCTACGCTGCTGCCGCAGCCGGTAGCGCGTGCCGCCGCCCGGCGTGATCTCCGGCAGCAGGTCGGAGCTTTCCCGCGGCGCGATCGTGCGGAGGTAGCGCGTCACGCCCTGCGCCCATGGCAGCAGGGGCATTCCCTGGTAAGGATCGGGAGGCGGCGGGACCATTTTGCGCGCTTAGGCTGCTTTCCCGTAGCCGGGCGGGATGAAGCTTTCTCCGTTGGAAAAGTAGAACTCCACGATCGCGAGCAGCTCGGCGCAATGCTCGATCGCGGCGGTCCCATACTTTGCGGGGTCGTTCGCGAGCACGTGCGATTCCGGGAAGGCCGTGCGCCATTGCGCAGCGCTATCGATGCGCTGAAGGAGGGGCGCTTGCATTGCCATCTCGCGCGCCGTGTTCCGCACCGCGCCGTTTCCTTCCGTGATCGGCTCCGCATACGGAGCCAAGAGCTTCTCCACCTTCGCCACTATCCCCTGGCGCTCGCCGCTCGCCCATCCCGAAAGCTGCTGGCGGATTTGCTCCGCGATCGGCTCCAGTTCAGAAAGGAGCGCGACGAGGTTTTCTTGCATGCTGTCTTTGCTCCGCGCAAAGGCAGCATGGAGGTTTTGCTTTTCGGTGAACGCATCGACCTCCGCTTTCACGGTCGCATCGACCTTCGTTTTCTTGATCTCCGCGGCGAGCGTGCCGTGTCTCGCCGTGTCATCGGTGAGGCGCTTTTTCGTGTTCTCAAGACGCACGAGTTTCGCGCGGAGCTGGTCGGCAATGGATTTGAGCTTATTCATTTATAGGTGTGGGATTCGGCTGGCTGAAAGGCGGGCTACTCGCCAGCGACGGGCGTCAATTGCGCTTTGAAGTGCTGGATGCCATGCTGAATCCCTTGAGCGATCTCGGGGGAAACTTCCATCGGCGGCATGCCGGCGAAGAGCGCGGCAAAGTCCGCGTCACTCGGGGCGGCAGCGCTCGGCGGAATGGAGCCGGGGCGCGGCGCGGGCGGAGTCTCCGGCGGGAGCGCGGCGAGATACGCGATGAGTTCTTCCCGCGTGCCGCTGAAACCTTTTTGTAGTAAGCCGGCCTTCACTGCAGCGCGTCGGATCGACTCCTCATTCGCAGCCAATCCGACATCGAAGCCGACGAGTTCGCTCGCGCGATTCGTCGCATCAAACTCTGCGGGCGTTGACCAGATCGGCACATTGAAAGCGCGCTCGATCATGCGCGCCCCGCGGCCCGGTTTGATTCGTCCGTTCGCCAGCGCCTCCACAAAGATTTCGCTACGGCCGATTATATTGCCTACGGCCCCGTAGGTTAGCAGGCCGCGGCGCGCAGCTACGGAGCGGAAAATTTGCTTCGACTCTTGAACGGAGCTTCCGGGTTGAGGATCTAGGATTGGTGTGTTGCGAGGCGTCATTTGCGTTTTGGTTGCTCCGCCTACCTTGCGCCTGCCGGCGGAGCACCGCACATCAGCGTGGCAACGGAACGGCCTTTTCTTATGGTTTCACCATTCTTACCCTCCGACTAATGCCGAAATCAAGGACTGTTATAAGCCCACTTGCCGAGCGGCTGCGCATCGCCATGCGGGAGAACGGTGTCACGCAGAAGCAGCTCGCGGCGCGGCTGGAGGTGACACAGGCGGCTGTCAGTGGCTGGACGGGGACCGCGACACCGCAGCGGCGCACCCTGTGCGCGCTGGCGGAATCGCTCGGCGTCCACCTCGAATGGCTGGAAAGTGGGCGCGGTGAACGGCGCGTCGGCTCCGCGGCGGCGGCGCCGGGGCACGGCGGTGAGCTCGCGGCGGCAGGTGAGTGCCTGGCACGCGCGCAGCAGGAATTGCGGGAGTGCGCCAAGCTGCTGGAAAAAGAGGCGCGCACCCGCGCGCGAGGGACGCAAAAAGGGTGACGCTCGCCAGCGCCTCCCATTCGCCCGATTGCCCCGCTTCCGCACCAGTCACCCTCGCGAGCGATCCAAACCAGTTCGCCGCCCTTCGCCGTGGCTTAAACGGCGCGCCCACTCTATCGCCGCGCGTCGAATTTCGCAACCGTCTGAGTTGCGCCCAAAATGGAGGTATATTGATACGTGCCCGCCGCGGCCGCGGTGAAGCGCACTTTGCTCCCATCCACTAGCTGCGCCAAGCCGGGCGCGTTTTGCACGAAGACGGTTCCCTCCGCTTTCTTGTAGCCGACCGCGCGCACTTCGTCGCACTTCACCATCACGCCATCGGGCAGCACTTGGAGCACCGTTCCGTTGATCGCCACTTTCGTCGTCGCCTTTTGATCCAGCGTGCCCGCCGCGAGACTTCCGCCGAGCACGTGCGCCGTCGTCGCGATCACCAAAAGGAGAAGCCTGCCATTCATAAGATGCGCGGATTCTTCGCCGCTCGGCGGGCTGTCGTCAATTCCGCGCTGTCGCAGTTGACCGCACGGCAGCGAATGCCGTAGGCTCGGCGCGTCGCTGCTCACATGGCGATAACCCACTTCTCAAACGCACGGCCACGAACCGCGCGGGGTTTCATCTAAAGACAGAGAATCAAAGCCCGTCCGGGGCTAGCTGTTGCGGGTCGTGCCGCAGGCGAAAGAGGTGTGAGCCTCGCCGTCCCGGTCGGGCTTTTTCTTATCCACATCACACGCCCTGAAAATGCGAAACCCGCCGGTGGAACGGCGGGCTCGCTAGGGGCTTCAGCACTATGAGCACAGCACTGAAATGTGCTGCCACGAAAGCGGTTCGTGGCAGCGCCGTCAATAAGACTTTGCCCGGAGAAGGCGAAGATCGCAGCAGAACGGAACTTGGCAGCGCCGGGAAATCCGTGTTCTACTATCCACCGCTCCCAGCCGAGACGGTGCAACAAATCTGGCGGCAGCACACGCCGGGTGTCTCACTTCTTCCTACGCTGCGGAACGCGTTGGGAGCCGAGTGGTATCCTCTGCTCGACTGCGCAATCGGCTGCGTCGCAATGTTCGATGAATTGACCCGGCCGCCCTCACGTGAACCAAAGGCGCTCGGCATCGAACTACGCGGGCAACTCGACAGCGAAGACACGGCACACTTGATTGCAAGCCGCGAAGAAGAAAGGGTCACGACATGAGCGACGAAGCATTCAAGCAGGAAATTGAAGCGCTGAAAACGAAGATCGTTGCGCGCGAGGCGCGAGACGCCGCGCCGAAGACGTGCAACAACTGCGGCGATGTAAAAACCGGCGCGGACTTCGAGAAGGGGCACAATCAGTGCCGAGAATGTGTGCGCCTCAAAGCGCGCAAGCGATACAATGCTAAGCAGCAGTCCAAGCGACTGCTTGCGTTAGCGGCGCTGCCAGGACTAATGGCTACAATAAGAGCCGAGAAAGGAATCACGTAGGCGGACTGCCAACTTACACTCCGCACACGACACGCCCCGAGCTGCGCATTTGCTGCGGCTCGGGGCGTTTTTCGTTTCACGCTGACTTATCAGCGCGCGCGGCGCGGCGTAGCATGGTGCGGTGTCAGACACCGTGCGCCCGTATGCCTGAATTTCTCTTCGCTCCGATTCCACACAAGGAAGCCGTCGCGTTCATCGAAGGCAAACCGGCGGTCACTCGCGAAGTCTTCGACAAGTTGCTTCCCGAGCTGAAGGCACGCGCTTTCACGATCGCGGGGATCGAGCTGGCGGATACCTTGCAGAACGTGCGCGACACCATCGCGGAGCTGCCAGCGGGCGGCGACTGGGAGGCGGTAAAGAAGGACGTGCTCAAGGAAATCTCGCCCTTTCTAGTGTCCAGCGATGACCCCGGTGAACGGCAAAAGGAACTGGAAGGAGCCGAGCGCCGCGCCGAGCTGCTGCTGCGCGTGCATGGGCAGCAGGCTTACGCGGCGACCTCGTATCGACTGATGGACGCGCAGCGCGACCTTTTCCCGCTGTGGCAATACCAGAGCCTCGGCGACGGTCGTGTCCGCCAAGCGCACGCGGCCCTCGACGGGGTTGTCATGCCGGCAGATTCGCCCTTCTGGAAAACGCATTTCCCACCGTGGGATTTCGGCTGCCGCTGCCAAGCAATCCCCATCTCTGAGGATGACGCGCGCGACATCGCGGCAGCGGACAAGGCCCGCCCGAAAGAGCAGCAGCAGCTCCTTGATGACGCCGAGCGGCTGCGGCTGGAGCGCGAGCACATCATCGTGCGCCACGCCGATCCGACAAACCGGAAAGGCGCGCCGACACCGTTCTTTGTCCAGTCGCCTGCGGAGCAGGGAAAGAAAGGCGCGTTTTCTTGGAATCCCGGCGAGCTGCGGATGCCGGTGGAGATGCTGCGCGAACGCTACGCGCCGGAAATCTTCGACAAGTTCAAAGCGTGGGCGCAGGCGCAGGCGATTCCCGAGCTGAAGCAAACCGTGTGGGAATGGCTCGCGGGGGGAGCCGCTGCGCAGCCATGAAGGGCGACACTCCACCGCCCGATGTGGCGGAGCTGGTGAAGGCCAGCCGCACGCACATCAAATGCCTGGTGCTGCGGCTGGAGCACTTCCAAGCCGACGTGCGCGCGCTCGGCGAAAATCCTACGGCCGCGCAGACCGAAGCGCTTTGCGCAAAGCATCCGTGGGTGGTGGCGGAAACCGGAAGCCTCTTGCCATGAGTATCCAGATCCAGCTCGCCAAGGATGAAATCACGCCCGCGCTGAACAAAGTGCTGCGCGGGATCAACGGCGGCAAAGGGATCATGGAAGCCGCAGGGACGCAGCTTGTCGGCATCACCAAACGCGCCTTCCGGGATACCTCGCTGCGGCAGAGCGCCTGGGCTCCAAAGAGCGATGGGTCGCCTTCCAACCTGATCGCCAAAGGGATGCTCGTGTCCTCCATTCGGATCACCGATGTCGGCGCGGATTCCGTCACGATCGGCAGCGATCGGAAATATGCGGCCATTCATCAGTTTGGCGGCATTATAAAGGCCAAGCCTGGGAGCCGACTGGCCTTCAGCATCGGCGGCAAAAAGGTATTTGCGCAGCAGGTGAAGATCCCGGCGCGACCGTTCTTTCCCTTCAATAAAGCTGGCGAGCTCGTGCCCTTCGCGGCTCGGAAGGTTGAGGCGATCGTGCGCAAGACGCTCGACACTCTTTTTGGTCAATGACCCCTCGTTTCCTCGCCACGCTGATTAGCGGGTTCCACGTGCCACTGATTCACTCCCGTTCGTGCCGCCCGTGTCCTCTGCTTCTTCCGTTCCTCTGCCCCATCCGCATGCTCATGGCGGCTTGGTGGCGTTTGATGCGGGCGCACAACTGAAGCGTGAGGATGCGGGCGGTCCTTTGCCCGCGCGGATCGTGGTGGCGCCGTGGGGAACACACGCCACGGCAAAGGGGAACATCGTCATCAACTC
The DNA here is from genome assembly GCA_964235505.1 of uncultured Chthoniobacteraceae bacterium. Lineage (GTDB taxonomy): Bacteria > Verrucomicrobiota > Verrucomicrobiia > Chthoniobacterales > Chthoniobacteraceae > CAXSDZ01. The sequence goes on from CAXSDZ010000057.1 coordinate 20,513, forward strand.
GCGGACGGTTTCCGATCTCCCGCGAAATCAGCTTCTCTCGAACTTCGATCGCGTCGCGCTCGATTTTAATCACAACACGGTGCCCGGCTCAGAGGCTTACTGCGGCGAGCCAGCCAAGGTCGCAGCCCACGCGACACCGCGCGTTTATGCTGGCGAAGGGATCGTTTTCGAGGATGTCGAGTGGACTGCGGAAGGCCGCGAGTATGTAGGCGGAAAGCACTACATCGACCTCTCCCCGACGCTGCAAATCCTCGCGAGCGGGGAGGCTGTCTTCATCCACAGCGCGGCAGTCTGCCGGCAGGGAGCCATTCCGAATCTGACTCTCTTCAATGCCGGCAGTCCGCTGGTAGATGCCGCCGCTGAAAAGGGGCATTTCCGAGAGTTGCTTTGCCTCGTCCTCGGCATCCCGGCGGATTCCAGCGACGCGCAGATCGAGGCGGCTGCGCGCGCGCTCGACGCCCCTTCCACGCCCTCGGCGATCTACTTGACCGCAGGCTTTCGCGATCGTGCGGTGCAGGCCTTGAATGCCACTCGAAACGGCATCAACGATGCCAACGTGCGGCTGCTCGCGGCGGTGTTTCCAGATCCGCAAGCGCTGGTGCAAGAAGCGATCAACGCCCGGCTGGGCATCTCGCCAGAAACTGCGGCGAAGTTCGGAGGCTGCTAACGCGCGATGGCTGCGATAGATTACACGATTCGCGCCTCGGCGAGGCCGATCATCGCAGCGCTCGCCGCGGCGAAAAACGCGGTTGCGGGCTTCAATTCCTTCGTGGCGAAAAATGGCGGCGCCACGCTGAAGCTCAACACGGATGCGGCGCTGAGGGCCGTGGAGAACTTGAAGGCATCCATGGGAAGCCTCTCGGGAATGGCGGGGAAGATCGGCTCTTTGGCCGCACCCATCACGGCCTTCGCGAGCCTCGGGACGGCGGCG
>CAXSDZ010000058.1:0-5083 GCA_964235505.1 uncultured Chthoniobacteraceae bacterium
ATAAGTTTTTCCAAGACGACCCACGACAAGTAGGACTTCATCTATTCCGAGCGTATCCAAAAGCCCCACTCGCATCGCAGCGATGACTCCTCCATGCGCACGAACCGCCGCGACCTCACGGCCTTGGAGAAGGCGGAGGCGCCGTCGGCCCTGTACGGCAGCCTGAAGTGCAGGAGGTCGGCGATCGTCGGCAGGACGTCGATGGTGCGCGCGTAGGTCGAGCTGGTGGTTCCGCGCCGCTGTCCGGGCGCCTTGATGAAGAGCGGCACCGTCACCACTTTTCCCGTCTCCAGCACCGCCGGCTTTTGCACGTTATTCGCGCTGTCACCCCGCACACCGTCGGCGGATTCCGTCACCTTCAAGTTCACCGAAGAGGGCAGATCCACGCTCGCCGGCTTGCCTTCCACAAAGAGCACTTCGACCCCGAGATTTTCGTTCAGATAGTCCTTCGCGTCGCCGATGAACTCCGCATCGAACGACACCGTCTCATACGAAGCCGGGTCCATGAAGTGGTAGCCCTGCGGATCTTTGTAAGAGAACTCGAGCTTCTGCCGATGCACCTCCACGGACTCTACTTTGTCGGTCGAGCCAAAGCGCACATCCGCCGATTTGCCCGTGCCGATGTAGCGGATGATCGCCTGCACAAACGCCCGCAGGTTGCCCGGCGTGCGGTGCTGCACTTCCAGCACGATGGCCGGGTTGCCGTTGTAGCGGATGCACATGCCTTTGCGGAGATCGTTTGCGGCGGCCATGGGGAATTTGAGAGTTGGAAATTACGGGTTGAACGACGCGGAAATTTGGGGAGCGCGGACTATCGGGGATGCGCCAGATCGTGGCAACATCGGAAGTGAATGCCGCACCCGCGCAGGTCCCAGCCGCGCCCACATCTCCCATCGCCCAATCATCCATGCACTTCCTCGCCATCGAAATCGGCGGCTCCAAGCTGCAACTATTCATCGGCACAGGCAGCGGTGAAATCCTCGACCGCCGCCGCTTTTCTGTGGATCGAGCAGCGGGTGGTGGCGGCATCCGCGCACAGATCGCCGCAGCGCTTCCTGAGCTCCTCTCACGTTGGGAGCCGCGCGCGATCGGCGTGGGCTACGGCGGCCCGGTGGACTGGCGCACCGGGCAAATCGTGAAGTCGCATCACCTCGCAGGTTGGGACAGTTTCCCGCTTGGCGAATGGCTCGCGTCTCTCAGCCACCTGCCCGTATTTGTGGAGAACGACGCGAACGTGGCAGCACTCGGCGAAGCGCTGCACGGCGCAGGCTCGGAATGCAGCCCGGTATTTTATGTGACGCTCGGCAGCGGGGTCGGCGGGGGTCTCGTGGCAGAAGGTCGCATCATCCATGGCGCGCCTCCGGGTGAAGCTGAGATTGGCCACGTGCGTCTGGATCGCAGCGGCACGATCGTGGAAGACCGCTGCTCAGGCTGGGGCGTTGATCGCCGCATCCGCGAAGAAGTGTCGCGTGCCGCGCAGGAGAGCGCGCTGGCTGCGCTCGTGCGGGCCGCGCCGCCAAGCTGTGAAGCGCGCCATCTCGGGCCGGCACTCGCTGCCGGCGATCCGCTCGCCAGTCGCATCCTGCGCGAGTGCGCCGAGGATCTGGCCTTCGCCCTGTCGCATGTCGCCCACCTGCTGCATCCGGCGATCGTCGTGCTCGGCGGAGGGTTGTCGCTGCTGGGCGAGCCGCTGCGCGCGGCGGTGGAGGAAGCGCTTCCACGCTTCGTGATGGATGTGTTCCAGCCCGGTCCGCGCATCGCTCTCGCCCGCCTCCGCGAAGACGCCGTGCCCGTGGGCGCGCTCTGCCTGGCCGCTGTGGCAGTGGAAAGTGACGAGTAAAAGTGGGACGACGCCGCACAAGCTCCGCGCCCTTTCGACGGCATGTCACTTTGACTTTGACTCAAAACTTTCACTTTCACGTTCCATTGGCACTTTCCTTCCCCATGCAAACCTGGATCGCCGACTACCTCACCGCGCAAAAACGCGCCATCGATTCCATCCCTGCTGATGCGGTCGCCCGCTGCATCGATCACCTGCGCGACGCGGTCCGCGACGATCGCCAGGTTTTCATCTGTGGAAACGGCGGCAGCGCTGCGAATGCGTCGCACTTCGTCACCGACCTCGGCAAAGGCTCTTCCGACGTGATCGGGAAGCGTTTTCGCGTCCTGTCGCTGAACGACAACACGAGCTGGATCACCGCGATCGGCAACGACTTCGCGTATGAAGACATCTTCCTGCGCCAGCTCGAAAACTACGGCCGAGCCGGTGATCTGCTGCTCTGTGCGAGCGTCAGCGGCGACTCGCCTAACATCGTGAAGGTGCTCGGATGGGCCAAAGCGCACGGCCTCCGCACCATCGCGCTGGTCGGCGGAAAGCGCGGCCGGGCCGCCGAGCTGGCGGATGAAGTGATCGCCATCGACGACACGCACTACGGCCGCGTGGAAGACGCGCAGATGCACATCCTGCACATGTTCTGCTACGCCTTCATGGAAAAGCCGGAGATCGCACGGTGACGCACGAGGCGACAGCATTGCTCTTCCGCATCCGCTGCCTACTCGGCCTGTTCATCGCAGGCTTGGTCGTGAGCGGCATCACGGCCTTTCCACTGGTCAGTGAACTCGACCTGCTAGCCAGGCTCTTGGGGATCAGCGCAAGGGACTTGCCAGAGGCTGCCGACGGTTTGCGCTTCTGGATTGCGACGGTGCAACATGCGCTGCATGCCACAGGAGAACGCTACCCCTTCCTTGCATACGGAACCGATTGGCTGGCATTTGGCCACCTCGTGATCGCGCTATTTTTCGGACCGGTCTTTCGCAATCCATTGCGCTACCGCGCGAACCTTATCTGCGGACTTATCGCATGTGTCGGCGTCGTGCCACTGGCCATCATTTGCGGAGCCATCCGCGGCATCCCATTTTATTGGCGCTTGATCGATTGCTCCTTCGGAGTCAGCGGATTTGTTCTGCTGAGTTACATCCTGCGGCTCGTCCGCACATTACCTTTGGAAGATTCACACCAGCCGGCAGCGCGCTAGATCCTGCGAGTCCACGACGCCGATGGGGCGGCCTTCCCCATCCACCACGACGAGGTCGTCGATGCGGTGCTTTTCCAGGATATGCAGCACTTCCACCGCGAGCTTGTCGCCGCTGACGGTGATCGGATTTCTGGTCAGAAAGCCCTCGACCGGCGCCTCACCGATGCCCGGCGTCGCGGAAAAGTGGCGAGCAAAATCGCCGTGCGTGAAGATGCCGGCGAGCCGGCCATCAGCATGGACCGCGACCGCGGCGCCGGCGCGGCGGCGCGTCATTTCGCCGAGCACGTCGCGCACGAGCATCGCCGGCGGCACCAGCGCCATCCCTTCGCGGCCGCGCATGATCTGGCGCACGCGCAGCAGCAGCGTGCGCCCGAGCTGGCCACCGGGATGGAAGCGCGCAAAGTCGTCCTTTGAAAAACCGCGCGCCTCCAGCAGCACCATCGCGAGCGCATCGCCGAGCACGAGCATGACCGTCGTGGAAGAGGTCGGCGCGAGATTCAGCGGACACGCCTCCTGCTCCACGCTGGTGTCGAGCACCACGTGGCTCGCCTGCGCGAGAGCCGAGCGCGGATTGCCCGTCATCGCGATGATGCGCACAGCGAAGCGCGCGAGCGCGGGCAGGATATTGATCAGCTCATCGGTCTCGCCGCTGGCGGAAAGCGCGAGCACCACATCGCCATCCGCCACCACGCCAAGATCGCCGTGCAGCGCGTTCAGCGAATTCAAAACCACCGCCGGACAGCCTGTGCTGGTGAGCGTCGCGGCGATCTTCTCGCCGATGTGACCGGATTTCCCGACGCCGCACACCACCACCTTTCCACGGTTCTCGACGCACGGCAGGATCAGCTCGACGGCCTGCACGAAGGCGCCATCGAGACGCGCGTGCAGCCGCTGCAGCTCGGCCATTTCCAGGTCGATCACGCGGCGCGCCTTGTCGAGGTAGTCCATGGGATGGAAGTGCTCAGGGAGCAGTGCGCAGTTCTCAGTTTCAGGAAAGCTGCGTCCACTGAGCCACTGCTTACTTCCCCCTCCGCTCCCGCTCCTCCTGCTCTTCCTGTTCCTTGAAGCGGTAGAGCAGTTGCACAAGGCGATCGAGCGCCTCCTCTGCGTCCGCGCCCACCGCCTCGATCACAATTTTTGCGCCGCAGTCGAGGTTTGCGCTCAGCACTTCGAGGATGCTCGCCGCCGAGAACACCTCCGTGCCTTTCTGAATCGTGACCGTCGATTGCAGCTTTTGCACGGCGCGGACAAACTCTGCCGCGGGGCGCGCGTGAAGGCCAAGTTCGTTCTGGATTTGAGCTTCTCTCCGCATGGGGGCGGAACCATAACGGAGCCGCCCTGCGCAGCAAACTTTTCGTCGCCCCGAGCCGCTTTGTCCGAGTCGCCCCTTACTTCCGAGTGCCCGATCGCAGCGCAATACGTCGCGACTTTTCTGAAGCCGGAGATGCTGCACGTTTATCGGCAGATCACGGCGCTGCGAGCCTTCCGTCCGATCGTGCTGTGCCAGAAGCGCGAGCACGCCGCGCAGTTCCCTTTTCGCGACGTGACGATCCTGCGCAAGCCGCGCACGCATCCGCTCCGGCGGCTTTGGCATAAGCAAATCCTCGGACGCCCGATCACAATTTACCGGTCCGAAGCGCGCCGGATCCTGGCGCATCTGCAGGCGGCGGATGCGCGATTGCTGCACGTGTTTTTCGGCCACATCGGCGTGCATCTGCTGCCGCTCATCGAACGTCGCGCGCTGCCGACCATCGTTTCCTTTCACGGCGCGGATGCGCAGGTCGATCTCGACAAACCCGCGCACCTCGCAGCAACCCAGCGCATGCTGGCGCGCGTGACGCTCGTGCTCGTCCGGTCGGAATCGCTGGCGGAGCGCGTGCTGGCGCTCGGCGTCGATCGAGCAAAGCTGCGCGTGCATCGCACCGGCGTCCCGCTCAGCGAGGTGAGTTTTTCGCTGCGCGCTGCGCCGAGCGACGGCGCGTGGCGCTGCGTGCAAGCGTGCCGGCTCATTGCAAAAAAGGGCCTGCACACGAGCCTGCGAGCGTTCG
>CAXSDZ010000058.1:5093-21432 GCA_964235505.1 uncultured Chthoniobacteraceae bacterium
GAATTTGCCGTCCGCTTTCCTCGGGCCACCTTCACCATCGCTGGAGAAGGCCCGCTGCTCGACGCGCTGCGCGCGGACGCGGCGGAGCTCGGCGTCGCCGATCGCGTGTCGTTTCCCGGCTTTCTCGCGCAGGAGGAATTGCGCGCTCTCTTCGGCGCGTCGCATCTGTTTCTCCATCCCAGCGAACTCGGCCCGGACGGCGATCAGGAGGGAATTCCGAACTCCATGCTGGAAGCGATGGCGAGCGGTCTGCCCGTGCTCGCGACCACGCACGGCGGCATCCCGGAAGCGGTGGAAACCGGCGTCAGTGGAGTGCTTGTGCCCGAGCGCGATGCCGCCGCGCTAGGCGCTGCGATGCTCGCCCTTGCTTCCGATCCGCCGCGCTACGCACGGATGAGCCGTGCGGCCGGCGAGCGTGTGCGCGAGCAGTTCGATCTCTCCGTGCAGACACGCAGGCTGGAGGGATTCTATGCCGAGGCAGTCGCGCTCGGAGGCTCACTGCGTGACCCTTCGCAGCCGCCCTTATGAAATACACCTACGCCGAACTCGCAGGGATGATCGACCACGCCCTGCTCCATCCGACCCTCACTGACGACGAACTCCGCGCGGGCTGCGCCATGGCGGCGCGCTACCGGATCGCCTCTGTCTGCATCAAGCCCAACGCCGTCGCTCTTGCGGCGGAACTCCTGCGCGGGAGCGGCGTCGCGATCGGCACGGTTGTCGGCTTCCCCCACGGCGGACATGCGACGGAGGTCAAGCGCTTCGAGACGGAGCTCGCCTGTCGCGATGGAGCGACGGAGATCGACATGGTGGCAAATGTCGGGCGCGCTCTTTCGGCCGATTGGGCCTTTGTAGAAGACGACATCCGCGCGGTGTGCGAAGCAGCGCATCGGCACGGCGCGCTGGTGAAGGTGATCTTTGAAACCGGCTATCTCCCGGACGATGCGGTGATCGCGAAGCTCTGCGCGGCAAGCGAAGCGGCAGGCGCGGAGTTTGTGAAAACCTCGACTGGCTTTGGCTTCGTCAAAAGCGCCGATGGGCACATGGCTGCGACCGGCGCGACGGAAGCGCACCTGCGGCTGATGCGTGCGAGCGTATCGCCCGCGGTGCAGGTGAAAGCCTCGGGCGGCGTGCGCGATCTGGACACGCTGATCGCGGTGCGTGAGCTCGGCGCGACGCGCTGCGGCACGAGCTCCACCGCGCAGATCCTGGATGAATATCGCCGCCGGGAAAGCGGCGCATCGACAACCACCGGTGAGGCGAAGATTGGCGGGAGCTATTAAAAAACAGCGCCGGGCAGCGACTCCGCGCTACCCGGCAATCCCCTGCACCGCCCGCATCTGCACGTCGCCAACTTGCAAGCCGAGCGCATTTTCCGCCACGCGCAGGAATCCATCCGACGCGTCGGTGAGCGCCACCTGCAACTGGCCGATGTGCGCTTTCGGCGCGGCGAGTCGCTCTTTCTTCAAAAGGTCGCGGACGGCGAGCGCGCAGTTCCGCGCGGAATCCACGAGCGTGATCTGCGGCCCCGCATAGCGAGTGATCGCCGCTTTGAGCAGCGGATAGTGCGTGCAGCCGAGCACCAGCGTATCGATCTCTTCGCGCAAGAGCGTGTCGAGGTAACGCTGGATCACCAGGTCGGTCACCGGATCATCGACCCACCCCTCCTCGATGAGCGGCACGAGCAGCGGACAGTGCTGGCTGACTACGCGCACCTGCGGCGCGAGGTGGTGGATCGCACGCTCATACGCGCGGCTGTAGATCGTCGCCCGCGTGGCGATGACGCCTACTTTTCCATTCCGCGTCGCAGCCACCGCAGCCTGTGCGCCGGGCTCGATCACGCCGACAATCGGGACTTTCAAAATTTCCTGCAAACGAGGCACCGCCAGCGCCGAAGCCGTGTTGCACGCGACGACGATCAGCTTCGCCTGCTCCGCCAGCAGCAGCCCACTGATCTCCGTGGAATAGCGCTGCACCGTCGCCGGGCTTTTGCCGCCATACGGCACCCGCGCCGTGTCGCCGATGTAAAAGATGTTCTCCGCCGGCAGCAGCTCGCGAAGCGCCGCGGCGACAGTCAGCCCGCCGATGCCGGAATCAAAGACGCCGATCGGGCGGACGGGTTTCCGGGTCGCGGTGCGGACGGGACGCGAGGTGAGGAGCGCGCTCACGGGCGGGGGGCGGGGGGCGTGGAACGTGGAGCGTGAAGCGTTCGTGTGGAGGACACGCCTCCGACTTTCCGGCCAAGAAAAGGTGCGATTGAGGAAGAGAGAAACGCACGCTCCACGCATGCTCCACGCTGCACGCTCCACGCTCCGCGACTCGTCCCCATTTTCAGTTCGGGCTCGTCGTGATCACTCGCGGCTCGGCCGGCTCCGGCGCGCCAGCGGTCGCTCCAGCCGCGGTTTCGATCCGCGGAGCTGGTGTGTTCTTTGCCGCGATTTGCGGCGCCTGCGGGCTCACCGCGCGGCGGTAGTTCTGCACCGCCTGGAAGATGCTGGTCGCCATTCCCTGCCGATACTCTGGCGTGGCGATGAGCTTCGCGTCGTAGGTATTGGAAAGGAAGCCGCCCTCGATCAGCACGCCCGGAATGGTGATGTCGCGGATCACCACGAAGCGCGCGCGCTTGATGCCGCGATCGTTCATCTTCGAGCGCACGACGAGCGAAGCGTGGGTGGCCGTGGCAAGTGCCATGTTCTCCGCGTCGTGCGCGTTGCCCGGGCACTCCTGCAGGTCGCTCACCCGCGGGCCATCGGCCATCATCGAAGGGACGCCGCGTGGTGCGAGCGTGTAGGTTTCCAGCCCCGTGCCGGCGCCGCCAGAGTTGAAATGCACGGAGATGAAAAGCGCGTTGTCGAAGCGATTGGCAAAGGCCACGCGGTCGTCGAGCGACACGAAAGTGTCGTCCGTGCGGGTCATATAAACCTTCATCCCGGTCTGCAAAAACAGCATCCGCGCGCGGTTGCAGACATCCAGCGTGTATTGCTTTTCCCAGCCATACGGACTGTAGGCGCCGTTCGCCTGCCCGCCGTGCCCGGGATCGAGCACGATGGTGTCGATCGCCTCCGCACCCTTGATTTTGCTGGGCCGCAGCACCGGCTCGATGATCTTCACCAGGTCCATCCGCGACACGCTCAGCTTCCCGCCGTGCTCCACCACGGGATACGAGAGATTGAATTTCAGGTTGTTGATGTGGAACTCCACCGAGCCCGAATCACCCCGCAGCGAGCGCGTGCCGAGCATCATCGTGCCGGTGTTGTTCACCCGCCGGACTCCGCCCATGCCGTAGAATTCGGCCATGTTGTCGAAGGTGATGTAGTCGCGTCCGTCGTGCTTGAAGACCTGCCAATCCCCCGCTGAAAACGCCGGCGCCCCCGCCAGCAGGAGTGCGAAAAAAAGAGGGAGTGCCCGGCGCATGAGGCGCGAAGGGTATCGGCGCGAAGCGAGCTGGCAAGCGGTTTTGCGGGCGGTAGAACACAACGCGACAGGGAGGCTGAAGGACCACTCCGCGCGGCGATTTGCGTGGGGAGCACCGGGTGCTGGCCGCCGGGTAGGGTGGGCGTCCCGCCTGCCGTCGGCGGCGTCTTGCCGGCGACATAAAGATCGAGCGACGATTTACCTTCGTGTGATGTGCTCCGCGGGACGTGGAACACGGCAGGCGGGACGCCTACCCTACCCGGCGGCAATCGCTTCTTCGCTCGCACGCGCAGACGCTGCGATTCCGAGAACCCGCCCGCTCACCTGCCGCGCAGGATCAGCGTGTCGCCTTCCTCAGCCAGCGTTACATTCGCCGCACTGGCGATGGCGCGGGCTGCATCGGCGACGGAGACGTTGTTCAGACGGAGCGTCAGACGTGTCTGCGAGCCGCTGCTCGGGCCGGCATAGACTACCTGCACGCCGCTTTTTTCCGCATCCACTTCACGGCTCTTTTTGGCGAGCGCATCGATGACATCGAGCAGCGGCGAATCAGTCGCGGAGAACTCTGGTAGCATCAGCTTCGCCGCCTTGGTCTGGGGCACGATCTTCGGACGCAGCTCTGTCGTGTCAGAAGTGCTCGCGGCGCTCAGCGGCACCAGCTCGCTCGCCTTCTGGACCAGCCCGATGAACTCCTGCCGATATCCGCTCGGATCGTTCCCCTTCCCTGCCGCTGCGAGTTCCAGCGTGGAAGCCCACGACGCGTTGCCGTGATGGGGCGAATCGCGCAGCAGCATCCCAAAGCTCGCCACCGCCGCCGCCCAGCGGAAGTCCGGCGAGCTCGCGTCCCACGTCGCGCCGGAGTCGGAAAGCGGGAAAGTGCGCAGCGTGCTCGCGTCGCCCTCGGGTGCTTTGAAGCGAAGCTTGAGCGTGAGCATCTCCTTGCTTGCCTCCACGGCGGCGGTGTTCACGCGTCCGAGCACCGGCGTGCCCGCGCTCACGCTGCCTGCCGGCTGCACTTCTTCGGGACGCGAGGCAGGAACCGGCGCCGCGCCCGTGGTCTGATATTTCAGCGCATCGACTCCCGGCATCGTCGGCAGCGGCGTTCCCGCGGGCACCACCTCATAGAGCGCCGTCACCGTGTGCCCCGCGCCGATCTCGCCCGCGTCCTTCGTGTCGTCGTTGAAATCCTCCTTCGCCAGCAGCCGGTTTTCATAGCCGATCAGCCGATACGCGCCGACCAGCGCCGGGTTCCATTCGACCTGGATTTTCACGTCCTTCGCGATGGTGAAAAGCGTGCCGCTCATTTCCTCCACGAGCACCTTGCGGCCTTCCTTCAGGCTGTCGATGTAGGCGTAGTTGCCGTTCCCTTTGTCGGCGAGTTTCTCCATCGTGGAGTCCTTCAGGTTGCCCATGCCGAAGCCGAGCACGCTGAGGAAAACGCCGCTCTTCGCCTTCTTCGCGATCAAATCGGTGAGCTGGCTTTGGTTCGTCACACCGACGTTGAAATCGCCGTCCGTGCAAAGGAGGACGCGGTTGTTCCCGCCCTTTTTGAAGGAGCGCTGCGCGAGGTCATACGCGAGCCGGATGCCCGACGCGCCATTGGTCGAGCCGCCAGGTGAAAGCCGCTCCAGCGCGTCGAAGATTTCCTCCTTATCGCTCGTTGGCTCCAGCACCGTCCCGCTTGCGCCGGCATAGACCGCGATGGCCACCGTATCCTTTTCGCCAAGCTCATTGACGAGCTGCTTCATGCACTGCTTCACGAGCGGCAGCTTGTTCGGCTGATCCATCGAGCCCGACACATCGAGCAGGAAGACGAGGTTGCTCGCAGGCCGTTTGTCCTTCGCGATCTCGCGTCCTTTCAAGCCGACGCGCACTAGCCGATGCGCTGGTGCCCACGGTGCGGCGGCGACTTCCAGCGTGCAGGAAAACGGATCGTCCCCCTGCGGCTGCGGGTAGTCGTAGCGAAAGTAATTGATCAGCTCCTCGATCCGCACCGCCCCTTTCGGCGGACGCTGTCCACTCGTGAGAAACCGCCGCACATTCGCGTAGCTCGCCGTGTCCACATCGATGGAAAAGGTCGAAAGCGCATTCTCCTTCGCGAGCAGGAACGGGTTGTCGGTGACGGTGTCGTAAGCCTCGGTGTTCGAGGCTTCGGTTTGCTGGCGTTGCTTCTGCAGCAGCTGCGGCTCCTCCAGCTTGCGATAGATTTGATCCGGAGCTCCCGGGGCGATGGGATCCCGGACGGCGTCCATATCCCGGACCAACGTCCGCGCTCGCGCTACAATCCGCTCTCTGGATTCCGCTTCGTCGTAATACACGCCTTCACTCGCCGTCGCGATCTGAAGCTTTGCCCGACCCCGTCCCGGAGCAACGCCCTCACTCGCAGCAAGCGCCGCGGGTTTCCCAGCAGAGTCCGGGCGCTGCGGGGGCGGCGCTTCACCCATGGTTCCGCCGCCGGCGAAAACCGAACCGCTTCTGCCGTAAGCGACAGCCGTCTCGTTTCGATCGGCAAGTTGCTCGGCTTCGATTTGGAGCGCTCCGGCGATGCTTGTTCCTTTGAAGCTCCTGTCGGCGGCAGCCTTTGCGGCGGGCGCAGCAGGCGCCGGAGTTTGCGTCGCGGGTGGCGGCTGATTGATTCCAGCAAGCAGCTCAGTTCCTTCTCCCGGAGCTGTGGAGACGGTTGGAAGGTTGAAAGGCACCTGGCCTTTTGCCAAGTCCGCCCGGTCTCCGGCAGGCGCCGGCTGCGGAATCAAAGTCACTCCGCGTGAAGGTGACGCGGCTGCTGCGGCAGCGGATGCCGGCTCCGCGGGAGCACCGAGTTCGCTCCGTCCGAGCGCTGGCAACGGCTGGTCCGCGACGCTCGTCGCCGGGGCGTTGTCGGCGTCGCTCAAGGTTGCATTCTCCGCCATCGCCTTCCCCGCAGTCGCCCGCTCAGCCGCTCGGGGTTCTGGGGAAGGCGCGGTTTGGACGACGGATTGCGGCAGTCCCAAAGCGAGCTCCTTCGCTTGCTCGTCGGCATCGCGCCGCGGCAGATAGATCGCAACCCCTGAAACGACTGCCACACAGGCCGCGATGGCCGCAGGGATCCAGCGCCGTTGCAGCCACGCCGAGGGTTGCTCCGCAGCCGGCACTTCGCCTGCACCAGCCTGCGCCGCGAGCACCTCCGCCCGCTGCTCTTCACGCAGCGGCGCGGCGGGTTCGGCGTGCAGCTCGCGGCGGAGCAGCGCGGCGATGGAGCGGGTTTCTTCCAGCTCCTTTTCGAGTTCGGGATGCTCGCGCAGGAGCGCTGCGCAGGCCGCGCGATCTTCCGCGCTTTCCAGCTCGCCGAGCGCGTAGGCGGTGAGTTTCGGATCGTCTTCGAAGTTCATATGCAAAAGGGAAAAGAGGTGTGGGAATGGAAGGCGGTTTAGGCTTCGCGCGCGGCGATGGCGGCTGCGCTGGCGGGGATCGGCCACGCGTCGCGGGCGCCGCTTTCTTGCAGCAGCTCGCGCATCCGTTTCAGGCCGGTGTGGAGGAGAAAGCCGACGTTCGTCACGCTCAGCTCGGTGACTTCGGCGATCTCTTTGTAGGAAAGGTCGTTCTGGAATTTGAGGCGGATGACTTCGCGCTGATTGGGCGTCAGCGCGTCGAGCATCCGGAAGAGCGAAGCCGCACTGTCGCGGCTTTCGGTGGCGGCGGCCGGACTCGGCTCTTCCGCGATTCGTTCATCGGCGAGGGGCATGGGAATGATGCGGGCGTATTTGCGTTGGTGATCGAGGGCGCGATTGCGGCACACGGTGAAAAGCCACGCCTCGCAATGGCGCGCGTCGCTTTGCAGCTCTGGCCGCGGCTCGCGCACGTAGCGGATGAAGGTCTCCTGCACCACATCCCGCGCGCTTTCCACATCGCCAAGGATGCTCTGGGCATAGCGCACGAGCGGCCGCTCGTATCGGGCGACGAGCGCAGGAAAATCGGGAGCGGGAGCGGGAGGAAGCATGGGTTCTTTGGTGCGAAGACGGATGGGCGGCGGGGAACCTTAGAGCGTGTCCGAAAAATCAACGCGCTTCCTCCTCCTCCCTTTTCGTCCCCTACTCCTTCCCTCCGAAAAGGAAGAAGAGAAGAAGGCAAAAGCGAGACGCCTTTTCAGACACGCTCTTTGAGCCAGACGGCAGTCGCGCGATAGCGTGGGTGCAGGGATGCGCGATGCGTCACTGCTCAATCCGAAGGCTTGAGCGCGTTGCGGATCTCTCGCGTCGCGAATGGCGAGTGCGTGCTCTCCTTGGCCTGCCCCGCGTTTCACCCTTCTCTCAGTCCCGCCACGCTCGCGCCGCTCCCTCCCGCACCATGCGCCTTCAGCAGCCGCAACGCATGCAGCGGCTCCGGCTCTTTGTAGTGACGCTTCAGGCCGCTGTCCGCGAGCGCCGCGGCAGGCACGTGCGCGATGAACTCCGCGAAGTTCCGCTCCACGCGTTCTTGCAGCAATTTCTGCCCGCCCTTGGTCGCCCAAAACTCCTCCTCGATCTTCGCAAGCGCCCGCGCCGCTTCCTCCGGCGCGAGGTCTTCGCGCCGCGCCAGCACCCACACGAGTTCGGGGTCTTCCGGCAGCGTCACGGGAAAGGGAACGTGCGGCGCCTTCGGATCGCCATCGTCGGCATCGGGCGCGACCACCTTCACCTTGGCGTTTAGTGTGCGGTCGGGCAGCGCGATTTCCACAGCCACGCCGTTGCCTTCCTCGTGCGGCGTGATCGCCACATTTGCCTCGCCAAAGGTGCTCGCGAGCTGCGTTTGCAGCTCGGCCACCGTTGCCGCTTCCAGGTTCGGCAGCCCCTCCTTTTCGCAGAACTTTTCAAAGCTCTGGATGCTGTTGAGGAGCCGGATCTCCTTCGCCACGGCTTCATAGATCACAGTCGCGAGATGCGGGTCTTTTGCGGTCAGCGGCAGCACTTTCTCCAGCAGGGCGAGGAAGTCGGCGGCGTTGAGTCCTTTGGTTTTCATGCGGGGTATAGATGGGATCTGGGTGGCTGGAAAAAAGGGGCCGCTTTCTCACCGCACCCGCCCGGAAGTGCAATGCGTTTGTGGGCACCGGGATGAGCCACGCGCACTGCCATGCGCATCAGCTCTGGAGGTAGATGCCGCAGATGATCTTTGAACCACAGATCACACTGATTTCACGGATGTCTTTGCAGCCGGTTTTCCATCTGTGAGATCAGTGTGATCTGTGGTTTCCAATCTCTCGCTCTCTGCGGAATCCCGGAAAGAGCGGCTCGCGGACGGCGGGCTTGCGCTTGCTTTGCGCCGCGCGCGAGTGCCTGCTCCGCGGCATGCGCGCCACCCTCGTTTCTCTCTTCGCCGTCGCGCTTCTCCTCTCGCACGCGACGGCAGAGCCGCTGGCGCGCGGTGAACGTGGCGCGGTGGCGACCGTCCACCCGCTCGCCACCGCCGCTGCGCTGGACGCCCTCCGGCGCGGGGGCAATGCGGTCGATGCCGCCGTCGCTGCGGCGCTCACGCTCGGCGTGGTCGATGGCAGCAACTCCGGCATCGGCGGCGGCTGCTTCCTGCTGCTGCGGACGGCTGGCGGCGAGTTCATCGCGATCGACGGCCGCGAGACTGCGCCTGCCGCGGCGACGTGCGAGATGTTTCTGCGGGAGGGCAAAGGCGATACCGCGCTCAGCCAGACCGGCGCGTTGGCGGTGGGCGTTCCGGGCGCGCTCGCGGCGTATGATCTCGCGGTGTCGAAGCATGGAAAACTCGGCTTGAAATCCCACCTGCTCGCCGCTGCGGAACTCGCGGAGCGCGGCTTCCCCATCGGAAAAATCATGGCCCTCCGCCTGCGCTCGAACGCCGCTGCTCTCGCGCAGTTTCCCAGCTCGCGCGCGGTGTTCTCAAAGCCGGACGGCAGCGAGTGGAAGCAAGGCGACACGCTGCGGCAGCCGGAACTCGCGGCGACTTGCCGCGCCATCGCGGAGCACGGCAGCGCGTGGTTTTACGACGGCCCCTTCGCGGAAGGAACGGATGCGTGGATGCGCGAGAACGGCGGCCGGCTCACGCGCGAAGACTTCCGCGGCTACCGCGCAAAAGTGCGCGAGCCGATCCGCTCCACGTATCGCGGGCATGAACTGGTGAGCTTCCCGCCGCCCAGCTCCGGCGGCGTGCATGTCGCGCAGATTTTGAACGTCGCTGAGCGCTTCGATCTCGCGAAAATGGGACACGGTTCCGCCGACGCGATCCACATTGTGACAGAGGCAATGAAGCTCGCCTTTGCGGACCGGGCGCATTGGCTCGGCGACCCCGATTTTGCGCCTGTGCCGCGCGGCCTGGTGGCGAAGGAATACGCCGAGCGTCTCGCCTCGCAAATCCGCATGGATGCTGCCTTGCAAGTTCGCGGCCCCGGCGCGCCTCATCGCGCAGCAGACGATCTTTTCGGCAAACACACCACGCACTTCTCCGCCGCCGATGCGGAGGGAAATTGGGTTGCTTGCACGGCAACATTGAACACCGCTTTCGGCTCAAAGGTCGTGGTGCCCGGGACCGGCGTGCTGCTGAATAATGAGATGGATGACTTCTCCATCGAGCCCGGCGTGCCGAATGCCTTCGGGCTCGTCGGCGGCGCAGCCAACGCGGTCGCGCCCGGCAAGCGCCCGCTCTCCAGCATGAGCCCGACCATCGTGCTGCGCGATGGCGAGCCGATCCTCGCCCTCGGCGCGGCAGGCGGGCCGACGATCATCAGCCAGACGCTGCTGGCGATCATCGCCACGGTCGATTTTCACCTCGATGTGCGCGCCGCGCTCGCCGCGCCGCGCTTTCATCACCAGTGGAAACCGGACGAGCTGAAGATCGAGCGCGGCATCACGCCAGATGTCCTCGAGGCCTTGCGCAATCGCGGGCACACGCTGGCGGAGGTGGACAACTTTGGCCTCGCGCAGGCTGTCGCGCGCGATGGAGAAACGCGTCAGTTTTCCGCCGCCGCCGATCCCCGCGGCGAAGGCACCGCCGCTGCGTGGTGACCTTGGTGCGCGCTTGCGCTGAGCACTTGCAGCGACGGGAAGCTCGCGCAACCTTCGCGCAACCTACCCCGATGAAATTTCGCACCGTTCTTCTCCTCTCATGCGTCACCGCGTTCACCGCCTGCTCCACTTACACGGATCGCGAATGGGCGGTGATCCGCTCCCGCGGCGTGCCCGCTCCTGTCCTTCGCAAGCTCGACATAGGCGAAGCGTTGCTCCCACCAGATATCCTCGCTCTTAGCCGGAGCGGCGTGCCGGACCGGCTGATCATCCGGCAGTTGGAAAAGGAAGGCGTGAGCTACCTCATCACCCCGGCCGACGCGCAACATCTGCGCAGTGTCGGCGTGTCACCGCGCGTGATGGATGTGCTCGTCGCAGCGTGTGAGGAGTTCGCGCGCGAGCGCACGCCGACACCGGTCGATGTGTCGGTCGGCGTTGGCTCATGGTGGAACGACCCCGCATATTTCGGACCCGGCTACCCCGCCGATCCGTGGCGGTGAGAGACGGGGCAAGTTGATGGTTGAGAGTTAATTGTTGATAGCCGCTAATTGATCGCAGGCGCGCTGCCCAAGCATCCGCGCCCGCCCCGCCGAACGCTCTCTCCCGCTGCTTTCGGTCCATCAACTATCCACCCTCAACCATCAACTCTTCCTCCCCAATGACCATCGCAATCCTCGGCACCATGGACACCAAAGGCGACGAGCACGGCTTCGTCGCCGAACTCATCCGCCAGCGCGGGCACCGCACGCTGGTGATCGATCTCGGCACGGTCGGCGCGCCGCAAATCGCTGCCGACATCACGCGAGAGGAAGTCGCGCAGGTTGCGGGCATCGACCTCGCGGCGATCATGGCAAAGAACGACCGCGGCGAAGCTGTCGCGGCCATGAGCGCGGCGGCGCCGGTGATTCTGTCCAAGCTCGAAGCCGAGGGGCGTATCGACGGTGTCATCTCGCTGGGCGGAGGCGGCGGCACCGCCATCGCCACGGCGGGCATGCGCGCGCTGCCGCTCGGTTTTCCGAAGCTGATGGTCTCCACGCTCGCCAGCGGCAACACCGCGCAATACGTCGGCGTGAAGGACATCGTGATGATGCCCAGCATCGTCGATGTCGCGGGACTCAACCGCATCTCGCGCCAGATCCTCACGCGCGCCGCCGGCGCGATCTGCGGCATGGTGGAATCGCAGACTCCGGCGGAAGCAGTGACCGACAAGCCGATCATTGTGGCGAGCATGTTTGGCAATACGACGGAGTGCGTGCAGCACGCGAAAGGGATCCTTGAGCGCGCTGGCTTCGAGGTGCTCGTCTTCCACGCAACCGGCATCGGCGGACGCACGATGGAGTCGCTGATCGAAAGCGGCCTCGTCGCCGGCGTGCTCGATGTGACCACGACGGAATGGGCCGACGAACTGGTCGGCGGCGTTCTCGGCGCTGGGCCGACGCGGCTCGAAGCTGCGGCGAAACGCGGAACCCCCGCGGTCGTCGCGCCCGGCTGCCTCGACATGGTGAACTTCCATGCTCCCGAGACGGTCCCCGCCAAGTTCGCTGGCCGCACCTTTTACCACCACAACCCCCAAGTAACGCTGATGCGCACGAACGCCGCCGAATGCGCCGAACTCGGCCGCGTCCTCGCGGAAAAGGTGAACCTTTCCACCGGCCCCATCACCGTCCTCCTGCCCACCGAGGCTATCAGCGTGATCAGCGCCCCCGGCCAGCCCTTCCACGACCCCGCCGCCGATGCAGCGCTGTTCTCAGCGATCAAGCAGCACTTGCGCGCGGACATCCCCGTCCTTGAGATAGGCTGCAAGGTGAACGATCCAGAGTTCGCCCAAGCCTGCGCGAATACGCTGCTGCGGGAGATTGCAGCGGCGCGATGACTGCAATGTTTGAAACAAAAAAGGCGCCGGTCTCCCGGCGCCTTATTTTGTGATCTAAACCCAACTGCGCGTAACTTAGCTATGTCGCCGGCGCTTCACGTGGAGCTGCGCCATGGAGCGCTGGATTGCCGCTTGGACAGCAGCGACTTCTTCGTCGCCGATGTTGCCTTCTTTCAGTCGCTCTTCGGCGCGCTTCACTGCGGCCTCTGCGGCGTTCACATCGATTTGCCGTTCGTCGATCGCCATGTCGGCTAAGACGCGGACGTGGGTCTGCGTGATTTCAGCAAAGCCTTCGCCGATCGCGAGGTGCAGCGTCTCCATGCCTTTGCGAACGACGAGTTCACCGGGGGTGATCTGCGTCATCATCGGGACGTGCATCGGGTAGATACCCATCTCGCCTTCACTAGCGGGGATGACGACCATGTCCACGTCATCGGAATACGCGCGGGAGTCAGGAGTGACTATTTCAAGGCGGAGAGGCATGGGGAATTTGGCGAGTTGGCGATCTATTGATTTGGCGATTGGTTACAGGCAAGGCAGTCAGTGAAAAAGATCGCCCGCTCGCCAGATCCACCAATCGCCAATTGAATCAGGCCCGGATCATGTCGATTCCGCCCTTCATGTAGAAGTTCCCCTCGGCCACGTCGTCGTGCTTGCCTTCGAGGATTTCTTTGAAGCCACGGATCGTCTCGGCGATCGTAACGTATTCACCAGGCGTGCCGGTGAAGACCTGCGCAACGGTGAAGGGCTGCGACAGGAAACGCTGAATTTTGCGAGCGCGGAAGACGGTCAGCTTGTCCTCGGGCGAAAGCTCATCCATGCCGAGAATGGCGATGATGTCTTGCAGATCCTTGTAACGCTGGAGCACGCGCTGCACGCCGCGGGCGACTTCATAATGCTCTTTACCGACGATATCAGGTGCAAGCGCCTTCGAGGTGGAAGAAAGCGGATCGACCGCCGGATAGATGCCCAGCTCGGCGATGGAACGCTCGAGCACCAAAGTAGAGTCAAGGTGCGCGAAGGTATTCGCCGGGGCCGGATCGGTAAGATCGTCCGCCGGAACATAGACTGCCTGCACCGATGTAATGGAGCCCTTGGTCGTGGAAGTAATGCGCTCCTGAAGCTGGCCCATCTCTGCGGCGAGTGTCGGTTGGTATCCGACCGCCGAAGGTGTGCGGCCGAGCAGCGCGGAGACTTCGGAGCCTGCCTGCGAGAAGCGGAACACGTTATCGACGAAGAGCAGCACGTCCTGATTCTTCTCGTCGCGAAAGTATTCCGCCATGGAAAGCGCGGAAAGCGCAACGCGGAGCCGTGCGCCGGGGGGCTCATTCATCTGGCCATAGACTAGCGCCACTTTGGACTCCTCGATCTTATCGAGCTTGATCACACCCGCCTCGGCCATCTCGTGGTAGAGATCGTTGCCTTCGCGTGTCCGCTCACCTACCCCGGCAAAGACCGAGAAGCCGCCGTGCGCCTTTGCGATGTTGTTGATGAGCTCTAGGATAACGACCGTCTTGCCAACGCATGCGGCACCGAATGCGCCCGCTTTGCCGCCTTTGATGAAAGGGCAGATCAGGTCGATTACCTTGATGCCGGTTTCGAGGATACTAGCACGGGTGTCCTGCTCGATGAGCGGTGGCGCTGCCCGGTGAATAGGATAACGCTTCGTATGAGGAACGGGGCCACGCTCGTCGGTAGGGTCGCCGGTGACGTTGAAGATGCGGCCAAGGACACCTTCGCCGACCGGCACGGAGATAGGAGCTCCGGTCGCGGTCACTTTCAGTCCGCGCTGGAGCCCTTCAGTGGAACTCATCGCGATGGCGCGCACCCAGCTCTCGCCGAGGTGCTGCTGCACTTCGAGCGTCAGCTTGGTCGGAACTCCGTTTGCCTGGAACGTGATCTCAAGCGCTTCGTAAATCTTCGGCAGCTTGCCGAATTGAGAGAAGTCCACGTCGATGACGGGACCGATAACTTGGACAATCGTGCCAACGTTAGTGGCGGGAGCGAGGGTATCGGACATTTGAGTAAGTTGATAGTTTGAAGTTGAATGTTGATAGTCTGAGCCTCGCGATTGCTGCCGGTTGTCTTCTATGCGGCTATCAACCAGCGACACTCAACCATCAACTTCTTCCTACCCCAGCGCCATTTGCGCGGTGGAGATTTCGAGGAGTTCGGTGGTGATCGCGGCCTGGCGCACTTTGTTATATTCCAGCGTCAGATCCTTGATGATCTGCTTGGCGTTGTCGCTGGCGTTCTTCATTGCCACCATTCGCGCGGAGTGCTCGGAGGCGCGGGAATCCAGCACCATTTGATACGCAGAGAAGTGAACGTAGTGCGGCAGGATGCCACCAAGGACGGCGGAACCGCTGGGCTCGAAAAGGTATTCCGTTGCACCGTCGGCCTCTGTCGCCACGGGAGGATTCTTGCGCGGCTCGTCACTGCGAGCAATGAAGGAACCTTCCAGCGTGGGAATCTCGAAGGATGAGATTGGCAGCACCTGGCGGGCGCGCGGCACTTGCGTCAGCGTATTGATGAAGTCGGTGAATAAGATCACCACGCGATCGACATCGCCGGCACTGAAGCGATCCATGCAGAACTTCGACACTGCTTTGGAATCAAGGAAGGTGAAGTTATCCTTCAGCTCGAACTCGGCGAGCACCTTGTAACCCGAGCGCGCGAGGAACTGCATCCCTTTGCGTCCGACGGCAACAAACTCGGTATCCGCCTTGTTGAACTTAGCCGCTTCGCGCATCAAGTTCGTGTTCAGCGCGCCGCATAGTCCTTTGTCGGTCGAAATCAGCAGCACCAGTTGCTTCTTAACTTCGCGGACGCGGAGCAGCTCGTGCGACAAGTCTTCAATCCCAGCCGACGCGGTGCCCGCGCCTAGCGAGACAAGCACTTTGTTCAAAAGCTCGGCGTAAGGCCGACCCGCGAGCGCAGCCTGCTGCGCCTTGCGCATCTTCGACGCGGCGACCATCTGCATCGCCTTCGTGATCTGCGCGGTGTTCTTGATCGACTTGATCCGCCGCCGGATGTCGCGCGTGTTGGCAGCCATGGCAGGTTAGGCCCGGTATCCGGCTTTGAATTCCGTGAGCGCCGCTTTCATTTCCGCAGTGAGCGCGTCGTCGAAGGCCGCCTTCTCGCGAATGCTATTCAGGATCGGCTCGCGGCGGGTGGAAAGGTAGTCCTGGAACTTAAGCTGGAAGTCTTTCACGCGGTCCACTGGCACGTCGTCAAAATAACCATTCTGCATCGCCCAGATTACCGCCGCCTGCTGCTCGACTGGGAGCGGATTGTATTGCACCTGCTTGAAGAGTTCCACGATGCGCTGGCCGCGCTCAAGTTGGCCCTTGGTCTTTGCATCAAGGTCCGAGCCGAACTGCGCGAAGGCTGCAAGCTCGCGGAACTGGGCAAGGTCGCCCTTGATCTTGCCGGCGACCTGTTTCATCGCCTTGATCTGCGCGGCGGAACCTACCCGGCTAACGGAAAGACCGACTGAGATCGCGGGGCGGATACCTTGGTAGAAGAGATCCGTCTCCAGATAGATCTGACCATCGGTGATTGAGATGACGTTTGTCGGAATGTAAGCCGACACGTCGCCGGCCTGTGTCTCGATGATAGGCAGCGCGGTGAGTGAACCATTGCCATTCTTCTCATTTACACGCGCGGAGCGCTCCAGCAGGCGGGAGTGGAGGTAGAAGACATCGCCGGGATAAGCTTCGCGGCCAGAAGGGCGCTTGAGCACCAGTGAAACCTGGCGATAGGCCACGGCGTGCTTGGAAAGGTCGTCGAACACGATCAAGGCATCCATCCCGTTATCCATGAACCACTCGCCCATCGCCGCGCCGGCAAAGGGAGCGAGGTATTGGTTCGTCGCAGTATCTGATGCAGGCGCCGAGACGATGATCGTGTAAGGCATCGCGCCGGCTTCTTCGAGCACGCCGACGGTGCGGGCGATGTTTGCGTTCTTCTGTCCGATACCGACGTAGATAGAGTAAAGCGGGCGGAAGCCAGCAACGCCTTCGTTCTGCTTGTTGATGCGCGCCTGGTTGATGATGCAGTCCACCGC
>CAXSDZ010000059.1:0-3198 GCA_964235505.1 uncultured Chthoniobacteraceae bacterium
GCCACGCACGCCGCCGCCCAGCACCCACATCACGCTGCCGCGGCCGTGGTCCGTGCCAAAGGCGGAATTCTCCCGCACACGCCGGCCGAACTCCGTCATCACCACCACCGTCGTCTGCGCCATCGCCGAGCCGAGATCCTGGCGAAAGGCGGCGAGCCCTTTCCCCAGTCGCGTGAGCAGCGGCTCGAGCAGCGTGCCTTGCGTGAAGTGCGAATCCCAACCGCCGAGATCAACCGACGCGGCTTCCAGCCCGACGTTGCCTTTGATCAAGCGCGCAATCTGCCGCAACCCATTGGCAAAACCATCCGTGCTGTAGTCCGCGCCATTCGCCGGGAGGTAAGGCGTGGCGCGCATCACATCGATGCGGCCGAGCGCATCGAAAGTGTCTCGCGCCGCGCCGCCGAGCAGGTCGCTTTCCGCGCCGTAGAGCTGCTCCAGCGCGCGGCGGCGGCCGGGCGTTCCCGCACCAAAAGCGAAGTTATCCAGCGAGTTCATCACCGTCGCGCTCGGCGCGCCGAGCAGGCACTCCGGCATCGCGTCGCCCACCGCCACGCATGAGAGTGCGCCGCTCGCGCCTGGCGGGCGGGACCGCAAAAAGCGCCCCAGCCAGCCACCCGCCGCGATGCCGCCGTGATCCATGAGATCCTGCGCCTCGAAGTGCGAGCGCGATTCATCCTCCGAGCCCGCGCCATGCACGATCGCTATTTCGCCCTCTTTCCATGCGGGTTCCAGCGCGCGCAGCGCCGGGTGCAGGCCGAAGAATCCATCGAGCGCCACCGCATCTTTCTTCGCGATGCCAAGCCGCGGACGAGCCTTGTAATAAGCGTCGTCTCCGAGCGGCGCGACGAGACTGAGCCCATCCGCGCCGCCGCGCAGAAAGATGGCGACGAGGGTCTGGCGCGAGTCGCCGTTGCCGGTGAGAAAGGTTTGCGTGCTCATGGATTTAGCAGCGTTGAAAAGCCGGCGACGCCAGCAGCAGCGCCAGCCCCGCGCCGGATTCGCGAAAGGCCTGCAACTCCGCGCCCGCAGGCTGCCGACCGAGCGCCGTCGCCATCAGCGCGGCGGCCCCGCCGAGCGTCTGCGTGAGTGCGGCGGCATCGATGCGCGTCCCCTTCATCTTGTTCTCGTGGAGTGCCGCGGCGAAGTTCCAACGCCACAGCAGCGTGCCCGTCCAGTGGTGGGCCTCCTGCGGATAGCCATCGGGCGTCGGGTAGCGGAAAGGCGCGTGGCCCATCCGCACCAGCGCATCGATGATCGGTTGCGCGCCGTCGGTTTCGGCATTCGTCGCGCGCAGGGCAGAGACCACGAAGTGAAAGGGCCGCTTCAATTTCACGCCGCGCGCGGCGGCAAACTCCGGCGTCGCAAAGAGCGCCCGCAGCGTCGCGCGGATGTCGCCCGCACTTCCCAAAAACGCATCCGCAGTCGCCGCAATCGCAGGCTCTGGCGGTTCGTCGGCGATGAAGTTCTTGCACAGCTTCGTGGCGACGTAGCGCGCGGTTGCAGGATGCAGCGCCACGATTTCCAGCACACGATCCAGATCGCGCGCGCCAAGGCCGGCGGCGATTTCGTGACCGAGCACGGTCTTCGCGCCGTCATCGTGCGCCTTCGCGTCGAACTCGACTTTGCCTTTCATCCACCGCTTCCGGTCGCGCACCGTCCAGCCCGTGAGGCAGCGCGCGACTTCCATCACATCGCCTTGCGAGTAGCCGCCATGCACGCCGAGCGTGTGCAGCTCCATGAGCTCTCGCGCGTAGTTTTCATTCGGCTTGTCGTCCGCGTTTTTGCGCCCGTTCACGCGGCCATCGAGATACCAGAGCATCGCGGGACTGAGCGCGGAGGCGCGCAGCATTTCTGGGAAACTGCCGAGCGCATGCCGGCGGATCACCTCGCGATCATCGGCGACTTTCAGCCACTTCGCCTCGCCCTTCGAGGGGTCGATATTGAAGTGATCGCTCCAGAACGACACCATCACCTCATGCAATTGCCGGCGGCTGAGCACGGCGCGCAGAATCGCCGAGCGCGTGAGTTCGCGCAGCAGCACGTTTTCCTTGAACTCATAAAGATCGCCGACGCGCGCGCTGGAATGATCCAGCGCCGGGAACATCGCGACCAGCGGATCGCCCTGCGTTTTGCGCTTTGGGATGAGGCGGCTTTCCGGGTCGGCGAGCGCTTCAAACTCATGCCGGATGACGCGCTCGCACAGCCAGTCCTCGATGCCTTCCGGCGCGAGCTGCTCCTCGATGAAAGCCTGCGTCCCCAGCGCCGCGACGCGCGCGTAATCGCCGGGGCGCGGACCGAAAGTGAGCCGGTTGATGAGGTGCGAAACGTCGTCGAGTTCGGTCCCTTGCGGCGCGGCAAGCGAGCCTGTCAGCGGCGGCGCGGTCGGCTTGCCCACCCAGCGGCGCACGTCGGTCTGCAGCCGCCGGGCCTCGTCGCAACCGGCGGCTGCGGCAGCGAGCGCCCCTGCGCCGAGCGCGACAAAATGGCGGCGAGAAATGCTCATCACGCAGTGGGCATCGCCGGCGGCACCGCCACCGTGGAAGGGAGCAACGGCGAGGGCTGCACGACGATCGGCTCCGCCGCGAGCGCTGAGACGGGAGCGGCCTCCCGGCGGAAAGCGCAGAAAAGAAACGCGCCAAATCCCGCGGCAAAGGCGAGCGGCATCACGAGAAACGTGCCGACAAACGGCAGGACAAACGAGAGCGCCAGCACGATCCCTCCGCGCAGCACGCGCCGCCACGGATCGCGCTCATCGCGCCGCGATTTCAAGCCCGCGCCGATGCGCAGGGCCAGACCCGCCGAGCCGAGGAGCGCCGCCAGCAAGGCGAACAGCGCGATGGCGACGCCCGCGATCTTTCCGGCGGAGTTCGGCGCTTTGCTGCTGATCGCAAGTCCGATGGCAACGAGCGGCGCGAGCGTGATCGCGCCGAGCAGCGCAGTCTTGATGGGCGCGGCGCCGATGCGCTGGCTGCATCGCTCCGCGAAGCGTGGAAACAGCCCCGCCGCCAGCAGCCAGTAGCTCACATAAACGATGAGGAAACCGAGGATGATGAGGGTGATCGTGAAAACGTCGGCGAGATTCATGGCGGGAAGGCGGGGCTGGGATTACCTCGCCAGACGCGGAGGATCGCGCGGGCGTTACAGCGATTCTGCCGCTCGGAATCTCGGGGCGTGATGCATTCCGGGTAGCGGAAAATG
>CAXSDZ010000059.1:3208-5006 GCA_964235505.1 uncultured Chthoniobacteraceae bacterium
GGGCGCGCACACGCGCTCCGCGTCAGCCGGCATTTCCTCACCGCTCCCTAGGCCAGATGCAGTTGCGCCTTCAGCACCTGCGTCAGCGCTTTCACCGTCAACTCGCAAAGAATGAACGGCTTTCCCACGAAATCATTGCCACCGCTCAACCCTGATTGCGCGCGGTTCTCCGGCGTGGTGAGGCCGGTGAGAAAAATGACCGGCGTGGTGCGATGACGCTCCATTTGGCGGATCGCGGTGCAAAGCTCAAACCCATCCATGCCGGGCAGATTCACATCCAAAAAGATGAGGTCGCATGGAGTCACGGCGAGTTCCTGCAGCGCCACCACCGGGTCTTGCGCGTAGGTCGTGCGCATCATCGCGGTTTCCAGCGCCAGCTTGATGCAGTGGCAATTGTCCGCGTCGTCATCGACCGCATAAACATTGGCCGTCGCGGGGTCCCGGACCTGGTGCAGATTCGGCAGCTTCGCGAGGGTGGCGAGGAATTCGAGCGTCTGCCCGACAGTCCGCAGGATCGCGGGATTCACCTGCTCCGGGTAGAGATAAAGCTCGTGGAGGAGCCCGGCGAAGGCGGTGCCGAGCCGATGCACCGGCACCGCGCCACGAGTGCGCGCCTGCTCGGAGAAAGCCTGCGCATGGCCGTGCAGCTCCTTGAGGAACGCGAGTTCGCCAAGGCTTTGCGTGAAGCTCGCGAAGCAGCGCCGCATCGCGCTGAGCGACTCCAGCGATTCTACATCCAGCGTCGCGCTGCCGCCTGTCTGTCGTGGCGGCGCGGGCGCGGGCTCGACCGCTCGCAGGGGCGGGCGTGCCGCGGGCGGCAGCGTCGCGGGCCGCTGACCACTGGCTTTCGATTGCAGTCGCGCCTCGGCGAGGTGCGCGCTCATCGTTTTGATTTGCTCCTGGGCCGTTTGCAGCCGGGAGGCGAGGTCGATCGTTTCCACGCGCTGCTGCTCCAGTCGGCCGGCGAGTTCGTGCCGCTCGGATTCCCGCGTCTCGAGGAGTTGCGCGAGCTGACGGATCTCGGAGGTGCGGCCACCTGCTCCCGGTGCGTCCGTGCCGGCGCCGCCGAGCTGCGCGCGCAGTGCCTCGTTTTGTGCCTCAAGCGCGAGCGCATTTTCCGTGCTTTGCTGCCGGGCGAGGTCGCGGTCGCGGATGATCCGCTCGATCTGCTTTTGCGCGGCGGCGAGCGAGGTGAGCGCTTCCTCGCGCGCGCGCTGCGCGGCGTCGCGCTCGCGGGCGAGCTGGTCGTAGCTGTGCTGGGCATGCCCCGCGTAGCGCGAAAGCTCGTCCGTATGGCTCGCCATCGCGGCGATTTCCTGCTCGCGGCTGCCGAGCTGCTGGCGCAGCTCCAGCACCTCACGGCTCAACACTTGAGCCTGCACTTCGGCGGATTCGCGCTCGGCCTGCAGGGTCGCGGCACGTGCGCGCAGCGCCTCCAGCTCAGGGGTGAAATTCGAGCGATCGACTGGCTGCGCGTGCAGCTCATCGAGTTCGCCGAGCGCTTGATCGAGCGCACCGGTGAGCTCTTCCGCGTGCTGCCGCGCTGAGTCTCGCTCGGCGGCGATCTCGTCGCGTTCGGCGATGATTCCTTCGCGCTCCGTGGCGGCCTGCACGAGCTGGGCGCGCGCCTGCTCGACGCTGCCCTTGAGCGCGTCGATCGTCGCCTTGGCCACCGCGGCGTTGGTCTCGGCGGTGTCGACGTCGACGTCCCCGATCGCCACGCGGGCGCCTTTCGCGACGAGCGCGCGGGCGGTGGCGGCGCCGATGCCGCGGCCCCCGCCGGTGATGACGACGACCT
>CAXSDZ010000059.1:5016-21325 GCA_964235505.1 uncultured Chthoniobacteraceae bacterium
TCCGCCTCCGCGGAATCCGCCACTGCCTGCTCGCGGCTCTCCACCTGGTAGCGCAGTTCCGCGATCTGGTCCTGCGCGGCGGCGAGCTCCTGCAGCACGTCCATTTTCTGCGCCTGCGCGGCATCGCGCGCCTGGCGGATGGAAAGAAGCTGCCGTTGCGCTTCGTCGCGCCGGCTCATTGCTTCCTGCGTGGCGCGGCCGGATGCCTCCACCCGCCGCAGCAGTTCATCGCGTTCCCGAGTGATCTCCTCGCGCTGGCGGGCGATTTCTTCCCGCTGGCGCTGTCCATCGCCACGTTCGCGCAAAACGGTGGCGAGCTGGGCCTGCGCGCTTGCGCTTTGCGACTGCGCATCCCGCAGCGCGCGCCCTTGCCGCTCGAGCTCCTGCACCGCGGCGTCGCGCTCGCGGATGAGGGAGGTGATTTCGACGAAGTGCGCGCGCAGCTCGTCGTTTTGCCGCCGTGCGATGGCGAGCTGCTCGGCCACGCCGTCGCGCTCTTCCTCCGCCGCCCGGAGCTGGGCGCGCGCGTCGCGGGCACCCGTCTGCAGACTCTCGATCAAGCCGCGGATTTCCCGGGTAGGATCGAGCGCATCCCCGACACCTCCGGCAGGCAGATTGATCATAGTCGGGGGCATGCACCGGTCCTTCGCCATCGGCAGACCGCCGAAGTCAACTTCACTGATATTAGGTTTTGGCTGGGTCATGCGCTCAGTCTCGGGACGGCAACACCGACTGCGGTTTGGCGCGATTACGAAGCACGGGATGTGCCGGAAACAGCAGCGGATTGGCGTTCCGGTCTGCCGCCCGGCGGAAATAATCGCGCTGCCGCCCAGACGCCGCCGTTTGTTCTCACCGGCTGGAGCGAAACTCTCAAATCGGAGAAGCGGTGAAAGGTTGTGGCACGCTCCGCAGCACCAGCGTAGCGGCGCGCCCGCCCTTTGTTTCGACCCTGGAAACAAGTCTCCTCTCCTCCCCAGTCTCACCTTGCCCGCGCAGCAGGTTTGGGCAAATTGCGGCCCCCTTTTATGTTCTCCCGCCGCTCATTTCTCTCCCGCTCGTCGCTCGCCGCGGCCAGCGCTGCCGCACTTTCCGGCCCTCACCTCGCCCGTTCGTCGGATGCTTTGCTCGCTGCGCCGGGACAAAAGCCGCGCCGGATCATCCACATCGTGTCGGATGGGATGAGCCTCGGCACATTTTCCTGTGCCAATCAGTTCTCGGAGACCGCGCGCCGGCGTCCCCTCTCGTGGATGGCGCTTTACCGCAATCCCACCGCGCGTCAGGGCTTCATGAACACACGCTCGCTGAACTCACTGGTGACGGATTCCGCCGCGGCTTCGTCGAGCTGGGGCAGCGGATCGCGCGTGCCGAATGGCGCGCTGAACACTCTCCCGGACGGCCATTTGCTCACGCCCCTTTACACGCTTTTCGTCGCGCAGGGCTGGGCGACGGGGCTCGTGACCACGGCGGAAATCACTCACGCCACCCCGGCCGGCTTTGCTGCGGCGGTGCGCTCGCGGGGCGATGCGGCGGCGATCGCGTCACAGTATTTGGAGAGGAAAATCGACGTGCTGCTCGGTGGCGGGCGCACGGGGTTCATGGCCACCAAGCGCAAGGATAAGCGCGACATCCACCGCGAGTTTGCGCAGGCGGGCTATGCGGTGGTGCAAGATTTGGCTGGGTTGACGGCGGCACCGCTCGACACTCGCCTGCTCGGCACCTTTGCGGATGGGCATCTGCCTTACACGCTCGATCACCGTGCTGACGCGAAGCTGCTCGCGCAGGTGCCCACGCTGGCGCAATTGACTGCGGCGGCACTCGCGCGCTTGGAGCGGCACGACCAGTTTATCCTTCAAGTCGAAGGTGCCCGGATCGATCACGCTGCGCATAATTCCGACGCCGCCGCGGCGATTCATGACCAGATCGCGCTCGATGAAGCGCTCGACCTCTGCCTCGCCTTCCAGCGTCAGCACCCCGACACCCTCGTGGTGCTCACCACTGATCATGCCAACTCGAATCTCGGCTTGAACGGAATGGGCGGCGGCTACCGCCATTCTTCCCAGCGCTTCGCCGCACTCGGCGAGGTTCGGATGTCCTACCCGGAGATCCTGAAGCGCCTGGAAAAGGAGGGGGAAAAGATCAAGGTGCCCGCGTTGCCAACTGATGCGGAAGACCGGCTCGACGTGCCCGATCCGATGGCAAAGATCGATCCCGACGGCAAGGCGGATGGGGAAAAAGAGGAGCCGAAAGCGGACGACGACAAGACCAAGTTCACCGCTGCGGTGCAGCTCGCCTCGGCGCTGCGGGTGGAGCCGGGGGTAATCGCGGAAATCGTGGCGGATGCCACCGGCTACCAAATGTCTCAGCGGCGAGCGGCGCTCTTTGCACGTGTGCTGGCGGGTGACTTCCCGGCGCTTTACGACCAGATGAACTCCCCAGTGACGCAGCTCGGCCAGCTCATGGCGAATCGGCTCGGCATTGGCTGGACCGGCAACACCCACACCTCGGATTACGTCCCGGTATTGGCGCTTGGTCCCGGTGCGGAGCGGTTCGCGGGATTCATCGAGAACACCGACATCTTCACGCATTACACGCAGCTCGCCGGGATCGATTTCCGCAATCGTGCCGACGAGCTCATTGCAGAAAACGCGGGACCCGCTGCACACGAGGCTGAACACAGCGCAGGGTATGCACAGGTGTAGGATTATAGAATGGCGTAACTACTAATCTGCGTTGCCCAGGCTAGCCTAAAACGCACGAAATAGTGCAGCAATTTCGCTGCGCCATCGACTTTGCAGTTCACCACGGCTGAAGCGCCGTGCCGCCAATCCTCACACCTTCCTATCCACATATTGACCGTGCTCTGGAACAGCGATCTGATCGAAATCGCGCGCGAGGAGGTGTAATGCCGCGCGCATCTCTGCTCCTCGCATGGCCGGGCCGTGACCAGTGACCGCAACTTCTGGTTCCAATGCAGCGAGCGTTTGCACCGACGCACGCGCACTTACCCAATCTGGCGTGTAATACTTGGGTGGCCCGTGCATCTCCGGCTGCTGCGTGGCTACCGCATAGGCAGACTCTTGGCGCGTGGTAATGAATGCATCTCCCGCGATAACAGTGCGATCCGCTTCCCGCCATAGCGAGATATGGCCCGGGGTATGTCCCGGCGTGTGGATCCATTGCCATCCATGCATGAAAGGCACCGTGCCATCCGCCGGCAGCACAGCTAGCCAACGCGAAACATCGATAGGCCCGCGCGGATATAGCGGAGAAAGTGTTGCCATCAGTCCGCCGCCAACGGTCGGGTCCGCGGGAGGATACGACTGCTGTCCATTTAGGAAGGGAAGCTCCAATGGGTGCGCATACACTGGCACATCCCAAAGCTCGGCAACTTCCTTTAGCGCACCGACATGGTCGAAATGGCCGTGCGTCATGATGATCGCCGCCGGCCGCGAGCTTGCTCCGAAACGCTGCTCAACCGCATTGAGTAACAAGCTGGTAGTGCCAAAGACACCCGCGTCAATCAGCACCCACTGCCGGTCGCCCGCACCTGGAAGCCCGAAGTAAGCGACGTTCACAATGGCCAGGCGCTGGTATGCGAGGTCAGTTGCAACCGAATGCGTCAACTCGCCGGAGCCACTCTCAGGCAGATCGGCACGATGGGCAGGATCTAGCGGGATTTGCTTAGTCATGATATAAGTTGCAGTTATTGGTTTTCAGCTTGTCTATTGAACATCCTACTTTCTGCATTGGAAGATAGCCAAAGATGATTCTGGCAAGGCAATCATTACATGCCCAATACCTCCGCATTGGGATATTAGGATACGCAATTCCAAAATGCTATAAACAACCCGCAGCGTATCTACAAGCCAAGTAAGTGCGGATGAGCCGGGATATTCATTTCGACAGTTGCAATTACGGTGTCATCACCACTTTGATGCAGCCATCTTGCTTATCTCGGAACGTCTTGTAAGCGGCTGGCCCTTCCTCCAGCTTCAGCCGGTGCGTGATCAAGAACGATGGGTCTATCTTTCCAGCCTGAATCTCGCGCAGAAGCGGCTCCATATACCGATGTGTATGCGTCTGGCCCATTTTCATCGTGAGCCCTTTATTCATCGCCGCACCCATGGGAACCTTGTCGAGCAGACCGATATAGACTCCCGGAATCGAAACCGTGCCGCCTTTGCGGCAGCACATGATAGCCTGGCGCAGCACGTGGGGGCGATCCGTGCCTAGCATCACTGCAGCTTTGGCTTTATCCAGGACAGCATCGAAAGACCCTGTCCCGTGAGCTTCCGCTCCAACCGCGTCGATGCATCGATCCGGACCACGCCCGCCAGTCATTTCCTGGAGCGTTTCGTAGATATCCACTTCCGTAAAATCGAGCGTCTCAGCGCGCCCATGCACCCGCGCCATTTCCAAACGTTCCGGCACCCAATCGATCGCAATCACGCGAGCTGCCCCAAGCATCCACGCACTCTGGATCGCAAACTGGCCGACGGGACCGCAACCCCAAATCGCCACAGTGTCGCCACCTTCAATTCCGCAGTTCTCCGCCGCCATGTAGCCGGTTGGAAAGATGTCTGAAAGAAACAGCACCTGCTCATCCGAGAGTTCCGTCTCTGGCGGGAGCCGGAGCGGGCCGACATCTGCAAATGGCACGCGAACGTATTCCGCCTGCCCTCCGGCAAATCCGCCGAGCATGTGAGAGTAACCGAAGAGCGCGGCTGGCGAATGACCCATCGCAGTGCGGGCGATCTTCGCGTTTTCTTCAGGATTGGAAACGTCGCAGCAGGAGAAGAGTCCTTTGGTGCAAAAGAAGCAGGAGCCGCAAGCCATGTTGAATGGAACGACTACGCGGTCACCGACCTTCAAACGCGAAACCGCAGAGCCTACCTCCATCACTTCACCCATGAACTCATGGCCGAGAATGTCACCGTTTTCCATCGTCGGCATATAACCATCAAAAAGATGCAGATCCGAACCGCAGATCGCCGTGGAAGTTACCCGAATCAAAGCATCTCCCGGATCTTCCAATTTAGCATCCGGCACGTTTTCAAGGCGGACATCCGAGCGGCCATACCAGCAGATAGCTTTCATCGATTTTGTGGTTCGTAGTATTTAAGATGTGCTTTGCCACCTCCTCGATTGTCGCGCTCCGACTGGGGAGCTTCCGAGGTAAGATCGATGGCAAACAGCGTCGCAACATTTCGCCGTCGCAGCGTGTCCTGAACGTGAGGGCAGTCCCCGAAAACACGGGTGATGAACCGCCTGTAGAGCGAAGCCGACCTCTGCAAGCTCAGAGCAGAACCCCAATGCGATTCCCGAGCATGATTCCTCCCAGCGACGCCAAGGAAATCTGCCGCGAAATCGCAGGCGAGCTGCGCGACCTTGCGACCTGGCTTTCCTCAAGCCGCTTGAGTCCCGAGCAGTTCCGGGGTGCAGTGCTCGCGCTCGAAGAGGCGAAGGTTACGCGCTTCGGATTCACCCTTGGCGGTTCGATTCTACCCGATAGTCACGTGGGGTTTGAACTCCGCTTTGCGGAAAGCCAGAAGCTCTGCGCGCAGATGGAATTCGATCCTGCGACTGGTGAGCTGGCGATCGAGCACGTCTGCACTTAGAGCCTATCCGAATCCCCGGGTGCCTTGCTCTTCGTCTGTTTCTTCATCTTCATCTTCTTCCCTGTGTTGCCGAGATGAAGATGAGGATGAGGAAGAAGACGAAGAGGGTTTTTCGGACAGGCTTTTAAAGCCTAATTCGAAGGACTCTGCGCCTTCACCTCTTCATCTCTTTCTTCATCCTCATCTCTTTCCCGAGCCCAATGGATGAGGAAAGAAGCAAAGGGAGTTTCCCGGGTAGTAGCTAACTACTCTCCTCCCTGCCGCCCTGGCTCCTCCACCCGGTATTCATTTAGCTTGTTGCGCAGCGTGCGGATGCTGATTTGCAGCAACTCCGCAGCCCGCGTGCGATTGCCGCCGGTCTGCTCCAGCGCCCGGAGGATGTGCTCTTTTTCAAGCTCGTGCAGCGGCTGAACGAAACCTGCTGGAGCGTCCGCGCGGTCCGGAGTGGTCTGAGTCTCTGCGGGCGCGGGAAACTGCGCGGGTGCATGTGACGGAGCGGCGCTGCCCATGCCGGGCGCGGCGGGCAGGCCAAGCGTCCCGAGGCCCACGGGTGCGCCGGCGTCGGTCAGGATGACCGCGCGCTCGATGGTGTTTTGCAGCTCGCGCACATTGCCCGGCCAGCGGTGCGCCAGCAGTGCATCGCGCGCTTCCTGGGTGAAGCCGGAGACCTGAACGCCATGCGCGCGGATGAAGCGCTGGAGAAAGCCTTCCGCCAGCGCGGTGATATCTTCGCGCCGCTCGCGCAGCGGAGGCACCTGCAAAGGAAAGACGTTCAGCCGGTAGTAAAGATCTTCACGGAAGTCGCCCTTTTCCACCGCCTTGCGCAGGTCGCGGTTGGTGGTCGCCAGCACCCGCACATCGACCTTGATCGTCTTCGTTCCGCCGACCCGCTCGAACTCCCGCTCTTGCAGCACGCGCAGCAGCTTTGCTTGGAGCCGCGGCGGGATTTCGCTCACCTCGTCGAGCAGCAGCGTGCCGCCGTCCGCCAGCTCGAACCGCCCTTCGCGGCGCTCGGTCGCGCCGGTGAACGCGCCCTTTTCATGCCCGAAAAACTCGCTCTCGATAAGGCTCTCCGGGAGCGCCGCGCAGTTCACCTTGATGTAGGGCGCGCCCGACCGCGCGCTGTGATGGAAAAGCTCGCGCGCGATCAGCTCTTTCCCGGTGCCGTTCTCGCCTTGGATGAGCACGGTCGCCTCGGTGGGCGCCACTTTTCGCACCATCTGGTGGAGCTGGAGAAAAGCGGGGCTCGCACCGATCAAGTCGCGCGTGTCGGTGAGTTCCGCGCTGAGGAACTGGTTCACCCGCACGACCTGGCTGAACGAATTTGCCCGCTTCACGACGAGCTCGACCTGGTCCTTCGAGAAGGGCTTCAGCAGATAATCGAACGCGCCAAAGCGCACCGCGGCGACGGCCGATTCGATCGTGGCGAGGCCGGTCATCAGCACGACCAGCGGACGGCTCGGCATCTTCTGGATGCGCTCCAGCAGCGCGGTGCCCTCGCCGTCCGGCAGCCTGCGATCCACGAAGACGAGATCGAAGCCACCCTCCGGCAGCATCCGCTCCGCCGTGGCGAGATCGCCCGCACTGTGGACGCTGTAGCGTTTGTAGCGCAGCCATTCCTCCAGCACCTTGCGGATCGCCATCTCATCATCGACGACTAAGATTTTCTCCACAGCCATAGGCGAAAGATATGGAACGTGAGTCGGGCGACGGAAAATGACAACCCGTCATCTTCGCGTCGGACGAGTCAGAAACAAAGTAGAGCTCCCGCTGGCGCGGCAAGACTGGGCAGGTCGGGCGCGGCCAGCGCGACACCAGCCAGGCAGCACTCTACAAACTTGCCTCGCGCACGCTGCGCACCGTCATCACGCGCTCCACATATTTCGCGAGCAGATCGAACTCAAGATTCACCCGCTGCCCGGCTTTGCGCACGCGCAGCGTCGTGGCCGCCATGGTGTGCGGGATGATCCAAAGCGTGAAGGAATGCGGGCCGACTTCCGCGACGGTAAGGCTGATGCCATCGACTGCGATTGAGCCTTTGAATGCGACATACTGCGCGAACTCCACCGGCAGCGCGATCTCCAGCCGGTGATCCGCACCGACGGGTTCCAGCCGCAGCACCTCGCTCGCACAATCGATGTGACCCTGCACAAAGTGCCCGCCGAGCCGGGCGTGCGCCGCCAGTGCGCGCTCGAGATTCAGCGGCGCGCCGGACGAGAGATCACCGAGGTTCGTGCGGCGCAGCGTTTCCTCCAGCAGGTCGAACGCGAGCTCGCAACCACGCTGCGCCGCGACGGTGAGGCAGCATCCATTCACAGAGATCGAGTCGCCCAGACGCGCATCGCTGCTCACGATTTCCGCCCGCACGATCAAGCGCGCGCCGCCGCCCGTGCGCTCCAGCGCGACGAGCTCGCCCGTTTCTTCTACGAGGCCGGTGAACATCGGAAGGACCTTAAAACACCCGCCACCGTGAAAAGAAGAGCAGTCCGACGATAAAGAAAAACGGCAGCAACACCGGCAGGGAGAAGCGCGCGAGGTAGCCGAGAAAGCCCGGCGTTTCCACGTGCTGCTGCTTTGCGATTGCCCGCACCATGAAGTTCGGGCCGTTGCCGATGTAGGTCATCGCGCCGAAGAAAACCGCGCCGAGCGAGATCGCAACGAGGAAGTGATCGTGCTCGGCCACGAAGCGCGCCATGTCGGCTTTCGAGTCCATGCTCAGCCCACACAAGCCAAAGGCCGCGGCGAGAAAAGCGAGGTAAGTGGGCGCGTTGTCCAGCACGCCGGAGAGCATGCCGGTGAGCCAGAAGAACTGCATCTCGCCGTGCAGGCCCAGCTCCGGCGCGTGTGTCTCCAGCCAGTGAAGCGCGGGGATCATCGTGGCGAAGATGCCCGCAAAGAGCCACGCCACTTCCTTCACAGGATGCAGGTTGAAATCATTCGCCGCGTGGATGTCGCGGTGGGTGAAAACGAAGGACCCAGCGGCCGCCGCCACCATCACGGCTTCGCGCCAGCCAAACGGCAGAAACACGCCGCCCAGGATCGCACCGAGAAAGAGCAGATTGCGCAGCCCGGCAAAGTGCCACTCTTCGTGCGCGGTCGCGTCCTCCCGCACGTCGCGCGGGGCGCGGAGAAAGTTGCGCCGATCCACCGCGTAAAAAATCGCGAGCAACCCGCCGACTCCGATCACCCACGCCTCCCAGCAGTGCTCCAGCACCCACCAAAACGGAACTCCTTTCAAGAAGCCCAAAAACAGCGGCGGATCGCCGATCGGGGTGAGGCAGCCGCCGACATTGCTCACGATGAAGATGAAGAAAACGATGTGGTGCGCGGTGACGCGGTATTTGTTCATCCGAATCCACGGGCGGATCAGCAGCATCGATGCGCCAGTGGTGCCGATCGCATTGGCGATGACCGCGCCGATGAGGAGAAAAAGGCAGTTGCCCGCCGGGGTCGCCTCGCCTTTCACCCGGATGTGGATGCCGCTGGAGACGACATACAGCGAGCCGATGAGCGCGAGGAAGGAGACGTATTCCTGCGCTGTGTGCAGCAGCGGCGCGGGGTGCCGCAGGACGAGCAAATAATAGCCCACCGTGATCGCGCCCAAGGCAACCGCGACGAGGTGATAGAAGCGCTCCCAGTGGTGCGCAAACGCCAGCGGGGCAATCGCAATCGTGAGCAGCAGCGCGATGAAGGGGAGCGTCATCCACACGCTCGGCTGCGGCCCGAGAGCGGCGGCAGCGGCGAGGAAGACGGGAGCGATGGCGGGCATGCGGAAAGGGTGCGGAGCGTGGAGCGTGAGGCGGGGAGCGTCGAGCGACTTTGGGCGGCTTGTGCGCGGAGCAAAGTGCGGAGGCTCTAGGAGCGGCGACACTGCTGGTGCTGGCCTGCCTTCCACACGCGCCGCCCATCTCACCGCGTCGCTGCGCTCGCCCGCCAGCGACCGGGATGCTGCCGCTTCGCGGCGCTCAGTGCAGCGGGGAAATGAACACGCGCATCGCGTTCACGCGGCCACCAGGGAAATACCAGCGCTTCTCGAAATCGAAGCTGCGCGTTGCGGGATCGAAGTCGAGATGGCTCCCCTTCGCGGGATAGTTCGGATCATAAACCGTGAAGCGCACGCGCCCATTTGCCATCCGCTGCGCGGCGTAGATCACCACCACGTGATTCATCTTCGGAAAGCGCGACAGATAGACCGCGCGCAGCTTCCCCTCCTGCACCGACTCCTCCAGCCACCGCGCCACCATCGCCTGCCCTGAGCGCGGGTGGCCCATCATCATGCGCCAGTTTCCTGGCCGAAAATAGCTCGGCAGCCAATTGCCGAGGTTCTCCTTCAGCACCCCTTCATACGCGATGGAAAATGCGTGCAGATCCGCAAACCCCGGCACCGCGATCGGCTCGCGCGGTCCGCGGCTCCACACCGGGACTCGGCAGATGCGCAACACGATCTGCCGATATTCCTCGCGCGACACTTTCGCCTGCTCCGGTGCAAACCGCGCAAACTGCCGGAACTGCAACACCGCCCGCGCGAGCACAAAGCACCGGTGGGAAAACTGCGCCGGCTTTTCCCGCCGCGCGATGTGCAGCTTCCCCGCCTCATCCACGCCGTAGGCGAAGACGGTGTCGTTTGAAAACGCAAAGGTGTCGCGCCGCAGGTCGAAAGGGCGGGCGCACAGCGCAGGCGGGACGAGGACGGAAAACCCGATGAGAAATAGGAAACAGAAAATGCGATGCACAGGGCGGACACCAACGAGTCGAGGGCGCAACGTGTCAATCACTCCGACGCGGGAAAGCGGTTTGAAAGTTCCACCTTCCCTCAGATCCAGCGGCGAGACTCCGGGGCGGAGGATGCAATGGTCGTCGTGAGCACGCTCGCCTCACCGGTGGCGCTTGGGATACACCGCGTTTCCGACGGGCGGTTGCGCCGTCCTGTGCTCTGACTCTCGTCATGCCGACCGTCACCTTGCGCCCCAAGGTGGGCGCGCGGCATTTCAAGCGAAGCAACTTCCGGAAGGCACTCGACCCATCTTCCGATGCCATTGAGGCCGCCGCCGAGACCTTCACCGCCTTCCCGGGAAAGCAGAAGTCCCTGAACATCGTTTATGAGCGCTTCTTCCAAGGGTTTGCCGTGAAGCAGGCCGACGTGCTCGAAGTTGTCTATAATTTGCAGCCGGTCGTGCAGTTCATGATCGCCACCGTCGAGCACGACTTCGGCGAGCAATTCGACACATCGCTCGGTGCGAAGGGCGTCCACATCTTTGCCCCCTTCACCGGCACGCCATTTGACTGGGAAGACTTGCCACATCCGCTCGCTCGCTCGTTAATCACCAGCACCATGATTGAAGCCGCCATCCAAGTATTCTCGATCACGCTGGAAGCGGTCTTTCCGGGACCGAAGCCGTTTGCAAAGGACGAAATTGACCGGATTGCAGAGTGGTTAACCGACCCATCCGAAGGTTTCTCCTTGCGTGCGGATCAGGTGCGCACACGCCACACGGATATCGTCTTTGATTATGAGCTGCGCGCGAGTTTTTACGGCGGAAACGCCACGTTTTACCGTGATGCAGAAAAGGCAACGCTAGTCGCACGAGGAGCCCGAACACGCCAAGATGGCGACCTCCTTTTGGATGCAGCGGTGCGATTCGCGCAGTTTATTACTACGGAGCAAACGCTTCCGCTGACGTTTTCTGCCAACGCACATGCCATGCTGCCTTCATTGGAGGCGCGCGAGCACTTTCTTGCCGGATTACGTCCCGACCCTCGGGTAGTCAGCCCCGGAGTCATCGGTCATGTTCAAATTGAAGAAGGTTCCGAGCCGATGCGCGTTTCGATCGAGCCCTCCTTTAACGATCCACAGAGTCTGTTTTTCTTCTGGCAAACATACCTCACTCAAGCCGCCGACTGGCCGAGCGCCTTTGAAAGCACAATTCGCGTTATTAAGGAGGCGACCGCAATTTATGGGGTAACGTTTCTCCCGCTTTTCGAATGATGAACACAATGTTTCAGCCCGCAATTGATCGACCGCAAATCCTTGGCGGCAGCTTGGCTGTGTGGGGCACCGCGCAATTCAGAGCGGAAGCAATTGCGCGCGATGCAAGCGGGTGGATCAAAAACGATACACAGGTTCGGACGCATTTCGCCCCCGTTGCGAGTGATGAGTTCTTGCAAAATCGACGAGTAATCATGCGGAAGTCATCACACCGCCGACGCGTTCTCCCCGTTATTCGAGCAATGGGGCATACCATTACCCAGACTGAAATCGACGATGCTCTCGACGACTGAGGCGTTGCTGGACGTCAACGTCATCATTGCCGCGCTTTTCGAGGACCACGAACATCACGAGCGCGCCAAGGTTTTTGTGGAAGGCTTGGAGCACTTTTACACGTGCCCAACCACGCAAGGAGGTTTCCTGCGTTTTGCGACTCGCCCTTGGAGGGATGCGCAAAAGGCTGATCACCCGCCTCGCCTGAGTATCGCGGAGGCTCAGGAGACTTTGAAAGAATGGCTAACGACAGATGGGCACGTCTTTGTTCCCGACGATGTTTCTTTCCTCGATTTGTCGATTCGTTCGATGTCTGGGCACCGCCAGTGGACGGACGCTTACCTGCTTAGGCTCGCCCGTCAGCACAAGTTGCGGTTTGCTTCAATCGAAAGTCGAATGGCGAATCTCGACGATCCTACAACGCCCGCTCTTTTTGTTGTGCAATGATTTTGCGACGGCCGCGCTAAGCCGAGAACCTCAAACGCGAGCTGCAACGCATCCCGTTGGTCGGGTCCGGCCAGCGGAAGTCAAGCGTCCCGCCTGACAGGCCGGTCAGGCGGGACGCCTGACTCCCACCGTTTCGCCGAGATCGGCAAAAAGCCGGCCGACCGGCACATCGGATATGAGTCGGTGCAGCCCTTCAAGCTGCGGCGGATCGAGAATCCCGAAGTGCCGGTGAACTGGCGCGTGGAGGCGATGAAGCTTTCCAAGGATGAGCGCGCCGTAATCTACAATAACTGGCTCACCCTCGCCGGCATCCCACCGGAGGCGCTCGCCTACCGGCTCGGCAACCGCTCCGCCCTGGCTTGGGTGATCGACCAATACCGCGTGGACCGGGACGCAGATGGGGAGATCACTTCCGACCCGAACGACCCGGCGGACGAGGAAGCGATCGTGCGCCTCGTCGGCCAGGTTGTCACCGTGAGCGTGGAGACGATGCGGCTCATCGGTGCGCTGCCGGAACTGAAACTGCCATGAGGAAGAAGGGACATCGAGTGAACAAAGAAAGTGGGGCTCCCAATTCGGCTTCCCCGGGCAGACGGAGCGACCGCGCCGCGAATGGCCTCGCCAGGGGGAACGCCCCCGACTTTGCGCTGCTGCGTGAAAAGCGCCGGCTCGCCGTCTGCAATCCGAAAAACGGCGTGCGATTCACCATCTCGCTGCGCGACTGGGAGGAGCTACTCTGGGCCGTGCGCGTCTATCCCGAGCCGCCGTGGCGGCAGCGGAACAATCCTCACACGAACGCGCACCGGATCATGGCACGTGCCACCATCGAGGATTGGCTGACGAGACTCCAGCTCGACTGAAAACATGCGACTCGCACCGTGCGGAATGGGAATGGCGATCACCGCCTGCTTCGGGTGCGCCTTTTGAGTGGATCGGCTGGGATGAAAATGATTCCCCGTGCGTGACGGGTTCACCCAGCCGGGATTTCGTTTTTACCCCGGGAAGACGTTCCTAGCCGCGGCACGTCAGCGAATTTCAAATTAATCGAGGAGGGCGAAACGCGTCACCGGAGTTGCAGCGGGCGGCGTCATCCTGTGCTATGGGCAACGCCTTATCCACGATGTCGCTTCTCGCCCGCTCCATTCCTGTGCCTGCCAGCGCGCGCCTCGCATCGCGCGGGGAAGCGCAGGAAGGGGCACGCGAAAGCCTGCGGTTTCTCGCGAAGGACGCGCGGTATTTTGAGCTGATCGAGGAGACGCTCGGGCCGGGGCAGTTCGACTGTCGCACCCTGGTGGTGGAAGATGACGCCGGCGAGCCTTGCGCGGTGCAGCCTTGCTTTTTTGTGGACCAGGATCTCGTAGCGGCCGCGGCGGCACCTTTTCGGGTTTGCGTGGGCTGGTTGCGGCGGGTGTTTCCGCGGTTGCTGCGGCTGAAGATGCTGATGGTCGGCTGCGCGGCGGGCGAGGGGCACTTGAACGTAGAGGACCCGGAGCAAGCGCGCGCGGTGGTCGCGGTGCTGGGCGCGGCGCTGCCGGACATCGCGCGGCGGCATGGCGCGGCACTGGTGGTGTGGAAGGACGTGCCGGCGCAGTATCGCGACGCCCTAGAGCCGCTCACGGCAGATGCGCCCGGCGCGGGCTACGCGCGCGTGGCGAGCATGCCGGCGACGCGGCTCGACCTGCGGTTCGCGGGGTTCGAGGATTATCTCCAGCGCCATCTCTCCCACGCGATGCGCAAGAATCTGCGGCGCAAATTCCGCGTGGCGGCGAAGGCCGCGCCGCTGCGCATGAGCGTGGTGTCCGATGTGAGCGACATCGCGGACGAGCTGCACGCGCTTTACGCGCAAGTGCTGGCGCGCTCGCCGCTGCGGTTCGAGCGGCTCACGCCGGAGTTCTTCGTCGAGATCGGGCGGCGCATGCCGGACCGGGCGCGCTTTTTCCTGTGGCGGCAAGGCGGGCGGCTCGTCGCCTTCAGCCTCTGCCTGGTGCACGGCGGCACGATCTACGACGAGTATCTCGGGCTGGACTACCGCGTCGCGCTGGATCTGCACCTGTATTTCC
The DNA here is from genome assembly GCA_964235505.1 of uncultured Chthoniobacteraceae bacterium. Lineage (GTDB taxonomy): Bacteria > Verrucomicrobiota > Verrucomicrobiia > Chthoniobacterales > Chthoniobacteraceae > CAXSDZ01. The sequence goes on from CAXSDZ010000059.1 coordinate 19,401, forward strand.
TCACGCTGCGCGACGTGCTCTCGTGGGCGATGGCGCAGGGACTTGCGACGTATTGCTCCACGCCGCTGAACTATGATCCGAAGCTGCACCTCGGCTTTTCCCTGGCGCCGCTCGATTTGTATGTGCGCGCGGCCTCGCCGGCGCTCCAGCCGCTGGTGCGCCGCATCCTGCCGTGGGTGCAGCCGACGCGAGCGGAAACCACGTTGCGGCGCTTCCCAAACGCGCAGGCGCTGTGATCGCGCCCGAGGACGCGAGACGCGAGGCGCGCTCGCTATTTGGCACCGCCCAACGGTTCGTAGCGCTCTGCGCGCACGTCGCCGCTCACGCGTCCGACGATTCGCCTGCCCTGCCCGCCCGTTGCCTTGCTGACCAGCAATACCTTGTCCGGCGCGTCGCTCTGCGTCCCGCCGTAGTAAAGATACCCGATGGTGCCGGGCTGCTGCAGCATCGGGCAAGTGAGCGAGCTTTGATCCGGCAGATATTCCGGGACGAGTTCCTGAAGTGTATCGGGAAAAGCGCCGCCGTGCGCGTTTGCATAGCTGGAGCAGGCAAGCACGATCTGTCGCGCCTGATTCATGGACTGCACCTCCGTGGCTTTCCGCTGCGCTCCAGCGACCGCAGGGAGCACGAGCGCAGCCGTGATGGGCACCATGGCGATGCTGACGTAGCCGAGGATCAAACCCGCCAAAGCCAGCCCCGCTCCCTGCTGCAAACCGCCCGCGCGTCTGATCTTCGAACGCGCAATGTGGCCGCAGATGACCGCCGGGATTCCCGTGAAAATGCTGAAGCAAGGCAGCGCCAAAATGCCGAGCACAAGACTTGTGATGGCGAGGCCGGAAGTTTGTGAGTTTGCGGGAACGATCGCGGTCTGCGGTGCTGCGCCGGGAAAGCTCGGCGGCGCGCCCGGCACCGCGCCTGCGAGCAGCGAAGCGAGCGGGACCCAGGTAGGCGTCCCTTCCTGCCAGGCGAGATCGCCCGGGCTCAGCGTGCCAGCGCCGAGCGCGGCGCGGGCTTCTTCCAGAGAGTAGGGGCCAAGCTGCTGGCCGTCGTGGTGCACCAGGATTTTCATGCGGTGGAGGCTAGGCGCGGGGCGGGAGCGATGTCGAGAGCGGTGGAGGGGCGTTGAACGTTGGGGAACTGGGTCTGAGTCGTGAAGCGACGGCCAGAGAATAGCCCAGCGCTTCAGCGCTGGGTATCCACGCAAAGCCGGCAAGTCGCGAAGCGACGGCAGAAAACAGCCGGCGGCTTTCTTTCGTCGCTTAGCGACTTGCGCCGGCTTGTCCCAAACCCAGCGCTGAAGCGCTGGGCTATTCTCTGTCCGTCGCTTCGCGACTCAATTTGCCTGCCCACACTCCACGCTCCACGCGCAGCGGCCTTCAAACCTTCGAGGCGCATTCGTGTCCAACCAAAACACTGTGTCGCCACCCGCTTCACGCCATCGCCTTTTCCGCCGGTTTCGAGCGCTTCATGGAGTGGCGCACGAAGTTTGCGCCTAGATCCCAGATCGGTCCGGGAAAGGAGCGGCACTCGCTCAGCACGGCATCCAGTGCGCCGACGAAGCGCTCGATCTCGCGCTCGCCGATGATCAGCGGCGGCAGGATTTTCACCACGTCCATCCCGTGTCCCGCGATCTGCGTCAGGATGCGGTGCTTGGTGAAAAGCGAAGTCACCAGCATTTGCCCAAAAAGCTCGGGCTCGACGGTGTGCAGGAGCTTCCAGCCCATGCGCATCGCCAGCTCGCGCGGCTCGTGAAATTCGATGCCGATCATCAGCCCCATGCCGCGCACTTCCTTGATGAGCGAGTGCTTGCCTTGAAGTTCGCGCAGGCGCCGCAGCAGTTCCGCGCCCGTGTCGCGCGCGCGGTCCACGAGCCCTTCGTCTTCGATCACTTGCAGCGTCGCGAGGCCGCACGCCATCGCGAGATT
>CAXSDZ010000060.1:0-15353 GCA_964235505.1 uncultured Chthoniobacteraceae bacterium
CACCTTACCGACGGCAAACACCCGCTCGTCGCGCGCGTGCTCGTGAACCAATTCTGGGCGCGCCATTTCGGCCGCGGCATCGTGGCGACGCCAGGCGATTTCGGAGCGCAGGGCGAGCGGCCCACGCACCCCGAACTGCTCGACTGGCTCGCTTCCGTCTTCACGGGAAGCGAGGCGGATCCCAACACTCAACACTCAACTCCCAACTCTCAACCTTCCTTCGGCTGGCGCGCAAAAGGGCTGCACCGGCTGCTCGTCCTTTCCACCGCGTATCGGCAGTCCTCGCGCCACGACGCGTCCTTGCGCGAGGACCCGGAAAACAAGCTCCTCGGGCGCTTCAAACTCCAGCGGCTCGACGCCGAGACGCTCCGCGACACGACGCTCTCGGTGAGCGGAAAGCTGAACTCTGCGCAATTCGGCGAACCTGCGCCTGTCGCCGTGGACGCAGATGGCCGCGTCGTGATCGGGAAACAAAAGAGAGACGGCAACAACGAACCGGTGGGTGTGGAAAGCACAGGGGAAAACGAGTTCCGCCGCTCCCTCTACGCGCAGGTCCGCCGCCGGCAGCCACTCACTGTGCTCGACGCTTTCGACGCGCCGACGATGTCGCCAAACTGCACGGCACGCGCCACGACCACGGTCGCGCCACAAGGCCTGCTGCTGCTGAATGACACCTTCGTCCTGAGCGCGGCCACCAACCTCGCCGAGCGCCTCCGCCGCGAACACGCCGGCGACGCCCGCGCGCAGATCGGCGGCGCGTGGCGGCTGCTTTTCTCCGCCCTGCCCAGCGACTCCGACACGCGCTCCGCCCTCGCATTTCTCGCCGAGCAAACCGAAACCCTGCGCGCCCGCGCCACCGCCGCACCGCCTCCGAAAAAGGACGCTCTGCCCGCGCCCGACCCGCAGCTCCAGGCGCTCGCGAGCTTCTGCCAGGCGCTGCTCGGCACAAACCGCTTCCTCTACGCCGAATAAATCTGAGCCATGAACCATTCCCGCCTCTGCTCCCGCCGCCACTTTCTGCGCGCGAATGCCTTCGGCCTCGGCTCCGTCGCGCTCGCCGCGTTGCTGAAGCAGGATGGTGTGTTTGCTGGACCGATCAAGCCGCCGATCGAGGTGCAGCACTTCGATCTGCTGCCGAAAACGCCGCACCACGCGCCGCGTGCCAAGGCGATGATTTCGCTGATGATGATTGGCGGCCCGTCGCAGATGGATCTCTTCGACCCGAAGCCGCTGCTCACGAAATACGACGGCCAAAAATTTCCCGGCGAGATCAAGTATGACAACGCCGGCGAGGCGAGCGCGAAGGTGCTCGGCAGCCCGTGGAAATTTGCGCCGCGCGGCGAGTGCGGCATGGAGCTTTCCGAGCTGCTGCCGCATCTCGGCGGCGTGGCGGATGACATCACGCTCATCCGCTCGATGCACACCGGCGTGAACAATCACGGCTCCTCCGTGTATGCGCTGAACACCGGACGCATCACCGCCGGGCGGCCCGCGCTCGGGAGCTGGCTGAGCTACGGCCTCGGCTGCGAATCGCAGGAATTGCCGGCCTTTGTCGCGCTCACGCATCCCTCGGGCCTGCCGCTGCTCGCGGGCGAAAACTGGACCAGCGGCTGGCTCCCGTCGCTTTACCAAGGCACGGTCGTCCGCCCGACCGAGCCGCGCATGCTGAACCTCGATCCGCCCGCGCATCTCGCCGGCCCCGCGCAGGCGCGGCAGCTCGACTTTCTACGCGAGCAAAACCGCGCGCATCTCGCCGAGCATCCCGGTGAGCTCGACCTCGAAGCGCGCATCGCGAGCTATGAGCTCGCCGCGAAAATGCAGGTCGCCGCGAAGGAAGCGCTCGATGTTTCCAACGAGCCGGAGCACATCAAAAAGCTCTACGGTTTGGACAAGGACGTGACGCGCGACTACGGCACGCGCTGCCTCATCGCGCGCCGGTTGGTGGAGCGCGGCGTGCGCTTTGTGCAGGTCTTCAACAACGGGCAATCGTGGGATCACCACGGCGCGATCCTCGGTGAGCTGCCGAAGCGCTGCGCGGAAACCGACCAGCCGAGTGCAGCGCTCGTCGCCGATCTGAAACAGCGCGGCCTGCTCGACACGACGGTGGTGCATTGGGGCGGCGAGATGGGCCGCCTGCCCGTGCTGCAAAACGACACTGGTCGCGAAAAGTGCGGGCGCGATCACAACACCTACGGCTTCTCCATGTGGCTCGCCGGCGGCGGCATCAAGCGCGGCCATGTCCACGGCGCGACGGATGAATGGGGCCACCACGCGGTGCAGGACATCGTGCACCACTACGACTACCACGCCACGCTGCTGCACCTCTTCGGCCTTGATCATGATGCGCTGACCTTCAAGCGCAACGGCACCGAAATGTCGCTCACGGACGGGCAGGGCGGGCGGATCATTTCGGATCTGCTGGCGTGAGCGCGGAGGGATGCGCTCCTGCGAGTCCTGGGACACGCGTGCGTAATTCGGAGGGATGCGCTCCTGCGCGTCCTGGGACACGCGGGAGCGTGTCCCTCCGAACGAGCCGGACACGAAAACACGAAGCTGGAAGCTCCGTGAACCCGCAGGCAAGGATGCCCACGCTACTTCTTCTCATGAGTGCACCACTTCCAGTTCCCGGCCAGCGCTGGGTCAGCGACAACGAGCCCGAGCTCGGCCTCGGGATCATCCTCCGCGCCGAGTTTGGACGCGTGGAAATCCTCTTTCCCGCCGCCAGCACCCAGCGGCAATACGCGCTCCAATCCGCGCCCATCCGCCGCGTTGCCTTTGGCGAGGGAGACCGCATCAAGCTGCACGATGGCGGCGAGGTTTCTGTCGTCGCGGTCGAGGAGCGAGGCGGCTTGATCATCTACAAAACCGCCGCGCGCGAGGTGCCGGAAGCGGATCTCTCCGACGCGATTTCCTTTGCCAAGCCCGAAGAGCGCCTGCTCGCGGGACAGGTCGATGAACCGCGCGTTTTCGGCCTCCGCGCGGAAGCGCTGACGTGGCGCCGGCGTATCGCCGAGTCGCCGGTGCGCGGGTTTGTCGGCGGGCGCGTCGATCTCATTCCGCACCAGCTCTCGATCGCCGCGGAAGTCCCTTCGCGCCTGCTTCCGCGGGTGTTGCTGGCGGATGAAGTCGGGCTTGGAAAAACGATCGAAGCCGGGCTCATCCTCCATCGGCTCCACGCTACCGGGCGCGCCGCGCGCATCCTCATCCTCGTCCCGGAGCCGCTCGTGCATCAGTGGTTCATCGAGCTGCTGCGGCGCTTCAATCTGCTTTTTTCGATCTTCGACGAAGAGCGCTGCGAGGCGATCGAACTGCATCACTCCGACGCAAATCCCTTCCTCGACAGCCAGCTCGTGCTCTGCCCGGTGAGCCTGCTCGCGGATGATCCCGCGCGAGCCGGGCAGGCGCGCACGGCGGGTTGGGAACTGCTGATCGTGGACGAGGCGCATCACCTCGAGTGGACTCCGGAGCACGCGAGCCCGGCCTACGCGATGGTCGAGTCGCTCGCGTCGGAAACTTCCGGCCTGCTGCTGCTCACAGCCACGCCGCAGCAGCTCGGGCCGGAAGGGCACTTCGCCCGCTTGCGTCTGCTCGACCCCGATCGCTACTCCGATCTCGCGCACTTTCTGGAGGAAGCCGGGCACTACGAACGCGTCGCACGCGCCGCCGATCGCCTCCTGGCCGGCGAGTCGCTCACCGCCGAAGACCGCGAGCTTTTCGGCGCGCACTCCGCCCGTGTCCGCGATGATGCCGAGCGGCTCGCGAGTGGCGATGAAGCCGCGCGCCCGCGCCTCGTCGCGGATCTCCTCGACAGCTTTGGCACCGGCCGCGTGATGTTCCGAAATACTCGCGCCGCGCTTTCAGGATTTCCCGAGCGGAAAGCGCAGCTCATCGCCCTGCAAGCCAGCAGGCAAGCTGATCCGACGATTGTGAAGGTCAAGTGGCTCGTCACGCTGCTGAAGCAATTGCGCGAGCAAAAGCTGCTGCTCATCTGCCGCACGCGCGCGCTGGCGGAGCAGATTCACGCGCTGCTCCAGAGCGAGATCAACGTCAGCGGCGCGCTCTTTCACGAAGGGCTCACGCTGCTCCAGCGCGACCGCAACGCTGCGTTCTTTTCAGAAGAAGAGGGCGCACGAATCCTCATCTGCTCGGAGATCGGCAGCGAAGGGCGCAATTTCCAGTTCGCGCATCATCTCGTGCTGTTCGATCTCCCGCCCGACCCCGAGCTGATCGAGCAGCGCATCGGCCGGCTCGATCGCATCGGGCAGACCGCGACGATCACGATTCACGTGCCGTATCTTCACGGCACCGCGGAGGAAGTGCTGGCGCGCTGGGTTCACGAAGGGCTCCACGCCTTTGAAGAAAACCTGCACGGCGCTTCCGAAATCGCGCACGCGGTCGCCGCAGAGCTGCAGCTCGCGTTGGAAAGCACCGCTCCCGCATCGCTCGCCACGCTGCTCGACCGGTCGCGCGAAGAGCGTGCCCGCGTCGGCCAGCGGCTCGCGCGCGGTTACGATCGCCTGCTGGAGCTCAGCTCTTCCAAGCCGGAACGCGCGGAGGAAATCGCGCGGCTCATCCGTGCTGCGGACACCGATTTAAGCTTCGAGGATTTCTTCGTGCGATTGCTCGATCACTTCGGCGTCGCGGTGGAGGAGCTGAGCGCCCGCACGTATCTGCTGCTGCCCGGGCACCTGATCACCGACGCCTTTCCCGCGCTGCCGGCGGAAGGGCTTTCCGTCACCTTCGACCGCGCCCGCGCGCTCAGCCGCGACGATCTCGGATTCCTCACCTGGGATCATCCGCTCGTGCGTGGCGCGCTGGACTTGCTGCTCGGCAGCGAGACGGGCAACGCGGCGTTTAGCGTCGCGAAATCCGCTGGCGATGAAGGGTTGCTGCTGGAAATCATCACCGTCGCCGAATGCGTCGCGCCCCCCGCGCTGCACGCCGATCGTTTCCTTCCGCCGACTCCGCTCCGCGTGCTCGTGGACCACGCGGGGAGCGATCTTTCCGCCGATTCCGCCCTCGCCGAGATGCCGCTGGAAAAGGGCGACGTCTTCCGCCTGCTCGACCGCGGCGCAGTAAAGAAAAAGCTCGTCCCCGTGATGCTGGAAAAGGCGCAAGGCATCGCGGCGGAAAGGCTCTTGGTGATCGTCGAAGCAGCTTCCCGCGCCATGAACGCGCAACTCGGTCGCGAGCTGGAGCGCCTCGAAGACCTGCGCGAAATTAACCGCGACGTGCGCCCGGAAGAGCTCGCCGCGTTGCGTGAGCAGCAGTCCGCGCTTGCGGCCGCGATAGGCAGCGCCCGCCTGCGGCTCGACGCGGTGAGGCTGATCTGGCGCGCGGCGTGACTTCTCTCAGCCGCTCCGCGGCTAGACAATGTGTGTCGCGCGCTTGAGTGACGTGCGGATGCCGTCCACCGCTGCGGTCTCGACAGGTCACGAGTGGAGCGGGTTCGCTACGTCATGGCCGCGTGTTTCCGGCTGAGGTGAACTCCTCCCGGCTCAGCATCCCGTCGCCATCGCTGTCGAAGCGCGTGAAGCGCTGCGGCGCTGCGTCTGGGTCAGGCTGCCCGGAGAGAAATTCTTCGCGCGTGAGCGTGCCATCACCGTTTTTGTCCTTCGTTGCGAAGAGCGCGGCACGGTCGAGTTTTGCGGCAGGCGCGGTGTCGCTCTTGGTGAGATCGAATAGCTTTAAATCTGCGGGTGGAGGCGTGCCGAGCCGCCGCCGCAGCAGTTCCGCGTGTTCCGAGATCGTGCCGGCATGCTGAGGTTTGCCCGCGAGGTTCACCGTTTCACCGGGATCATCCTGCATATCGTAAAGCTCGCGCGCGACGGCGGAGCCATCGCTTTTCTCCCATTCCACGTAGCGCCAGCGAGCGGTGCGCACGGCGTGGCCGAGCACGGAGCCAAACTCTTTTGTCCCGCGCGGAAAGACCTGGAAGGCTGCGTCGCGACCCGCGGCATCCGGCTGATCGAGCAGCGGCACGAGGCTGGAGCCCTGCAAATGAGCGGGTTTGGCTACGCCCGCCAGTTCGCAGAGGGTCGGATAAATATCGACGAACTCCACGATCGACCGCGTGCTCTGCCCCGGCTTCTTTCCCGGCGCGGTGATGATGAGCGGTGCGCGCGTGGCCTGTTCGTAGTTGGAATGTTTGCACCACATGCCGTGGTCGCCGAGATGCCAGCCGTGATCACCCCAGAAGACGATGATCGTGTTCCCGGCCAGCCCGAGCGCATCCAGCTCGCCGATCACTTTGCCGAGCTGTGCGTCCATGTAGCTCGTGGAGGCATAGTAGCCGTGGATGAGCGCGCGCGCTTTTTCCGCGTTCAGCGGGCCGGTGTCCGGGATGTCGGAATACTGGCGCAGCTCGCCCCATGTCGTCGGCGCGAATTTCGGCGCTCCTTCCGGGGGTGTCGCACGGTCCGGCATTGGCAGTTTCGCCGGGTCGTAGAGATCCCAATATTTCTTCGGCGCGCAGAAGGGGAGGTGCGGACGGAGGAATCCCACGGCGAGAAAGAACGGCTCGCCGCTCGCCTTGAAACCGCGCAGCCGCCCGATCGCTTCGCTCGCGATCTTGCCGTCGGCATACGTGTCATCCGGCACATCCGCGCTTTCATACGGGACGCCGCGCGGCAGCTTGCTCACATCGACGGCGGCATTGCTGAAGAACGCCTGTTCGCGCGTCATCGGGCCTTGGTTTTCCGGCAGCGCGTAGGCGACCGTTTTCCCTTGGAAATGCGGCACGCTCCACGAGGCGGCATCCTCGTGGTTGCCGTGGCCGACGTGGAAGATCTTCCCGATCCCGTGGCTCGTGTAGCCGTGCTCCTTGAACCACTGCGGGAGCGTCCGCACGTCCGGCGCGCGCTGGCGGAAATTCGTGCCGAGATCGTAGATCCGCAGCGTCTCCGGCCGCAGCCCCGTGAGCAGCGCATTGCGAGAAGGCGAGCAGACGGCCTGCATGCAATATGCGCGGTCGAAGCGCGTCCCGCGCGCGGCGAGCCGATCGACGTTCGGCGTCTTTGCCGTGGCGTCGCCGTAGCACCCGAGCGTCGGTTTGAGATCATCCACGGCAATGAAAAGGACGTTTGGGCTCCCCGCGGTTTGCGCATCAGCGATGGCGATGAGCGAAAGGAAGCAGGCGAAGGCAACAGAATGGGGAGAGCGCATCGGGAGGAGAGTTTCGCGCAAGGTATCGCGTCGCATCGCCTCGACAATGCTCCCGGCGCGCCGCTCCGGAGCCACGGGATGATCGAACGCGCTACCGAACAATTTGCCAAATCGCGAAGCGCCAGAATGTAGCTCCGCGCGGCGCAGCAGAAGAAACGTGCGCTAACTCGCGCCCCGCAAAATCTCCAGCGGTGGGTGGCGGAAGATGCCGCGGCTCAGGGCGAGGCCGCCGAGGATCGCGAGGGCCGTGGCCGAGGCGAAGGTGACCGCGAGCAACGCGAGGTCCGGCCACCACGGCGCCTGGAAGACGAACACGGCGAGCGCCCAATTCGCGACGACGGCGAGGAGGATTCCGGTGGCGGCGGAGAGGGCTCCGAGGGTGGCGTATTCCACGAGCAGAATGGTGCGGACCTGCCGCGCGGAGGCGCCAAGGGTGCGCAGCAGCACGCTTTCGCGGCGGCGGGCATCGCGGCCATTCAGCAGTGTGCCGGCGAGGATCGGCAGCGCGGCGAGCACGGTGAAGCCGGCGAGGATGGAGACGACGCGCGCGATTTTTTCGAGAATGCCGCGCACGGTCTCCAGAATCAGAGTGAGGTCGATTGCGGTGACATTGGGAAATCCATGCACGAGCGCGCGCTGCAATCCGCCGGAGGAGACGCCCGGCACTACGCGTGTGGTGACGACGTGGAAACCGGGCGCGCTTTCCAGCACGCCGGGCGGGAAGACCATGAAAAAGTTGAGGTTGAACCGGCTCCAGTCAACCTCGCGCAGGCTCGAAACGCGGGCGCGGATCGGCACGCCTTGCACGTCGAGTGTGAGCTCATCGCCGAGCGACACATGGAGGTCTTTGGCGATCTCCTTTTCCAGCGAAAGCGGGACGGGCGCATTCGGGTCCGGCACGCTCGCGAGCCATTCGCCAGCGACGATTTTCTCCGTCGCATTCAGGTGATCGCGATAGGTGGAGCGGAACTCGCGCTGGAGGATCCACTTCGGCACTTCGCCTTTCTGCTCCAACTCGCGGACCGGTGTGCCGCGCACGGATTCGATCCGCATCGTGATCATCGGCGCGCTTTCCAGCAGCGGCAGCGCCAGCCCTTTGATCAGCGCGGCAACACCCTCGAGTTGATCGGGCTGCACATCGACGAGATAGATGTTCGGACTTTCCGCGAGCTGCGCGGGCGAGGTGCGCTGGAGCAGCAGTCCGCGCGTGAGCAGCACGGTGAGGAGCAGGAAGGTGCCGAGGCCGAGCGAAAGGAGAAAAAGGAGCGTCTGATTGTGCGGACGGTGAAGATTCGCGATGCCCTGCCGCAGCAGGTAGGGCCACGCGGGACGCGCAACGCGGCGGGCTGCGGCAGTGAGCACTTTTGCGGTCACAGCCAGTAGCGCAAACGCGAGTGCGAGGCCGCCGATCATCGCGAGGCCGCGCAACCAGTGGGCGCGATTGTCCAGCACGGCGAGCAGCGTGAAAAGCGCGGCGAGCGCCGCCAGCACAGGGGCTGCGTGGCGGGCGGCGAGCGGCGGGGCGCTTTCGCGCAGCGCGGCGGCAGGAGCGATTTCGCGCACGCGCAGCAGCGGCAGCAGCGCAAAGCCGCAGCACACGGCGAAGCCCGCGGCGGTGGTCTGCGCGACCACCCGCCACGCGGGCGCGGGGTCGATCGCGATCGGCAGGCTTTCGCGGAAAAGCGCGAGTGTGCCGGTGTGCAGCGCGATGCCGGCGGCCGCGCCCACGAGCGCTCCGGCCAAGCCCAGCGCGATCACCTGCGCGAGGTAGATGGAAAAGGCGAGGTCGCCCGGGCAGCCGAGGCAGCGCAGGATGGCGACGGTGGTGACGCGCCGGCTCACGTGCGCCTGCACCGCGCCCGCCACGCCGATCGCGCCGAGCACCAGCGCGGCGAGCGCGACGATGCCGAGGAACTGCTGCGCATTTTCCAGCGCGTTGCCGAGGTTCTCGCGCCGGCTCTCCGGCGTCTCAAAGCGCCACGGCTCGCTCTTGTATTCCTCATGGATTTCGCGGGCCGCTTTCGGGTCGGCGAGCTCCAGATGCACGCTGTGAAAAGCGAGCGAGGAAGTGCCGAGCAGGCCGGTTTGCGCGAGGTCCGCGAGGCGCACGTAGGGTTCCGGCGAGAAGCCGGAAACCGCGAGGAGCGCGGCGGCGGCTTGGTGATGGTGCCGAGGATCGGCAGCTCGATCGCGCCGAGCTTTACACGGTCGCCGACCTTCGCGCCAAACTGGTCGAGCAGCGCAGGCTCCAGCACGATGCCCGCCTCCGCGCGCAGCCGCAGCCATGCGTCTGGTGGCAACGTTTCCACCGTGCCGTAAAAGGGATACTCGCCTGCCAGGCCGCGGACTTGCACGAGCCGCGCGGCGTCGGCGGTGGGGAAATAAAGCATCGAGGAAAAGCCGGTCTCGCGGCTCACGCGCTTCGCTTTGGGCAGGATGCCGGCGAGCGCTTCCTGGGAGATCGGCTGGCGCGAGGAGATGTGCAGGTCGGAGCCGAGCAGCGCTTTTGCCTGCCGCTCGATGCCTCCCTCGACGCTCGCCTTCAGCGAATGAATCGCGACCAGCGCGGAAACGCCCGCGACGATGGAAGCGGCGAAAACGACGAGCCGCCCGCGTTGCGCCCGCGAGTCGCGCCACGCCATGCGCCACGTCCAGGGATGCACGAGCGCGGCCCACCAGCGGGTCGGGAGCGCAGCGGCTGCGGGCGTCACGCTTTCTCCTCCTCGGAGACGATCGCGCCGCCCCGCATGGTGACGACGCGGCGAGCCCGCGCGGCGAGCGCAGGATCGTGCGTCACGAGCACGAGCGCGGTGCCGGCTTCGCGGTTGAGCTTGAAAAGCATCTCGACGATCGGGCCGCTCGTTTCGGCGTCGAGGTTGCCGGTCGGCTCATCGGCGAAGAGGATCTTTGGCCGATGGATAAAGGCCCGCGCGAGCGCCACGCGCTGCTGCTCGCCGCCGGAAAGCTGGAGCGGACCATGCCCGAGCCGGTCGCCGAGGCCGACCTGCGCGAGCAGCGCCGCGGCTTCGCTCTCTCGCCCGCGCTCGCCGCGCAGCTCCAGCGGGACGAGCACATTTTCCAGCGCGGTGAGCGTGGGGATGAGCTGGAAATTCTGAAACACGAAGCCGACGAGCCGGTTGCGCAGCGCGGCGCGCGCGTCCTGATCGAGCGTTTCCAGCGGCTGGCCGTCGAGCAGGATGCTGCCGGAGGTGGCGTCGTCGAGCCCGGCGCAAAGGCCGAGCAGCGTGGTCTTGCCGCTGCCGGAGGGGCCGATGATCGCGCAGGTGTCGCCGGGCGCGAGCACGAGCCGGATGTCGCGCAGCACGGTGAGCTCGCGGTCGGCGCTGCGATAGGTTTTGCGCAGGTCGCGCACTTCGAGGATGGGCCGCGGTTTGACAGGATCAGCCGCCGCCTCGACGCTGCCCGCGCTTTGAAAAACCGAATCGGGAACAGATGAAAGCATTGCGACTTCTTACGTGGTGGCTCGTGCTGTGGACGTGTCCGGCACTCTTCGCGGGCGAGGTTGTGGCGGCAACTCCGAGCGCCGCGCGCGGCCGTGTGGTGGTGCTCGGCGACAGCATCACTGCCGGCTACGGGCTCTCGCCAGCCGAGGCTTATCCTGCGCTGCTCCAGGCGCGGATGGACGCGGCAGGGTTGCCTTTTGAAATCGTGAACGCGGGCGTGAGCGGCGACACGACGGCAGGCGGATTGCGCCGCATCGATTGGGCGCTCGGGCGCGGCGCGGAGGCACTCATCCTCGCGCTCGGAGGCAACGACGGGCTGCGCGGCATCGCGCCTAAGCAGACGGCGGCGAATCTCGCGGGGATCATTCAGCGCGCGCGGGCAAAGGCGCCGGGCATCGCGGTGATCGTGGCCGGGATGCAGATGCCGGGGAACATGGGGCGCGAGTTTGTGGAGGAATTTCGCGCGCTGTTTCCGCGCGTCGCGAGCGAGGCTGGCGCTGCGCTGGTGCCGTTCCTTTTGGAAGGCGTGGGTGGCATCGCGAAGCTCAACCAGGCGGACTTGATTCACCCGACTGCGGAGGGGCAGAAACGCGTGGCGGAGAACGTGTGGCCGGCTCTGGAGCAGGTATTGCGGGAGCGAAGCGCGGGGCGAAAGTAGCTGTGTGGACCGCGCCTCAGAGGGTTGCAGATTGCGGTTTGGCGCGAGCAGAGACGCGCGCTAGCATGAGCGCCATGGGCCTTCCTCAAACCGTCCCTTTCATCACCCCGGAAGAGTATCTCCGGCTCGAGCGCGCGGCGGAGTATAAGAGCGAGTATTTCGCAGGGGAAATCTTCGCGATGGCTGGTGGGACAACGCCACATTCGTGGATCGCCACGAATGTTGCCGGCGAGTTGCGTGAGCGGCTGAAAGGAAACAAATGCACGCCTTTCAATTCCGATCTCCGAGTTCTCTCCCCGGCTACAGGCCTTTATACTTATCCCGACGTTTCAGTCTTTTGCATGCCGCTGGAATACGCCATCGCCGACGACAAACAGGAGACCGTCACCAATCCCACGCTGCTCGTGGAAGTGCTTTCCGACTCCACGGAGGCGTATGATCGCGGGACCAAGTTCGCGCATTACCGCAGCATCCCTTCGTTTGCGGAATACGTGCTCGTCTCGCAGAAAGAGCCGATCGTGGAGGTGTTTTTCAAAACGCCGGAAGGGCGCTGGGAATTGACGCCTGTGGCTGGACTCGATGGCTCTGTGCCCCTGCGCTCGCTCGGGATCGAACTGCCGCTGGCGGAGGTATATCGCGGCGTCACATTTCCCGCGGCGGGGCCGTTGAAAGAAACCAGCGGCCGCCCGGCATGAGCCGTCTGGCAGCCTTCCGCTGATCCTCGAAAGAACGCGGGCATGCGCGCTGGAGGCGCGGCCCGCCACGCCTCATTCGCCCGCCTTCATGGGCGGCTCGGTCTCGGCCGGCAGCGACTTGTCCTTCAGCCAGACGTATTCTTTCCAAGCGCCTTCGTAGAGCCGCACCTTTGGGTAGCCGGCCACGTGCTTGAGGTAAAAGCGCAGTAGGCTGCCTTCTCGCGATGTGCCGCAGTAGGCGAGGACGTCTTTGGCTTTGGTAATTCCCGCAGCTTCGAGGTCGGCTTTCACTTCCTCGTAAGGCTTGAACTTGTGGGTGTTGTCTTTTTCCATCAGCCGCGCCCAATGAAAGCTCACCGCGCCGGGGATGTGCCCCTTGCGCAGCCAGATTTCGTCCTTGCCGAGGTATTCATTCATCGGGCGCGCATCGACCAGCACGTAGCCCGGCTGGTCTTTCAATTTCAGCACGTCGTCGATTGTCAGCGCGATCTCCGGGTGTGTTTCCGTGGGGAGATTGCCTTTGGGATTTCCGAAGTATTCCTGCGTCACCGGGAAGCCCGCGGCTTTGTAAGCCGAGATGCCGCCGTCCACGATGCGGATGTCTTTGACACCGTATTTCTCCAGCACAAAAGCGACCATGCTCGCGCTGAGGATCTCGTCATTCGGCAGCGCCTCGCCCGTCGCGTAAAGGATGTGCATCCGGTCCTTGTCCACGCCCGCGCGGACGAGCAATTCCTTCGTGAGATCGGCGGGCAGATACTGCACGGGCACGCCGTTGTCCGTCCCGCGCAGAGTGTCGAAGTTGATGTGGTGCGCGGTCGGCAGGTGGCCGCGGAAGTAGTCCTTGTAGCCGCCGCGCGTATCCAGCACGAGCGGGCGCTTCGCCGCGTCGGGCTGCTCGATGAGTTGCTTCGCTTCCGCGGGCGAGATGATGCCTATTTCACCGGAGGCCATCGGCGCGAGCGCGGCGAGCAGCGCGGCAAAAAGGAGGGCCGGAGCGGAGTTCCGTGCCGCGGAAGAGCGGGAATGGACGGGTGAATGCATGCGTGGGAGGGCATATGTTCCGTGCTTTGTTTGTCGAGCGGAGAAATGTGACATTTCTCCCCGCCATGCCTGCCGACGACTGCACCGATGTCCTCAAAGCGCTCGCCGACCGCACGCGGCAGCGCATCGTGAAGGCGCTGCTCGCCGGCGACCGGAGCGTGAACGATCTGACCGAGCAGCTTGGGCTTTCGCAATACAACACCTCCAAACACCTGCGCGTGCTGAAGGAAGCAGGCATCGCAGAAGTGCGCGCGCTCGGCCAGCGGCGCGAGTATTTCATCGCCGCCACCTTCCGCCGGCGTCTCCAGCGCGAAGGGATGATCCTCGATTTTGGCTGCTGCACTTTCCGGATGGATCAACTGCCGGATTGAGGCGGTGCAAACTCGCACGTGGCCGCGGCGCTTTGCATTTGCCCGCCACGGAGCGGGCGTATATGCGAGACGCCGCATATGACGAAACGCCTCTTACCCAGCCTTGCCGCCATTCTCTCGCTCGCTCTCGCCGCGTCTGCTGAGCCGCTGAAAGTGAACGGCTCCACGACCGTAAATCTGCCGGTGGCCGAGGCGGCGGAAACGCTGCGGGCGGAGAAGAAAATGGACATCCAGGTGGATACGCAAGGCGGCTCGTCCGGCGGCATCTCGATGCTGGGAGAAGGGCAGGTGCAGGTCGGCATGAGCTCGAAACCGGTGAGCGACGACGACCGGGCGAAATATCCGCAGTGCGACTTCCACGAGACGCACATCGGCGAGGATGCCGTGGCCTTGATCGTCTCGAAAGACGTGTGGGACGGCGGCGTGCGCACGCTTTCCAAGCAGCAGGTAAAGGACATCTACGAAGGAAAGGCGACGAACTGGAAGCAGCTCGGCGGCAAGTCGGCGCGGATCGCGTTCTTCAACAAAGAGCCGGGACGCGGCACGTGGGAAGTCTTCGCGCATTGGCTCTACGGCAGCCCGAAAGCGGCGCCGCAGGTGAGCTTCCCGGAGGTCGGCGGCAACGAGGAAACGCGCAACAAAGTGGGCAGCACGCGCGGCGCGCTATCGCAGCTTTCCTCCTCGTGGGCGGATGGAAAAAAAGTCTTCGCGCTAGCGCTGCTCGGGGACGACGGCCAATCGGTCGCGCCGACCACCGAGAATATCGCCACAAAGAAATACCCCATGAGCCGCCCGCTTTTCGTGCTCACGAACGGCGAGCCGAAGGGCGACGCGAAGGTGCTGATCGACTACCTGCTCAGCGAGCCTGGGCAGGCACTGGTGAAGAAGCACGGCTACCTCGCGCTGAATGAGCTGAAGCATTGAGTGCGCATGACTCGCGCGTTTGGTCTGGGTAGGGTGGGCGTCCCGCCCGCCGTGTTTCGCGTCACGCGGAACATATCTGCGCGTCGAGAGACGTTGATTCCTCTGAAGACGTCTCTTGAAAGTCCGGTGATCCGCGCGGGGCGCACGGATCGGCGGGCGGGACGCCCACTCTACCCGGGGCTATGATCCGCGTGTCTTCCTGGCTCTTCAGCCTCCTCGCCCTTGCCGCCGTGATGCTCATGGTCGCGCTCTTTGCGTGGCAGAGCCTGCCGGTGTGGCGGCACGAAGGCGCGGGCTATCTCACCGGCGCGCGGTGGTTTTTTCGCCAGCACCAGTTCGGTGCGCTGCCGATGATTTACGGTTCGCTGGTGGTGGCGCTCGTCGCGCTCGTGCTCGCGGCACCGCTCGGTTTTGGCGCGGCTATTTTCTCCGCCGAGTATCTGTCGCGGCCTGCGCGGGTCGCGGTGAAGACGCTGATCGAGCTGCTCGCCGGCGTGCCGTCGGTCGTCTATGGGCTGCTTGGCATCCTGCTGTTGCGGGATTGGATTTATGCGGTTTTTGAAAAGTGGGAGCCGCTGAGTGGCGACACGCTGCTCACGGCTGGCGTGCTGCTCGCGGTCATGGTGCTGCCGACGATCGTCACCCTTTCGGAAGACGCGCTGCGCTCCGTCCCCGCTGCCCCGCGCGCGGCTGCACGCGCACTGGGCCTCACGCGGGCGGAAGCGATCTGGAGCGTGAGCCTGCCGCAGGCGCGGCGTGGCCTCGGCGCCGCGCTGCTGCTCGGCTTTGGCCGCGCGCTGGGCGAGACGATCGCCGTCTTCCTCGTCGTGGGACGGCAGGATAACAACCTTCCCTCGTCGTGGTGGTCGCCGCGCCCGCTGCTGGAAAGCGGGCAGACGCTCACCTCGAAACTCGGCGGCTCGGAAACGAATATCGCTTACGGCGACCCGCTGCATTGGGGCGCGATCATGGGTCTCGGGATGCTGCTGCTCGCGATCACCGGCGGCGCTGCGCTGCTCGGCATGCTGCGGAG
>CAXSDZ010000060.1:15363-20755 GCA_964235505.1 uncultured Chthoniobacteraceae bacterium
AAGCTGCGCGACGTGACTCTGGCGCTCGTCACGGGCGCGTGTGCGCTGGTGTCCATCGGGCTGTTGCTCGGGCTCGCTGCGGTGATCGCGCGGCGCGGCTGGCCCGCGCTGAGCTGGTCATTTTTTACCGAACAAATCCGGCTGGTCGGCGCGGCGGGCGGCATCTTTTGGAATCTCGTGGGCACCGTCGTGCTGCTCGCGACTGCCTTTCTCGCCTGCGCCCCAGTCGCCACCGCGCTCGCGCTGCTGGAGCGCGTCTGGCTGCGCGGTGAGCGCGCGCGCCGCACCGTCCGCACCGCGCTTTACACGATGAACGGGCTGCCGAGCATCGTGTTCGGCATCTTTGGTTTCATCGTCTTTGTGCAGTGGTGCGGGTGGGGACAGTCGTGGCTCGCGGGCGGGCTCGTGCTCGCGGTGTCGATGCTGCCGACGGTGGCCGTGGCGCTGATCGAGCGGCTCGCCGCGATCCCGCGGAAATACGTGGAAGCCGCGGCCGGTCTTGGTCTCAGCGAAGAGCAAATCGTGCGCGCCGTGCTGCTGCCGCAGGCGCTCGGCGGGCTCGTCACTGGCTCGCTGCTCGGACTCGCGCGCGCCGCGGGCGAGACCGCGCCAATCATGTTCACGGCCACCATTTTTGCGGGCGCAACTTTTCCGCGCGGGATCAAGGACAGCCCGGTGCTGGCGCTGCCGTATCACATTTTCATCCTCGCTCAGGATTCGTTTGATCCCAGCGTCGGCTCGAAACTCTGGGGTGCTGCGCTGGTGCTGCTCGCGCTCGTGTTTTTGCTGAGCCTCATCGCGCTGCCGAGCCGCATCACCTTGCATGAAGAAGCCGATGCCTGACGCTCCCACCTGCAACCTCGCGCCAGCCGCGTGCGAGCCGGTGATGCGCGTGCGCGACCTGTGCGTGCAAGCCGGCGCACGCACCATTCTCCGCAGCGCGAGCTTCGACGTCGCGCCCGCGCAGGTTCTCGGTTTGATCGGCCCCTCAGGAGCGGGCAAGAGCACGCTGCTGCGGTGCCTGAACCGGCTGAACGACCTGACTCCCGGGCTGCGCGTGCGGTGCGAAGTGCGGCTGCACGGCGAGTCAATCTACGCGCCGGGCATCGACGTGAACGCCTTGCGAGCGCGCGTCGGCATGCTGTTTCAGCAGCCGGTCGTCTTTCCCACGAGCATCGCGGAAAACGTGCTCTTCGGCGCGAAGCGTCTGCGGCGGCTCTCACGCTCTGACGCGAGCGTGCTGGTGGAGGACGCGTTGCGCGAGGCGGCTCTGTGGGAGGAAGTGAAAGACCGCCTGCGCGCACCGGCGCTGGCGCTTTCCGTGGGCCAGCAGCAGCGGCTCTGCCTTGCGAGGACGCTCGCGGTGAAGCCCGAGGTGATCCTGATGGATGAGCCCACCAGCGCGCTCGATCCACGGAGCACACAGGCAATCGAGGAATTGATCCTGCGCTTGAAAGCGCGCCACGCGATCGTGCTCGTCACCCACAACGTGGCACAGGCGCGGCGCGTCACGGATTGGATCGCCTGCGTCTGCGTGCGCGACGGTGCGGGTGAGATCGTGGAAAGCGCGTGCTGCGACGCGGTGCTGGACGATCCGCAATGCCGCGAGGTGATCGACTACCTCGCGCAGGGATAGCGGCGATGCCTCGTCAGTGTCTTCAACCGCGCGCTCGCGCGCATTTGCGGGAAAAAATTGCGCTCTGCTCAAACTCCCACCGCTTCCGCCGCGCCCCACTTCTCCATCCATTCCCGATGTGCGGCGGGCGAGATTTCGCTCGGCTTGATCTCGGAGCGCCCACCCCAAAAGACGTTCGTGTAGCTCATCGGGATGCCGCATTTTTCCAGGTGCTCATCGATCGCGCGCTTGTGCGCGAAGACGCGGTCTTTCTCCGTCCCGTGGCAGACCGCCATGATGTTCACGTTGTTGAATTCCGCGCCGCCTTCGCGCCAGTAGCAGTGCGTGAGGATGTCGAAGCGGCCTGCCTCGCTGCCGGCCTCGATCTCGCGCCCGGGCGGCACGGCCCAGTGGAAAAGCGCATTGAACCGGGTGACGCGCTGGCCTCCTTGCGACGGCTTCACATGCTCCAGGAAAGTGGAAAACCGGCCGATGACCTTGCGCGCCTGGAGTGACTCCGCGACGCGGAAAAACGTGTCCAAATCCACGCCCGCTTCGTCCGCGCGGCGCGCCCACGGATTCGGCGTGATCTCATCCACTTCGAACTCGCGCTTGAGCGCTACGAGCACTTGCCAATCAAGCTCGCTCAGCTCCGCGACACCCACCTTCAGCATCTGCGCGGGCGCGTCCGCCTTGTCGCCGGGCTCGATGGTTTTGCGCCGCACATGCCCGACGCCGAGCGCGAAGATCCCCTTCGCCGGCATCAGCTTGAACTTGTCGCAGCCGGTGTGGCGCATCAGCACGCGGGCGTGCTCTTCCATCGGGGAGCCAGCCGGCACCTTCAGCGTGGTCCAGAGGCGATACTCCGAGCCGGGCGTGCCGGGATCGGTCGAGCGGACCACGACATGCCCTGAAAACGGGTCTTGCTGAAACATGAAATCGAACGCGGCGTTCAGCTTTTCCTCCGGCACGCGCCACGCCACAAGCGCGCCTTCCGCGAGCTGTGTGGCGACGAGTGTCTGGCGCACGCGGCGGATCGTGCCGGCGGCGAGCATCGTGCGGATGCGGTCCAGAACGGTCGCCAGCGGCACGCCAGATTTTTCCGCGATCTCGGCGAACGGCTCGCGCACAAAGCCCTGAATCTGATCCTCGGACACGGCGAGGATTTGCGCGTTGAGCGGGTCGGAGTGTTCGATGTGCGACATGGCGAGAGCCGGGGAGATTAAGACCACGCTGCGGTGGCTCGCCAGCGTATGTTTTCGAGGATGGAGACAGCGGCGGGTGCGAGTGTGCTGGCTAAGCCGGCGGAGCACGGGGTGTTCTCATCTGGAAACCAGGAAGCCAGGAAAAGGCGGCCGCGCAGGGAGCCGCGTCCTGGGTGCCGGGTTTCCAAATCAAAAAAAATCGGACGCTGCCGTGGAGCAAGCGCGCTGGACGCGCACTCTTCGCCAGCCGACAAAGGCGGCAACGATCATGAACCGATTTCTTTTCGCTGCCATCGCGGGTGTTTGCGGGCTGCTTTTCTCACCTGAGGCACAGGCGCAGAGCGCCCGGCTGGAGGTGCGGGTTTTGAGCGCCGCGCGCACCGATTCGCCGATCCCGCTGAAGGTGCAGAACGCGACCAGGACCAGCGCGAATGCGCCGCAGATGAAGCTCGAAGCCACCGCACTCACGACTGGCGGTGCGCCGCTCGCGGCAACGTTGGAGTGGTATGTGCTCGGCCGCGGGATCGCCGCCGCGCCGCCCGGCCCTGCCGCGCTCGTGCTGATGCAATCAAGCAAAGAAGCGATCTCCGCGAAGCCTGCGCCCGGCGCGAAGACCACGCTTTTCACCTACGCGCCCGGCCAGGTCCGCAACGACGTGCGCAGCGAAGGCTGGATCGCGCGGCTGCTCGCGGCGGATGGGCGGCTGCTGGATTTGAAAGCGTCCGATGCGCGCTTCGCGACGCTGGGTCGCGACGCCGCACAGCTTGCGGCACTGGAAAAAGCCAGAGCAGGCGCGGAAGCCACGGGTGCCGATGGCGAGGTGCCGCTCCCGCCCGACGTGGTGGCACGCATCAAACTCGAAGCCGAAAAGAAGTGGCCGAACAGCGCGGAAATGCAGGCCTTTGAGATCAAGATGCTGACCGACGCACACCGGGCGGCGTATCGGAAGTGACGCAGATTTCTCGCGGATGATGGGCGCTCCTGAGCCGCGGAGCGGCGGTGATTTGAGGAGCCTTGGTTGAGCGCAGCGAGGCTACGGAATGCGTGTTTATGCGATCAGCCGCGTAGCGGTGGAACGAACAGGTGGCAGAAAGTCTCACCGCTCCGCGGCTCTTGCGATTTTTCCATCCGAACCGTGGCCTCGCTGCGCTCAACCACGGCTACTCAGGTTGCCGCCGCTCCGCGGCTGAAGGACAGTGCCATGCAGTCCACGATATTTGTCCTCGGGCAGGAAGCCCGGCTCTTCTGCGCAGGAGGGCAGGAGCCCTCGCGCGAGCGCGTTTCTGGGAACATGCAGCCTCGTTCTGGTAAGGAAGTTCACCCTCCAGAGCCCGCTGGATACTCGCCCTTCACAAACGCCAGCGCTTCCTCCCGCTCGTGCAGCGTTCCTTCGAGCTGACGCGACTGCACGGCGTCAAGGATTTCCTTGAAGCGCGGCCCGGGCTGGAAGCCGAGCGCGATGAGGTCTTTGCCTGTGAGCAGCGGTGGCGGGATGAGCGGCTCGCTGGCAAATTCTTCGCGCTTGGCGCGGAGGAAAACGTAGTTGTCGAGCATGCCGTGGGAACTCGTGCAATCGACGCGGTGCAGCTCCAGTTCGTCGTCCATGTCGGGCCGCGCGAGGAAGCGCTTGAGCTTGGAAACGCGCATCTGCTGCACGTCTTTGAAGACCATGTGATTGGCGACCGCTTCCACGGTGGCGTCGATTTCGCGGCGCGGAAAGCGGAGGCGGGTCATGAGCGCTTCCGTCATCTCGGCGCCGAGTTTGTCGTGGCCGGAAAAGCGGATGCGGCCGGTCTCGTCGATCGCGAAGGTGCCGGGCTTGCCGATGTCGTGGAAGAGCACGGAAAAGACGAGCGGCGCGGAAACCGTCTCAGGCAGCAGGCCGAGCATGATGCGCGTGTGGACGAAGACGTCGCCCTCCGGGTGAAATTGTGGCGGCTGCTCGCAGCCTTTGAGTGCTTCGACTTCGGGGAGGACTTCGCGCAGGAGGCCGCTTTCCTCCAGCAGGTCGAAGCCGCGCACGCGTTGCGGTGAGACGAAGATTTTCACCAGTTCCTCGCGGATGCGCTCGGCGCTGACTTCGTGAATGTGCACGGCATTCGCGATCACCGCGCGCCAAGTGTCGCGCTCGAGATCGAAGCCGAGCGTGGCGGCGAAGCGCACTGCGCGCAGCATGCGCAGACGGTCTTCGCGGAAGCGCGCGGCAGGATCGCCGATCGCGCGCAGCACCCGCGCGGCGAGGTCGCGCTGCCCGCCGACGTGATCGATGAGCTTGCCCGCAATCGGGTCGAAGAAGAGTCCGTTCACCGTGAAATCGCGGCGCTCGGCATCCTGCTCCGGCGTGGAAAAGGTGACGCTCTCCGGGCGGCGACCGTCGATGTAGATGCCGTCCGCGCGGAACGAGGCGACTTGGAATTCCGCGCCGCCTTCGAGCACCACGATCACACCGAAATGCGCGCCGACGGCGACGGTGCGCGGGAAAAGCGCCTGCACCTGCTCGGGACGCGCGTCGGTCGCGATGTCGTAGTCGTGTGGCGTGACGCCGCGGAGCTGATCGCGCACGCAGCCGCCA
>CAXSDZ010000061.1:0-1901 GCA_964235505.1 uncultured Chthoniobacteraceae bacterium
CCGGCCGCACGCCGGTGGAGAGCAGCGACCCATCTTCCTTTCGCTCAAGGGTCGCGCCGCCTTCCGAGGCGATCTCGTCCGGCGCGACGACCGTCCACTCTGCCGGCGCACCGCGGACGCTCTCCCATTCCGCGGCGATCTCCTGCGCTTCCGCCGCCAGCATCACCCCTCGATCATTCTTCTCCACCGCAGCCGCGAGCTGCCGCCAATGCCGTCGCGCTTCGCCGACGCGCGGGTCTTCGTCGTAGAAAACGTCGCCCTTCGCCACACCTGCAAAAACCGCCGCGAGCGCGTAGTAATCCGTCTGCGGGATCGGGTCGAACTTGTGGTCGTGGCAGCGTGCGCAGCCCGCGGTGGTGCTGGTGAAAGCCGCCATCGTTTGCACCAGAAGATCGTCGCGATCGGCGGCTTCAAACATCTTCGGCGCGGTATTTGCCGCGCTGGAATCGAACGGCCCCGCGCCCAGAAAACCGAGCGCCGCGGTGAGCCGCGGCTCGCCCGGAAAGAGCACGTCCGCCGCGAGCTGCTCGCGGATAAAACGCGGCCACGGCGTGTCAGCATTCAGCGCCGTGATCGCGTAATCGCGGAAGCGCCACGCATTCGGGCGCATGATGTCGTGCTCGAAGCCGTGCGTGTCCGCGAAGTGGATGACGTCGAACCATTGGCGCGCGGAGCGCTCGCCGTAGTGCGGCGAGGCGAGCAGGCGATCGACGAGCTTTTCAAAAGCCAGCGGGTCCGTGTCGGCAGAAAATGCGTCCGCCTCTTCCGGCGTCGGCGCGAGTCCGTGCAGGTCGAAATAGACGCGGCGAATGAGGGTGCGCGGATCGGCGTCCGGCGCAGGTGCGAGACCTTTCTCCGCGAGCTTCGCGGAGAGAAACGCGTCGATCGGATTTGCCTGCTCGGACGCAGGCACCGGCGGCGAGACCAATGGCTGCCAGGCCCAGTGCGCGAGCCGATCGTCCGGCTTTTCACCGGAAAGCGCGTCCGGCCACGACGCCCCGGCCTCCACCCAGGCGCGCACTGTCGCAACCTCCGCGGGTGAGAGCGGCGGCGCGTCGCTCTTTTTCGGCGGCATGAAAAGCTCCGCGTCTTCGCCGCTCACGTAGCGCACGAGTGGGCTCGCCCCTGCGCTGTGCGACACGATTGCCGCGTCGCCGCTGTCGCCGCCCGTGAACGCCACCCGCCGTCGATCGAGCCGGTAACCGCTCTTCTGCTTGTCGGGGCCGTGGCAGCCGAAGCAGCTCCGCTCGAAAATCGGGCGCACGTCGCGCGCGAAATCGACCGCTTCGGAGCGCACTTCGCAGATCGCGGTGAGCAGAAGTGCGGCAGCGAGAAGTGCGGGAGCAATCACGTGGATGGGGAGCGGAGCGCGTCGCCCGCCGGTTGACGGATGCAGCCACCTGCTTCGGCAGCGTTGCGGCAAGGGGGGTGAGGCTCCGAGGGGGACAATCCCGCTCACGCGCAACGCTTAGGCCGTCCCTGAAAGTCGCATGGTTTTGCTCCTATCCAGCGCTGGGTGACACGCCCCTCGCCACGTAGCGTTGCGGCTTCAAAGCGAAAGTTGCAGCACTCCTTCGCGGAGCTGATCGGACCAGCGGTTCAGAAACGAAATCTCGCGCTGGACAGCGACGAGCCGGGACACCGTTTCTCCGGTGCGCGATTCCCACGCGGCGTCCTCCGCCCGGATGCAATTGAGGCAGCGGGTGCGCGCGTCCTCGACCTTCGCGAGAGATCGCTCGATCTCCCCACGCAGCCCCGCGCCTGCCGAAGTGACGAGCGCCCGGGCGAGTGGGGAATGCGCCGCAGAGCGCTCGCGCCCCAGCGACTCCACCTTTTGTTGGAGCGCGGCTACTTCCATGAATTGCTCGGCGAGTGCCGGCGCGATCGGCTCGGCAGCGCGG
>CAXSDZ010000061.1:1911-20674 GCA_964235505.1 uncultured Chthoniobacteraceae bacterium
ATCTCACCTTGCACTCACCTTGGTCTGCCTCTTCGCATGCTCGGCGGCAGGCGCGGCCAGCGCGGCGGGTGCATCGAGCTCCAGCAGATGCCGCAGGCGCGCCGCGGGTTCGCGCAGCACGGTGTAGGCGGCATTTAGAGTCGTGAACCGTCCACCATCGCCCGCGATGTCTGGATGATGTTCCGCCGTGAGCCGGTGGAAGTGGTCTTTCAAGGCGTCCGCATCGAGCGACGGCCGCCGCGGCTGGCCGAGCTCAGCAAAATGATCCAAAGGCATGCGGCGACGCTGCCGGACAAAGCGCGAAGAAGGAAGAGCGGCCTGCGGGCGCGCTGGCGCGAATAGGGAATCTGGAGCAGGCCGGGGCGGGCACTTGGCCGCAACGGATCGGACGCCACACGTTCGGCCTTGGGCGCGCATGCTTTATCGTTCAGCCTCCCGGGGCCATGCCGTCCGACCGCCTCATTTCCCGTCCGCGAGTGCAGCTTGCATTTCTGGCGTTGCTCTTCGCGTCGTTCATCTGCGTCGGCATGCTGGTCAGCCGAGGCATGATCTTCGGGCAATATCGATTCGGATTTCTGCCGGGAAATCTCTGCCTCGCCTGGATCCCGCTGCTTTGTGCGATGGCCGTTTATTCCCTGCGAGCGCGGCGCTCGCGGCGGCGCTGGCTGCTGGCGGTGTGTGCGGTGATCTGGTTTTTGTTTTACCCGAATGCCCCATATCTGATCACCGATCTCGTGCATCTGAAGACGCGCGCACCGGTGCCGCGCTGGTTCGATCTGGTGCTGATGATGAGCTTCGCGTGGACCGGGCTTTTTCTGGGCAACCTTTCACTTTACCTGATGCAGGAAGTCGT
Organism: uncultured Chthoniobacteraceae bacterium; assembly: GCA_964235505.1. Classification (GTDB taxonomy): domain Bacteria; phylum Verrucomicrobiota; class Verrucomicrobiia; order Chthoniobacterales; family Chthoniobacteraceae; genus CAXSDZ01. The sequence continues at coordinate 2,765 of CAXSDZ010000061.1, forward strand.
GCGGGCCGGCGGCGGGCGGATCGCGAGCTGGTGCTTTGCCGCCGCGATGCTGGCGCTCGGCGCGGCGGGCGTCTTCGTGGGCCGCTTCTGGCGCTGGAACTCCTGGGAAGCTGTCACCGATCCGCTCGGCCTCGCGGGCGATGCAGTCCACCATCTCACGAAAATGGATGCCCGGGAGGCAGCGCTCTTTTCCGCGACGTTCTTCGCCTTCACGCTCACCACTTACCTGACGCTCTACACCCTCACTCACTTGCACGCCTACGTGGAGCGAAGCGCGCCGCCCGACGAGCCGGAGCGGGCGTGAAGCTGCGCGAAACTCGGAAGGGAAAGCTGCGCGATGGGAACGTCTGCTCGACCGGCAAGCTCGCTGATCTGCGAGACACGATCCGCCAGTGCCTTGCCACTCCGTGGCCGTTTCGCTTTCCCGTTGCCGCGTGGGCGGCTTTGCGATACTCGCCAAGGCCGTCCGTCAGCTACCCTCTTGCCATGGCCCTCCTCCGACTCCTCTTCTGGTTTGCGATTTTCGTCGCCTCCACTTTCGTGTTCACCGTGTTCTTCGAATACGGCGTGAGCAACTTCTCCGAAAACGCGCACAAGCAGTGGCAGACCTTGACGGAATCCGTCACCGGCGGCGCCAAAAAAGAGGCGCCAAAGCCGAGCCGCTGATAGTCTGTGTCGCCGGTGACGCGCAGTGGCTGGCGGGCCGACCGCACCCGCGCGCGGCACTCCGTTGCATGCTCCGCTCGACTCGCGCCGCACACTTTGAATCTTGATCTTCCCACCCCGACCTAGAACTTTACCGCACCCTTTTTTACTCCCCTCGTATGCCTATTATCTCTGACAAAGAACTGCCGGATAACTCACGATCGCTGTGGCTCAAGGCGCTGAGCGCGGTCGAGTTGCGCAACTATGGCTATGCCATTTCGCTGATCCAGGCGGTGCTGAAAGATGCGCCGAACTTCCTCGACGGGCGCAAGGTGCTGCGACGTGCTGAGGTTGCGAATACCAAGGGAAAGAAGAGCATGTTTTCCGGTGTCTCGACCGCTTCGCTGACGAGCGGTGGGAAGGTGAAAAAAGATCCCGTCGCAGCCATGGAACTGGCGGAGAAATCGCTCGAGTCCGATCCTTACAATCGCGGCGGAAACGACATGCTAAAGGAAGCCGCGCGCGCAGCGGGCTTTCCGGAGATTGCCGCCTTCGCGCTGGAAACCCTCGTGGAAGGCAACCCCAAGGATTTCAAGCTCATGCATGAACTGGGTGAGCAATACAGCGCGATGGGTTCCGCCGACAAAGCGGTGACGATCTACACAAAGATCGCGGATGCGAACCCGGGAGACATGGTTGCCATCAAACGCAGCAAGGATGCGGCGGCGACGAACTCAATGAAGCAGGGCGGCTGGGAAACGGCGGGAAGCTACCGCGATCTGATCAAGAACAAGGACGAAGCCAAGTCGCTGGAAGAAAAGAGCCGAACCTTCAAGGACCTCGGCATGATCGATAACCAACTCGCCGAGCTATACCCAGAGTATGAGGCGCAGCCGGACAACGTGGATCTTATCCGGCGCATCACATTGCTCTGGGAGCAGAAGCATCAGCAGACCGACAGCGCCGAGGATCTCGCGCAAACGGTTACCTGGTATTCATATCTGAACGATCTGCTCAAAGGCAGCGACCCCGCGATCCTGCGGAAGGTCAACGACCTCAAGCAGCGGCAGACCGACCAAGAAATCAAGGTGCTGGAGGACTGGTTTGTGGCGGGTGGCGATCAGCATGAAGAAGCCGACGCTTACCGTGCGCAACTCGAAGACCTGAAGCGCCAGCGCGCGGAAACGCAGGTCGGCGACGCGCGGCGGCGGGTGGAGCGCAACCCAACCGACCTCGGCCTTCGCTTCGAGCTAGGCGAGCGGCTGGTGCAAGCTGGTCTCCATGGCGACGCCATCGCGGAGCTTCAGCGGGCAAAGCAAAACCCCAACGTGCGCCTCAAGGCGATGAACCTCCTCGGCGAATGCTTTACTGAAAAAGGGATGCTCGATATGGCGTCCAACCAATACAAGTCCGCGGCGAGCGAGCTACTCGCGATGGATAACCTAAAGAAGGACATCGTATATAAGCTCGGGATGATTTACGAGAAGATGGCAAAGAAGGACGAGTATCTCCAATGTATGAAGGAGATTTACGAGGTGGACTACGGCTATCGCGACGTGGCGAAGCGGGTGGAAAGCTCATACAGCGGATAAGAACGCTACCTTTGGGAGCTGGGCTCTCAGAACCAACGGAAGAAATGAAGCAGGAGTGAATGGCGGAAGGGAAAGTGAGCCTCCTCCCGTCGGCTGCTACAGAAGATCGCTCGCCTCCTCTGTAGCAGCCGACGTGAGGAGGCTCATACTTTCCGTTGGTTTTTAGTGTTCCGGCTTCTATTTGGTAGGGCAGTGCCGATAGCGTGGCGGAAGCGCAGACCGGCACCACTGGGTCAGGCGCACGCGGGTGGATAGCCGCCGCTCGTAATACAATGCCGCAAGCGCACGTTGACGCGGCTTACGATCGATAACCGTATTGCCTCGACCCGCCTCCGGGCTGGACGACAGACCGCGTCTGGCCGACAAGTAACGCTCATTCCGCATGACTTGGTTCACGTTCGACTTCGGCGCGTTCTCCTACGCCTTCCTTGCGGTCCTTTTTGAAGGGCTGCCTTTTCTGCTCCTCGGCTCGCTGATCTCCGGCGCGGTCGATGTGCTTGTCTCATCGGAGCGACTTGCGCGGATTCTGCCGAAGAACCCAACCGCGGGCGTGCTGCTCAGCGGTCTGCTCGGCCTCGTGTTCCCGATGTGTGAATGCGGCAGCGTCATCGTCATCCGGCGCTTCATCCGCAAAGGTCTGCCGCTTTCCTACGCTGTGACCTACATGCTCGGCGCTCCGATTGTGAGTCCGGTCGTGGCGCTGTCCACCTTTGCGGCCTTCAAAGGGCAGGACCCCTGGCTCATGACCTCGCTGCGCCTGCTGCTAGGCTACGGCGTCGCGGTCGCGGCGGGTGCGATCGTGGGGCGGCTCCCAAAAAAGTCGGTTCTCCATCCACGCCTCCTCGCCGATCTGCCACGGCCCCGCTCCGGCCTGCGCTTCGCCGCCGCGCCGCTCCCGCTCACCGGCTCCCCGACTCCATCCGCCGACGAGCTGCCTGCGGCGCGCGCGGATGTGGAGACTGCCGCCGCGCAGCAGGGCTTGGATCGCGATTTCGGCGACGTGGCTGCCGGCGCGAGCTTCGGGAGCAAAACGCTCATGATTGTGCGGTCAGCGACAGCGGACTTTCTCGACGTCACCTTCTTCTTCGTGATCGGCGTGGCGATCACGAGCATCTTCAACACCGCCATCCATCAGCAAGCGCTTGCGCCTTTTGCCACGCAGCCGCTGGTCGCGATCCTCACGCTCATGGTGCTCGCCGCACTGCTCGCGCTTTGCTCGACCACGGACGCGTTTGTCGCAGCCACTTTTTCCGCCTTTCCGCTCAGCGCGAAGCTTGCCTTCCTCGTCTTCGGACCCGTCTTCGACCTGAAGCTATTCTGGCTTTACGGCATCTTGTTCCGTCGGCGGTTTGTCGTCGTGCTTTCCATTGCGCTGTTCGCAGTGATCGCATTCATCTGCTGGCAGCTCGCGCCCGTGCTGCAGTCGCGATGAAGGCTTGCCGTTGCCGAACCGCCCCATCCCGTCTCTGTTTCCCTTCGCAACCTTTCCGCGCCATATGACCATGCTCTTTTCCCGGTGGCTCCCCACTGCGACGCTCGCCGCGTGGGCGGGCATCCTTCTTTTCATCACGCTCGGCGGCCGAATCGGCAACGGCGGCATTCGCGACTACCTCGCGCCGGCGTTCATCCCCGGCGTGCTCGTCGCGGGCATTGCTCTTGCCGCCATGGCACTCGCCTTTGCGCTCTCGCCGGCGGCTGCGGACTGCTGTGCGGACGACGATTGCGCACATCCTCTTTCGCGCTTCCGGGTGGGACGGCTGCTCACGTTTTTCGTGCTGCTGCTTCCGGTGGCCTTTGCTCCGTTCGCCTCCAAAGCCGCATTTCTCCATGCCATCAGCAACAACCGCACGACGGTGACTGATGGTTCCATGCTAACGGAAACATCGCGCATCCGTGAGTTGAAGCGCTCGGCAGCCGCAGCCCCTGCCGCCACCGCCGAGCCCACTGCTGCCCCGGGTCTTGAGTCCGCAGGAGCCGCAGGCAGCGCCGCATCGGCTGATCCTGCTTCGGAAACCGCGGCCTCCTCCACCAGTCGCGCCTCCCTCGATCTGCCGCTGCCGACAAAGGACGGCGCGCCAGCCGCGCCCGCTCCGGTGGTGACCGCAGCCGAGCCTCAGCCGAGCGACTACCTCACGCGCACGCCGGATGGGTTCATCGTCGCGGAGGTCCTGGACCTTCTTTACGCCGCGCAGGACAACGCGCTGCGAAAAGACTTCGAAGGCAAGCCCGTCCAGCTCATCGGCCAGCTCATGCCGGAGACGAGCAACAACGCGACCGGCACGCGCTTCAAAGCGGTCCGGATGTTCATGACCTGCTGCGCCGCCGATGCCCGCCCAGTCGCGACTGTGATTGAAGCCGAAAAGCTCCCTGCTTTGCCCGAGATGACTTGGGTGAAGATCACGGGCATCCAGACGTTCCCGCTTGAAAACGGTCGCCGCATCGCCGTGTTGAAGGCGGATCACGTGGAGAAAGCGGACCCGCCAGAAGAGTCGATGCTGTTCTGAGGATCGCCCGGTTGATGTTGGAAGAAGTGGCTCGGCAGCCTTGAACAGTTCCCTCTTGAACTAGCCGCGGATGAACGCGGATTTCTGAGGTGACGATCCTCCCATCCGCGGCTTCTTTCCGGCTTACGCACACGGTTGCCAATCTCCGGCATGTTCATAATCAAGCTGGCGATCTCCTCAGCCTGAACGGCAGCGGCGGTTTAACTGTGAACACGCCCGAGAGCGGAAATCGTTTTGGGTCTGCCACGCGAAAGCGCGTGTCATCCCGACCGAAGCTCCAGCGGAGTGATCTCGCTTCCCTGAGAAACCCAGCCTGGAGCGCAGTGGAGGGATTGGGACGAAGGTGGCAGGGCTTACGCAAATGAGGACCGCTCTAGCGCAGCGCGGACTATTTAGGAAATGCTCTGAACGAGAGCTTACAAGCCTGAGCCGACTCTTCCGCAGCCAGAGCTTCTCTGGCCAGATAGATGCCGTGCTTCAGGTTCAATTCGTCTGTAGCGCAGTGTTAGCCATCTCGGTTGATTGCGAGTGCCTCGGCGTAAGGTTTAAGCAGCGGCTCCGAGCATCTTGGATTTGTAGGTCTTCTTTTCGACTTTTTCGCTCTTCGTGAGTTCGCGCGTGAGCATCTCACCAGTGTAAAACAACACCTGTTCACCGTTCGCGCCGGCAACCTCGAAGGTCTGCAAGCCGTGACCGTAATGCCGGTAAATCTCAATAGGGTATTTGCCCTTCTTGAATGTGTGGCGGTAAGTGCCGTATCCGAACTGCTTGCCGCCAACTTTGCAGATGTTGTCCTTCACGTCGAAGACGACTTCTGTGTCCTTGTCCACAATGATGAAGCCGGAGGCGTAGTAGTTGAGTTCGGCGCTTGTGGTCTTCCCGCGCAGTTCGTCTGCGGCCATCGCTCTGTATTTGTCGAACCAATCCTTGCCGCTTTGGACGACGCAGAGCAGATGCGTCGCATCCTCCTGCGGCTGCTTTCCATTGCCGAGGTGGACGCGCACGATAAGGCCGGGAACCGGATCTTGCGGTTTTGGGCCGCCGACAAGCGGCTTATCAGCGGGACTTTGGGAGAAGGCGGGTGTGGCTGCAAACAGCAACGAGGCGAGCAGGGTGGTGATGCGTGGTTTCATGTGTTTGGTGAGGATTCGATGTTCGTCGAGAAAGAGCGCGCGATAAACGGCTAACGATAAGTAGGTGAACTAAATTTTGTCTTACAAGGCGAAAAGGCTGCGCTTGATTCCGATAGTTTTCCTATTTTAAAAGGGGCAGACGTAGCTTGGGAAAGAAAGAGTGAACGGCGTGGATTTCAGAACCCAACCCAAAGGCAAGGCTGTCTCTATACGACGCGAACTCGGTGCTTTCGCTCTACGTTTTGACTAGCCAGCAAAGGCGAACCTTTCCGCCTAAACCGACTTACTCGCACGCTGCCGCACAAGGCTTGGTCCCTCGATAGAAAGCAGCAAGGCATGGCTCCCCTACTCTCTTACGATAGGTTTAGGGACATTGCTTTTATCTGCGGGCAGATCACCGTGCTCAACGGGCAAAGGAGCGCGCGGACGCGTCACACTTTTGCCCGAGGTTTTTTGGGAAGCTATGCGGCTCCATTCGGCACGTGGTCAAAGCGTTCCACGAGCACGACCCCGTTGATAGTTGCGTCAGCAGCCGCGCCCATGCGTGCAGCCGCGTAACGGGCAGCGGAGACTCGGCTTTTTTGCGCAACAAGTTCGCGCCAGCACATCGCGCATGCCTTGCAGCGAACGCGCTGGAAGCGGGCTGCGAGCACCCGGAGGAAATCGCCGGCCTCCACGCTCACACGCTTGCGTCCCTCCTCTGCACTCCATGAGCCAGGATCGCCTCGGCAACCGTGCGAATCCGCTCGCGCAAGCGCTTTGGCGCAAGGACGCGGGCGTGCTCGCCCCAGCTTAAAATCCAGCGCTCGATCTCCTCCAAGCCGCCGAGTTCCAGCGCCAGCTCCAGCTCGCCACCATCCCGTGGCGTGAGCTTCTGCGACTCGTGCCACATCCGCTCTGCCACCAGCCGCGCCGCCCACGCATCGAAGCGAATCCGCACCCGCTGCCCCTTCCTCCCGGCCACGCTGGAAAACACGCCGAAGCTCTGCGCCAGATGACGCGCGAGCGAGAAATCCGGGGGCACCGTGAAGCGCTTTTCCGAAAGCTTCACCGCACGCATGCGCGGCAAGGCAAAGGTGCGCACCGCCTCGCGATCGAGACAAAAGCCGAAGCAATACCACTGGTTTTCCACGCACCCGAAATGATACGGCCGTGCGCGCCGCAGCTCGATCTGCTCGCTGCCGAGCTTGTGATAATGGAAGGCGATCTCCACCCCGCGCAGCGTCGCCCGGCTCACCGCTTCAAAGACCGCCGCATCCACCTCGCTCACTCCCGCGGCGCGAAAGGAAATCGCCGCGTCGAGTTCCGCCACATTGATGCTGATCTTGCCGCCGAGACTCCCCACGATCTTCTCGCAGGCCGCCCGCAGCGGCTTTTCGAAAGCGGTGCCGCGGTGCTGCTCCAGCGCCTTTTGCGCGATCAAGAGCGCGGCGATTTCCCCTTCTGAGACCTCCAAGGCGGGAAACTCCGTCACCGCTTGCGTGTAGTGAAATCCGAACCGCCCTTCGTCATACGCGATCGGGTAGCCGAGCCGGTCGCGCATGAACTCGAGGTCCCGCCCGATCGTCTTGCGCGACACCTCCAGCTCCTCGGCCAGCGTGCGGCAGTTCGGATACTTTTCCGACGCGATCAGCCGGTGCAGCCGCATCATCCGCTCCACCGGCGGACGCGAATGCAGCGCGCCATCTTTCGCGGGCGCTTTGGTGGGAAAAACGCGTCGCTTCCGCACGGGCAGCGGTGGCCGTGAAGTCCGGGCTGGCATGCGCCGAGCAGTAGCGCGCCTCCGCCTCCTTTCGCAAGACGCGAACAATTTTTCGAGGGTCGGACAGCCTTTGTCTCACCCCCGCTGACAGGCTACTCCGCAGATATGAAGATATCCTCTGCTCCCCGCACTCACGGCATGAGTGTCCCCGCCACCCGCCGCCGTTTTCTCTCCGCCGCGCTCACGGCTTTTGCCGCCGCGTTCACTCCCGCCCGCGCTGCCACGCGCCCGCGCCGGCACCTGCTCCTGAACCGCTTCCCGATCGCCGGTTTCAAATACCACGCCGGCCCGCGCTGCCTCCCTGCGCTTGCATCCGGCACCGCACTCCTGCTCCAGGCCGAACCCGCTCACCCGATGGACCGCTTCGCCGTCCGCATCTGCTGGCGCGGCCACCTCCTCGGCTACGTCCCGCGCACCGACAACCGCCACCTCGCCCGCCTCCTCCGCCAGGGAGCAACCCTTCGCGCTCACATCCTCGACACCGCCCCCGACGCCGCACCGTGGCAACAGGTCCGCGTGGCGGTCGAATTGCTCGCGTAGCCCCGCCGTTTGGCATTGCCGCCCATCCGCCGCACCTCTAACAAGCCCGCGTCCCCCACCCCATTGGCTATGAGCGGCATCACGTATCGCGAGGTTTTCCAGCAGGCTTTCGGCCCGGAAAAAAGAGACCCCTATTCCTACCAATGCCGCCTCGCCTGCGGCCCGGGCGCCGACCCCGGCGACCCCGCGACTCTCGCGAGCGGCGCCGCCTGCCACTCCCAACTCATCGCCATCCCCACCGGCCTCGGCAAAACCGCCGCCGTCGTCCTTGCCTGGCTTTGGAACCGCGTGCTCCAGCCGGACACCGCCGCCCGCCAGAAATGGCCCCGCCGCCTCGTCTATTGCCTCCCGATGCGTTCGCTCGTGGAGCAGACGGCAGGTGAAGTTGCGCGGTGGCTTAACAGCCTTCTCGAAAGCTCCGCGCTGGACCTCGACCCGCGCCAGCGAGAAACGCTCGCGTGGTTGGCAAAAAACTCCCCGGTCATCCTCATGGGCGGCGAAGAGCGGGACAACGACTGGGACACCCACCCCGAGCGCGAAGCCATCCTCCTCGGCACGCAAGACATGCTCCTTTCCCGCGCGCTGAACCGCGGCTACGGCATGAGCCGCCCCCGCTGGCCCATGCATTTCGCGCTGCTGAACAACGACGCGCTCTGGGTGATGGACGAGACGCAGCTCATGGGCGTCGGCGTGGAAACAAGCGCGCAACTCGATGGCTTTCGTTCGCAGCCTACTTGGGAGCACGCTGCCGCGTGCCCGACTTGGTGGATGAGCGCCACGCTCGACCGGGCGCGGCTCGCAACCGTGGAGCACGCCGAGCCGCCCGACGGCTGGCCGGCGATCGAGCTGAGTGCGCCGGAGCGCGCGAGCGGCGAGGTCCGCCGGCGTTACGAAGCGCGAAAGCCAATCGCTCGCGCGGAAGTCGCCCTCTCGCCTGGCACCAAGGACGGCTACGCCAAGGCGCTGGCCGCCGTGATTACCACAAAACACGTCCGCGGCACGCTCACGCTCGTGGTGGTCAACCGCGTCGTCCGCGCGCAGAAAATCTACGCCGCGCTCCGCGACAAAAAGCTCAAGCCCCACATCGACCCCGCACGCGTCGCGCTCATTCACTCGCGCTTCCGTCCGCGCGATCGCGCGCGGCACGCCGAGCTGCTGTTTGGGGAAGGCGACCGCATCGTCGTCGCCACGCAGGCCGTGGAAGCGGGCGTCGATGTCTCGGCACGGCTGCTCATCACCGAGCTCGCGCCCTGGTCGTCGCTCGTCCAGCGCTTCGGGCGGTGCAATCGCCGAGGCGAGTTTCCCAATGTCGCAACCGGTTCGCCCGACGCCGAAGTGCTCTGGATCGACCTCCAGCCCAAGGACGCCAACGACGATCTCGCGCTCCCCTACACGGCCGACGAGCTGGCCAAAGCGCGTGCGGTGCTGTCGGACCTCTCCGACGCCGGCTCGCATTCGTTGGCGGGCAGAGGCGTCGCGGAAAAACCGGTCGTCCGCCCCGTCCTGCGCCGCCGCGATCTCGTCGATCTCTTCGATACAACGCCCGACCTCTGCGGCCAGGATCTCGATATTTCCCGCTACATCCGGGATGGTGAAGACAGCGACGTCCAATTCTTCTGGCGCGTCGTGCAGGGCGACAAGCCGGACGCGAAGACCGCCCCGCCGACGCGGGAGGCGCTATGCCGCGTGTCGATCGGTGAAGCCTCGAAATTTCTGAAGAAGAACAAGGATCGCGTCTGGCGCTGGAACCCGCTCGATGAGGCTTGGGAAAAAGCCGAGCGGCCACGCCCAGGCGCGGTGTATCTCGCGGATGTGACCGTGGGCGGCTACTCGGATGAGGAAGGCTGGGCCGGCGATGCGAGGAGCAAAGTCACTCCGCTCCAAATCAACGGAGGCGACGTCGAGGCGTATCGCAAAGATCGCCTCAGCTTTAACCGCCAGTGGCAGACGCTCGCCGAGCACACCGCCGACGTGGTGCGAGAAATGGACGCGCTCGCCCAAGAGCTCCGGCTGGATGCGGACACCACCGCGCTCTTCCACACCGCCGCGCTCTGGCACGACGTCGGCAAGGTGCACACTGAATTCCAGGCGATGCTGCGCGGCGGCGACCCTGCCCGCGAAGGCACCCTCTGGGGCAAATCCGGCAACCGCGATGGAAAGTCCGCCCGCCCCGGTCTGCGCCACGAACTCGCCTCCGCGCTGGCGTGGCTGCTCGCGGGCCCGCCCGAGGCACCCGACCGCGACCGCGTCGCCTACCTCATCGCAGCGCACCACGGCAAGGTGCGCCTCTCCATCCGCGCCTTGCCGGAGGAGAGCGGCGATCCGCACAACTCGGAGCGCGCCTTTGCCCGCGGAGTTTGGGACGGCGAGCGGCTCGAAAGCGTGGCGCTCGGCGAGCTGACCACTCCCGCGGTTCCAAAGCTCGACCTCTCCTTCATGCGGATGGGCGAGGGCGAGCACGGCCCCTCGTGGCTTGCCCGCGCCATCGCCCTGCGCGACCGCCTTGGCCCCTTCCGCCTCGCCTATCTGGAGACCCTCCTCCGCGCCGCCGACATGCGCGCCTCCGGCAAAGCCGCCGCCCCGTTCGCCGAATGAAAGCGCGCCCGCCTCTACCGGAAGCGAATGTTGCTCAGCGAAGGATCGAGCATATAAATCCGAAGTTCCTCCAGCTCATCGAGCACCTCCTGCGCTTTCGGCCAGTCCGCGCCAAAATCCTCCGCCCACTTCGCGGCGCGCTCCTCCCACCCATCGCCGGAAAACTCCGGCGGCAAGTCCAGCCACGCGCCGGCGAAATCGAGCACGAAGGGCGGAGGCACGATGGTCATTTCCAGCGTCAACAACGCATCGTCGCAACGGAGCAATTACGGGACATTGAAGCCAAGAAACTTGCGAACGCCAATTTCCCGCAGCCGCTGGTATATGTCCCGCTCGCGCCGATACGGCTCGGCCGACGAATGAACCTTCAGGGCGGTCGCAGCCGCTTCGCCCTCGCCTTTGAGCACAACCACGATTCCGTGAATTCCGAAGCCAAGCTCCTCGCCAATTGTTTGGCCATGAGCCTTGGCGAAGGCCTCGGCTCGTTCCAGCAATTCCTCATCCATGCTTTCCTCCTTAGCTCACCAAGGCTGTTCGAATCGAGTGGAGATGCAGCTATTGGTCAATGGCGTGTCACTCTCCATCTCACAGATGGGGCCGGACTTTCTCTTCATCGACGAGCCGATCGATCATCCGCCGAGCGAGGCGACAATCATTTTCCAAGTCGAAGGCAGCGACGAGCGCCGCTGGCAGGTCCGTCTGCCCAAAGGTCTCGCCACGGGGCGCGAGCGGGTCGTGATTGCGAAGGTGTAGGTAGCCGCCGTTGTCTTGAAACACCTGCGTGGCTGGCTGCCGGATCATCCTCGGATCATTCGCAAGTATTCGTCGTGCGAGCCGATCCAAAACCAGGTGACGCGCTCGCTTTCTCGCGTTGCCAGCGCGCGAAATCCGTCACCGACCCGCACCGACCAAAACGCACCGACCTTTTTGAAATGCAGCGTGGGATCCCAAGGATCGCGCTGCCACAGCCGGTAGCTTCTCACCGCTGCCTGCTGGATCGTGAGAGGCAGCTTGCTAAAGCGCTTTCGGAAGCTCGCTTTGGTCGAGGAAATCATCGAGCGCGAGTTCAGTTTCCCCAGCATTTTCCTCTTCCAACTGCGCATGCAAAGCGTCCAGTCGGCCGGACTTCGCATCTTCCTCCATCTCCAGATCCCAAGTTTCGGCGTCGCGCTCGTTCATCCGGCGCAGCAAATCGCAAAACTCCACCGGTGGAAGTTTTGAGATGGCCTTTTCGATCTCCACCAGTGTGCTCATTGGGTAACGTTAGCCTCAACCGGGGTGCGATTGCAACCTGGCGTGGTCCGGTTGCGAAAGGGGCCGCAGGCATGAGCCTGCGGAAGAGCAGCATTCGCTGCTCGGGAGGACCAGAGACCATCATGGCTTCAACGGGGCCGCGTCGTGCCGAACTAATTCGCGCTGGACGAATGGATGTGACTTGTTTCATGAAGGTCTATGGGATGAAGTAGCATCGCGCAGACGGAGTTTGCAACCCATCTTTTCTATGAATCTCTCTTTCCCCGGCTGCGCACCGGTGCCCCTCGCGCACTACCTAAAGGCGCTTGGCATTCTCCGGTTGGCCGATAGGCGGTTCCCAGAGAGTTACGTTCAGGGAGCTTGGCGGAACGACGAGTTCGTCCTCTACGGCGACGGCATTGATGCCGACGCCCTTTCTAGCTTCCTCCTGCGCGACTACGAGCCAACGCCGATCTTCGCACCGTGGAATGCCGGCAGCGGATTCTACTTCCGGGAGCGGAAGTCCGACGATCGGGACGCAGACACCGGTAAAAAGGTAAAGACCGGCGTGCGCGATGAAGAGACCGCCGCAACCAAAGTCGTCGCGAGCGTGATCAGTTCTAAGGCCGAGCGCCTTTCGCGCTACCGGCGGAGTCTCCTGCACGCGAAAGAGTCGCTCGCCGCCCTCGGGCGCACCGAGGCACCGAAAGACGAGGAGAAGGCCGATCTCATTTTGCGGCTGCGAAACACCGTCGCCGACGATGTGCTCACCTGGTTCGACGCGGCGTTTGTCCTCACCGGCAAAGGCGTGAGCTTTCCGCCGCTACTCGGCACGGGTGGCAACGGCGGGAACATGGATTTCACGAGCAACTTCATGCAGCGCCTCGCCGAGGTTTTCGACTTCGCGACTGGCGAGCCCACCGCTTCCAGTGAGCGTTGGCTGCAGAGCGCGCTGTTCGGCACCACCATCCCGCAAATTCCCGCCAGTGCCTTTGGCCAATTCTCGCCTGGGGGCGGCGGCGGGTTTAACGCCGGTTCCGGTTTCGACGGCGGCGCGGCGGTCAATCCGTGGGACTTCATCCTGATGCTGGAAGGCGCGCTCCTCTTTGCGGTTGCGAGCGTGAAACGCCTCGGCGCGGCGGGCGACGGCTCGCTGGTCAGCCCCTTCACCGTGCGCAAAGCAGGAATTGGTTATGCGAGCTCTGCCTTGTCCGATGAGGATGATCCGCGTGGCGAAACGTGGATGCCGATCTGGCACCAGCCGATCGGCCTCGCCGAGTTGCAGGGGCTATTCAGCGAGGGGCGCGCGCAGGTCGGCGGGCGCGCCGCGCGCACGGGCGTCGATCTCATGCGCGCAGCCGTCTCTCTCGGCGTGGATCGCGGCATCGCGAGTTTCCAGCGCTTCGGTTTTCACAAGCGCAACGGCGACCTGCATTTCGCCGTCCCGCTCGATCGGGTCGCCGTCCGCCGCAACGAAAAGGTCGATCTGCTCGCCGACGTGGAAATCTTCCTCGACCGCTTCCGCTCGAAGGCCGCCTCTACGAATCCACCCGCACCGGGCGGCGCCACCCGCGCGTTGCGCGCGCTGGAGGAGAGCATCGTCGCACTCTGCCGTTCGGGGGAAGCGGCGAACATTCAGCGCGTCCTCATCGCCCTCGGAGGCTGCGAACGCGCCATGGCCCGCAGCCTCCGGTGGACGCGCGATACTGGCGTCTTGAAGCCGATCGTCCGCCTTTCTCCCCGCTGGCTGGCGGAAGCCTACGACGGGTCGTGCGAGTTCCGCCTCGCCGCTGGGTTTGCCTCCATCGCCGGTCGTTACGGGAAGGATTGGCTGCCGTTCCGCGCGCATTTGGAACCGGTCCAGTGCGGCGTCACCGCCGACAAAAGCTGGTGTAATTGGACCGAGAACGCCTCGCCTGATGTCGTCTGGCACGAGGGCGATCTCATCGACGTGCTGAACCGCGCTTTCGCCCGGCGCCTCGTCCGTGCCCAGCAGGCCGGATTTCAGGCGCTGCCCGACAACGAGCGGCCCGATCTCTACCGCCCCATCGTCGCGCTCCCGCTCGCGGATGTCGCCGTCTTCATCACCGCCGGCCCTGCGTTTGACCAGCGCGTGGCAGACCTCCTCTGGGGTCTTTCGCTCATCGATTTTCGCCAATCCTTTGCCGCGCCGTGGCCCACCCGCATCTCCGAACACGACGAAGAACCGCCGGCCTTTTACGCTCTGCTCCGGCTCGCATTCGCAGGGAACCTCGGCGTAGGTGAGGCGATCAAACTCCAGCCGGCGATCCACGCACGCGCGGCCAGCGCCCGGACTTCGGACGACGTTCTGCGCGCCTCCGAAATGGCCGTCCGCCGCCTGCGCGCTTCCTCCATTCCCCCAGCAGTCGAACGTGCTCCGCTCGATCCGTGCGCGGCCCGCCGGTCGGCCGCGGCGCTCCTCTTTTCTCTCACAGCACGTCAACTCAAGTCTCTCCGCGACGCGGTGATCCGCCCGCCAAAGAAAACCCTCACCGAAGCCCAAACCTAACATCCCTCCCATGCCCACCGATCCCCTTGCCGACGCCCCGCGCCTTCTCATCGAGGCAAAACTCCAGCCCGTGCAGGGCACGCGCTTCCAACCCACCGGCTTCCCCGACCTCGGTGCCGCCACATACACCCTGCATGACAAGGAAAAAGGAAGCACCGCCATGCTCCTCGTTGAAAGTGCGCAGAGCATGGCGAACCGCCTCGAAACCGCTTGCCTCGACGACGCTGGCCAGGCCCCGCACTCCGCCCTCGCCGGGATGCCGTATGTGGAGGCAAAGCTCCCCGACGGCACGCTCACCAATTCCCTGCTCGAAGCCCACCGCGTCAACTCGCCCTACCTCGTCAATGGCCCGGAGTTCGCCGAGCTGGAAAAGGCGATCGGCTTCGAAAAGAACAAGCCGTTCGATCGGCAAAAGCTCGCGCGGGCGCTCTTCAAATTCGACCCGTGCAGCCTCGTCCACGGCATCTTTCTGGAGAAAGTCGGCGGCGTGGTGCGATTGCCGCGCGCCCTCTCCGGCTTCATCGAAGCGCGGAACGTCACCGTGGCCGAGAGCGGCGGCGCTAAAATCGATCGCGTGCAACCCGAGTCCACCGGCAAAAATGCGCTGTATGGTAAAGCAGAGGATGGTTACGGAAATGTGATCTTTCCGCGCTCCGACTACTGCGGAGAGATCACCGCCTACTTTAACCTCGACCTCGCGCTCATCCGCGGCTTCGGGCTGCCCACGGAAGCGCAGGACTTTCTCGTCACGCTGGCCCTCTTCAAAGTGCGCCGCTTTTTGGAAATCGGCCTCCGCCTGCGCACCGCTTGCGACCTCGATTTGAAAGACCTCACCGTCACGCGGCCGAGCGGCTACGTCCTCCCCGAGCTGCCAGCGCTCACCGCGCGACTCGGCGAACTCATCGCGGCGAACAAAGCGAACTTTCGCGCAGAACCGGTGCTGCGGGTTAACTTCGACGCCAAGCTCGCCAAAGCTCGCAAAGACAAGGGTGACAAGGCGAAGAAAGTGGACGAGGACACGCAACCCGAAGGCGAAAGCGCGGACGCATGATCACCGTTGAACTGCGCTTCCCCGCCGGCGGTCGCTTTCACGCGACCCCGTGGGGGCGGCATGTGAACGAAGGCGCGGTCGAATGGCCGGTCGAGCCGTGGCGGCTCCTCCGCGCGCTCATCGCGACGTGGTGGCACAAGGCGCAGGCAGACATCCCGCGGCCGACGCTGGAGCGCCTCATCACCGCGCTGGCCAGCGCCGCGCCCACCTTCCACCTGCCCTCTGCCAGCCTTGGTCACACACGCCACTACATGCCGTTCATCGCGGGGAAGAAGGAGGGTAAGACCAAACTCTTCGACGCCTTTGTCCACATTGCCTACCGCGAGGCGATCGGCGTCCGCTGGGACGTCGCGCTCACGGAAGATGAGCAAAGCGCGCTCGAACTCCTGCTCCACCGCCTCGGCTACCTCGGCCGGGCGGAAAGCATCGTCGAAGCCCGTCTTGTCCCTTCGCCCGACCCCACATCGAGCACCTTTGAAACCCGCCCGTTGATGCCGGGTGAACCGGTTCGGACGGACCAGGAACTTGTTCAGGTGCTCGCGCCTCAGACGCCGCAGGTTTACGACGCATGGCTCGTGAGCTACCGCGGAAAATCCGCTTCCGGGAATTCTGCGCGCAGCGGGAAAAAGGCGACGGCCATCCTTGCACCGGATACGTTGTTCAAGGCCCTGCTCGCCGACACCGGCGAGCTGCGCGCCGCCGGATGGAGCCTGCCGCCGGGTGCGCGTCGCGTGGCTTACGTCCGCCCCGCTGACGCTTTCAAAGTCCGCCCTACTTCGGCGCGGCGCGATGACACACCGCGGCCGACCGTCGCGCGCTACGCCTTGGCCAGCGCCGTCCTGCCTTCGATCACGTCCGCCGTTTCCGTCGGTGATCGCGTGCATCAAGCGCTCGTCAGCCGCTCCCCACAGTGGGTCTTCACGGGCCACGACACGACGGGCGCGCCGCTGCGTGAACATCACCAACACGCCTCGATCCTCCCCGAGTGCGATCTCGCCAGCGACCGCATCCGGTTTCTCACCGTGCATGCTCCCGGCGGTTTCGACGCCGACGCCCGGCGCGCACTCACCTCGCTGCGCAATGTCTGGGGACACGGCGGGCACGACATTCAGCTCGTCCTGCTCGGCTTCGGAGAGCCGCGGGATTTCGCCGGCTCCAACGCAGCGGTCGGACAATCCCTGATCCTCCAAGAGTCCGCCGAGTGGGTTTCGCTCACCCCCTTCATCCCAACGCGCCACGGCAAAATGCGGCACAACGGCGACCGGAAACTCGATGAACACGGCGACCAAATCGGCGGACCCGCGCACGACCTCCGCCGCCTACTCACCCTTCGCGGTCCTGCCTACCAGCCGGTCTCGATCACCCTAGAGTCGCACTCCCAAACCAAACGGCCGCTGCGCTGGCTGCAATTCCAGCGTCGCCGCGGCACGGGCGAAGGCGCGCGCGCGGGCGAGTCTGGCTTCGGCTTCCGCATTCGCTTCGCCATCCCAGTCCCCGGCCCGCTCGCCCTCGGCTACGGCGCGCATTTTGGGCTTGGGCTCTTCATCCCGGCGGCAGCGGCGAACGCATGAAAGTCGCCAGTTTCCAAGCCATCGTCCGTGCGCTGAACGACGCCGGGGTGCATTTTCTCGTCGTTGGCGGGGTGGCCGTGAATGCGCATGGGTATCTCCGTTACACGAAAGATGTGGACCTCGTGGTGCGCCTGACGCGGGAAGACATTGTCGCGGCGTTCGGGGTGCGGCGGCAGATCGACTACCATCCGAAGGTGCCGATCACGGCGGAGCAGTTTGCCACGCCGGAGTTGCGCGAGGAATGGCGGCGCGAAAAGGGGATGCTCGTGCTGCCGTTTTTTGAGCGACGCCCACCGCGAGACTCCGCTGGACGTCTTCGTTTACGAGCCGTTCGATTTCGCGGCGGAGGAAGCTTTGGCGATTCGCTCCACGCACCTCGGCGACGTGCCGGCCCGCTTTCTCGATATCCCTGCCTTGATCGCGATGAAGCAGGCCGCGGGGCGAGACCAGGACCGGATCGACATTGAGAAGCTGAAGATTTTCGCGGAGCTTCGCGCCCATGACGCCGGAGCTTGAAGCCATCGAGTGGAGCCTTTGCACGCCGGCCGGCCAGGAACGCGAGCAGTTCCGCCGCTGGGCCGCATTGCCGTTGATGAACAAGCTCTACGCGCTCGAGGAGATGTGCGACATGGCGCGCGCGACGGTGGCCGAAAAACACCGGCTCGGGCAGCCTTACATCGATCCGTTCTCCGACGAAATCGTCGTGCCCGCGCCCGGCTCTGAGCCGCCGGTGTGGGTCGGCGACGCGGGCCGC
>CAXSDZ010000062.1:0-409 GCA_964235505.1 uncultured Chthoniobacteraceae bacterium
CCCGAACGCCGTTCGGACCTAAGCGCTGCGGCGTCAGCAGGACGGTCGCCGCGCGCCGCAACCGATCGGCTCGCGCCCCGCCGGGAAGCGCTGCTCCGCAAAACGGCCGCGCTTCCAAAAGGCGATGCCGCCGAAATCCT
Organism: uncultured Chthoniobacteraceae bacterium; assembly: GCA_964235505.1. Classification (GTDB taxonomy): domain Bacteria; phylum Verrucomicrobiota; class Verrucomicrobiia; order Chthoniobacterales; family Chthoniobacteraceae; genus CAXSDZ01. The sequence continues at coordinate 141 of CAXSDZ010000062.1, forward strand.
CGCGCAAATGGGCCGCGCTGCTCCGGCCAGCGATGCCGACGCGCGCAACGATCTCGGCCTCGTGATCGACAACGCCGACGCCCCGGCCCTCCAAGACGCGGAAAAGAAAATGCGCGAGCACGTCCCGGCTTCCGAAAGCCTGCAAAAGCGGCGCGAAGCTGCGGTGCAGCTCGCCAAGAAACTGCGCGCCGGCCAGGCCGGGGCGCTGCTCGGCACCCTCGGAAAGCCCGCGCCGCCGGAAGACAAAACCGCGCGGACAAATCTCAAGG
>CAXSDZ010000062.1:419-4727 GCA_964235505.1 uncultured Chthoniobacteraceae bacterium
GCGTACGGGCGGCTCCGGGACCTCTACAAGTCGCGCCCCGCGCTGGCCGAGGGCCTGCCGATCGCGCCCGAGGTCTTCATCAGCGTCGCGGACGACGCGCAGCTCGCGCGCGTGGAGGAAGGCCTCGGCGCCGCGCTGCACGAGCCCGCGGAAAGCGGAAGCTCCGCGGGCGGCCCGGCGCTTCCCAGCCGCAGCGACGCCGACGAGCAGACGCTGCGAGAAAGGCTGATCCAGGACATCAAAGGCCTGTCGCTGCGCGGGGCAAACGCGGTTTTGAAAGCGCGCAACCTGCCTGAACAAACCGGTGAAGCAGAAGCGAAGACGAAGCTGAAAGTGGCCGTCGCCAACGCGAACAGCGCGGCGCTGAACGAACTCGACACCCGCATTCACCAGGCGCTCGCCAATCCCTGAGAACCGCGCGTTTCACCGCCCGCAACCTAGTTCCCCCGACTCCCATGGCCGACAAATTCTCCCACCACCCCGCCGACATCACCCTCGATGCTCTGGAGCGGGTGATCCGGCAGACCGAGCGGCTCGAGTTCGAGCTCGTGCTGCTCGGCTTTTCCGATGACAGCGGCCTGCCGCTGAATGTCAGCGCGTATCTCAGCGTCGATGCCGCGCCGCCGGAAATCCACCTTTCCGCCGATCGGACCATCGCTGACGACCGCGCGGGGCAGACCGCGCTGCTGAACACGCTGGCCGGGCGCGGCGCGGAGATCGTCGCATCCGCGGTGCTGCGGATCGAAGGCGCCCCGTGCTTCGTCGCCGCCTTTCGCAACGTGCTCGCCGCCGAGCCGATCGCGCCCACCGGCCCGGCGCTCGGCTCCACGGAAGACGACCGCCTTTTCGCCACCTGCCGCATCCTGCCCGACAGGCTCGCCGCGGCCGATCGCATCGGCGGGCGCATCGCCGCGGGGCGCAGCCGCTACGAGAGCGTCGCAGCCTCTTCCGGGGTGCCGTGGTTTGTGATCGGCATCATCCACAGCCTGGAGGCCGATCTCGACTTCGGCACGCACCTGCACAATGGCGACGCGCTGCGCCACCGCACGGTGCAGGTGCCGCGCGGCCGGCCCCTGCACGGCCAGCCGCCTTTCGGCTGGGAGGAGTCCGCGCTCGATGCGCTGGAGCACGATGGCGCGCTCGACCACCGCGACTGGAGCATCGGCGGCATCCTCGCGTTTCTGGAGCGCTTCAACGGCCTGGGCTACCGCAAGCGCGGCATTCACACGCCGTATCTCTGGTCGTTTTCCAATTACTACACCGCGGGCAAGTTCGTCGCGGATGGGGTCTTTTCGCGCACCGCCGTTTCACAGCAATGCGGCGCGGCGGTCTTGCTGAAACGGCTGATCGAGACCGGCGCCATCGCGGCGCCCAGCGGGACAGCGGCGGCGGGCGCGGGCGGCATCCGTGTCCCGCGCGAGCAGGTCTTTCTCGGCCGCCCGATGCGCGGCCCGCGCGTGGCGGAAGTGCAGAAGCTCCTGCGCCGCGGCGGCTTTTTGAAGGATGTGGTCGATGGTGATTTCGGCCCGCTGACCGAAGCTGCCGTGCGCACTTTCCAGAAAGCCGCGGGGCTCGATGGCACGGGCGCGGTGGACGAGCAAACGCTGGCGAAGCTGAGCGACGGCGGGGTGGCGGCGGTGGAGCTGATCCCGAGCATCCGCGGCGGCACGCTCGCCGAGCGGATCGCCAGTTTCGCGGAGCAGGAGGCTGCGAAAAACCTCTCGTGGGATGGCCCGGGCAGCGAAGCCGAACGGCTCTATCTGGAACCGCTGCGCCCGGCGATGCGCCGCCTCGGGCACGTCGGAAATGCGATCGGGTTTTTCAATTGGTGCGCGAGCTTTGTGACGTATGTCGTGCGGCAGGCCGGGGTGTCGGTGCCGGATCAGCCGGACGGCTTTTTCGCCACCGTCGCGCTGGTCGATGCGGTCGAGTTTTGGGCGCAGCAAACGGGCACCTATTTCCGCAAAGGCGAACGCCCGGCGCAGCGCGGCGATGTCGTGTTTTTCCAGTTCGATTCGGATGAAGCTGAAGACCACATCGGCATCGTACGCGAGCTTTCCGGCAGCACGATGCTGCTCACGGCGGAGGGGAACCGCGGCAATCGCTCCGGCCATTTCGAGCGCCGCCTCTCCGCGGCTTCGGGTTTCATGCGGCTGAAATAGGGCCAGCTTCCGGCAGGTTGCACCCCATCCGAAACTCGCCACCAGTGAGCGGGAGTGTGCCCGGCCGGAACGAACCGCGCGCAGGCACAAAAAAACACGGGACGCAGGAAGGCGCATCCCGTGTTGATGAAAAATCGTTCAGGAGACGGTGATGCAGAGCATCACTGCGCTGCAGCAGGCGCGGGCGCTGCGGGATCGGGCACCGGCGTTGCAGGCGCGGGCAGGGGTGCTGCGGACGCAGCCGGTGCGGCAGCGTCCACCGGAGACTGCGGCGCGGGCGCGAGAGCATTCGTAGCGTCGCCCGGCTTCATCGGTGCGGAAGCCGCTTCGGGTGTCGGTGCAGTGGCCGCGCCGCCTGGCGCCGCGATTTCCGGCGCGGGCGTCCCAGATGTCGTCGCATCCGCAGGCGCTGCGGCACCGTCGAGCAGTGTCGGTGTCGCGGGCAGCCCGTCGGAGACCGGAGCCGCCGCGGGCGCGGCGGGCACAGTCGTTTTGGCGCTCAGCCGCTGCTCGATGCCAGTCTTCCCAGCGCTGTGCTTCGCGTGCAGATACGAGAGCAGCAGGGTAAGCCCGAAGAAGATGCCGCCCAGCCAGCGGGTTGCGGTGCCGAGCACATTGGTCGCTCCCGCGCCGAAAAGGTTCTCGGTCATGCCACCGCCAAAAGCCGCTCCAAGGCCCTCGTTTTTCGGCCGCTGCATCAGCACGAGAAGCACGATGAGCAGCGACACAAGGACGTGGATCACCAGAAGCAGGTTGAGCAGGATCGACATTGGGCGCGGACTATCGAAGCTCGGGATTTGAAGTTCAAGGTGGAAAACAGCGCCTGCGGAAGGCGCTGCAAGGCGGCTCGGAGGCGGGTCAGAAAGCCACCGCGGCAGCTGGATTTCTAACATCCGGCTGGGCGAGACGGCGGCGCGCTCCCGAGCGTTGAGCCGGAACCGTCCGCCTTTCTTAAGCGACTGCGCTTCACTGCACGCCCACGACTTTCACAGCCCCGCGAAATGCTACCGCCGACCCACGTGCTGAGGCGATCCGCCCGAGGTGCCAGTCGAGATAATCCGCCGCACCTGACGCGGCGCGCGCCAGCTCGGTGGTCCCGCCGAGTTCGCGGGAAAGGTCGCGCAAGATGGCGAGCGCCTCCGGCCGCTGCGTATCGGCGAGCGCCTGCACGGCGGCGAGGCGATACACGGGATTGGTCCGCGTTTCGCGCGCCCAGCGGGGCAGCATTTCCAGCGCGACCTCCGGGTAAAAGCGCGCGATGCCGTAGAGCGCGTAGTGGCGCGTGGTCGGCTCGCCCTGGAGCAGCTCGTTGCGCCAGAAGTCCCACTCGCGCTCGGGCGCGATGCCGTAGTAGCGCATCGCGACGGGCCGCGCGATGGGGTCGATCATCGCCTCGATCTTAAGCTGGGGATCGATCGTGAGTGCGAGGGTCGCCTCCGGCACGCGCGTTTCGCGCAGGATGGTGAGCGCGGCGATGAGGTCGAAGGTGTCGGTGCGAAAGTCGTCGGTGTTGAACCGGCTCGGCAGCGCACCCGTGGCGAGCTTGAATTTCGCCAGTGCGCTCAGCGGCAGATTATCCATGAGCGAAAGGATCGCGCTCTGGATCGCTCCGACGGGCAGCTCGGGCTCGTTTTGCGCCCGGGTGAGCAGCAGCTCGATGCGCGGCGTGATGTCGTCGGTGATCTGATAGACCGCGCTGCCGACGGTGTTTGTGGAATGGATCGCTGCGGTCTGCACGGAAAACTCGCGCGTCTTGCCCGGAGCGACTTCCACTTCGCTCGGCCGGACGACGATCACCTTGTTGCGACCGCCTTGAAACATCTGGCCCACCGGCACGGTGATGCGCAGCGGCACGGTGCCTTTGTTCATCGCCATCACGCTCATCCGCTCGCGGCCGTTGCCGGTAAATTCCGCGGCGAGACTTTTGGCGGCGATGGCCGCTGCGAGCTGCACTTCCTCCGCGGGCGCATCGACAGCGAGCACTGCCGCGGTGGCCTCCGCCTCGGCTCGCGCTTCCTCCGACGTGAGCGCATCGGCGGAGATCACGGCCACTGCGGCGGGTGCCCACAGAGCGGAGAGTTGCGGCCACAGGCAAACCCCACCCACCACGGCAGCCACGGGAAGCAGGACAGCGCAGAGAGCGGAT
>CAXSDZ010000062.1:4737-5621 GCA_964235505.1 uncultured Chthoniobacteraceae bacterium
TTAGTCTTCATTCCTTCCGGGATAAAGCAGACCGCACGCCAGCCGACGGGAGTGAATGGCGCGGAAAGAAGCGCGTCGGGCGGCTCGGCTGCACACTTTCCCAGCGTCCAAATGCGATGCACCATCCGAGGGATTCACCGCCGCATGTCTCGCTATTCCGACTTCATCGATCGCCTGCTCTTGCAACCAGATCTCCTGGGCAAGCTCTGGCCCACCGAACCGCTCACGTGGGATCTACCGCGCCGCGTGCGCGAAGCCGATGACGCGACGATCGCCGGCGGACGGGAGATCGCCGATCCCGGCGCCTTTGCGATGGTGCGCGGCGGGCTCCTGTATGCGATCGATGCGCTCGATCCGGCACACCGCATTTTTCAGGAGGAGAAAAGCGATCTCGGCTCCTACTGGCATGGCATGATGCACCGGCGTGAAGCTGATTTTGACAATGCGCGCTTCTGGTTCCGCCGCGCTGGACGGCTTGGTTTTTTCGGGCAACTCCACGCCGTCGCGAGCGGATTTTCCGCGGTGATGGCCCGCCAATCGAACTGGGATCCGTATCTTCTCACCGGCGAATGCGAGCAGGCGCGGTTCGGCGCGGTGGACCAGATCCCCGAGCTGGTGAAGCTCCAGCGCGCCGAGTGGGAGGAAGTGTTTGGGTATTGCTGGCGGAGGGCGGTGGGGGAATGACGAACGGGTGCGACCCCGCGCGTCACTCGTCACTCGTCACTCGTCACTCGTCACTCTCCCCCGCCACGCCGGATGCGCCGCAATCTTGCGCAGCGCCTCTTCCAGCAATCCACGCCCAGGCTCCATCCGGTGCCACGTGGAAGCGCCGGACGGATGCGGCAGCGGGATGAGATCAAACGTGTGGCCGTCGCGCTCGACCA
>CAXSDZ010000062.1:5631-20655 GCA_964235505.1 uncultured Chthoniobacteraceae bacterium
GGCAGCACAAGCGCGGGGCGGAGCAGCGCAAACTCCCCGCGCAACCACTGCGAGCAGTTCGCGATCTCCTGCGCGTCGGGAACGCGATCACCGCCCGCGCCAGCGATGCGCCCGGGAAAACAGCGGCACACCGCCGCCATGTAAACCGACGCGCGGAACTGCTCCTCGTCCACTCCGCACGCGCGTTGAAACCAGCCGAAAAGCGTCTTTCCCGCCGTCCACGCAAATGGCCGGCCGAGCACCGGCTCTTTGATGCCGGGCGCCTGGCCGATCAGCATCACCCTGCTCCGCACCGCGCGGCTCGCGACTGCCGGGCGGTGCATCTTCGGACAAAGCGTGCAGGCGCGGAGACGGGCGACGTGATCTTCCAGCTCCTGCTGCACTTCACCCATGCGCGGCTCCGAGCATCGTGCCGGTCGCGACCGCATGGCCGCGCAAAAACTCGCCTGCGCTCATCCGCCGCTTGCCTTCGAGCTGCACGTCGCGCAGCAGCACGCTCCCCTCACCCGTCGCCACGAGCAGACCGTGCCGGTCCGCGCGCAGCACCTCGCCCGGCGCACCGCTTTCCCGCCGATGCACGATGCAGCCGAAGACCTTCAGTTTTCGCACGCCGTCGCTTCCCGGCAGCGCGGTGTAAGCCGATGGCCACGGGTTCATCGCGCGGATGGTGCGATCGATCTCCACCGCGCTCGCGCTCCAGCGGATCGCGCCGTGCTCGCGCGTGAGCTTCGCCGCATACGTGGCGCGCGCATCGTCTTGCGGCGTGCGCGGGGCGCGGCCTGCGGCCAAAAGCAGCAGCGCGTCGGCGAGCGTAACCGGCGCGAGCAGCGCGAGGCGATCGTGCAGCGTGCCGCCCGTTTCGCGGCGGCGGATCGGCAGCGTGCGCATGAGCAGGATGTCGCCCGTATCGAGTCCCTCGGCCATATGCATCACGGTGATTCCCGACTCGCGATCCCCCGCCTCGATCGCCGCCTGGATCGGCGCCGCGCCGCGATGCCGCGGCAGCAGCGAAGCGTGCAGGTTCAGGCACGCGACGCTGGGCAGATCGAGCACTTCGCGCGGAAGGATCTGGCCATAAGCCATCACCACGATTCCCTCCGGCGCAAAGCCGCGCAGCTCCGCGACCGCATCGGCATGCCGCATCTTCACAGGCTGAAGCACCGGCACGCCGTGCTCCTGCGCGAGCGTCTTGATCGCGGAAGCCTGCAGCTCCTGCCGCCGCCCGACCGGCTTGTCCGGCTGCGTGATCGCCGCGACGACCTGGTGCTCCGGCGACGTGAGCAGCATCCGCAGCGCCGGCAAGCCGATGTCGCCGGTGCCCATGAAGACGGTGCGCATCAGGAAGGGAAAATTCGAATGTCGAAATCCAAAACCCGAAACAAATCCGAAACGTCAGAAATGTGAAAACCGGGAAATGGGCGGCGAAGCGAAGAGGGCGTTTTCGCCATTTTTCCTCCTTTCAAATCATTCGGATTCGTTTCGGATTTCGACATTCGGATTTCTGATTTTCAGCTCAAAGTATCCGCACCTGCCGCCCGTCTGTCGTTTCCCGCCGCATCACCTGCTCCACCGCCGAGACCTCGCGGGAGCCGACCGCCTCTCCGCAGGCCGTGCAGAGATATTCGTAAAGTTCCTTTTCCGGCAGCACCAGCAGCAGCCGCTCGCGCACCGGCTTCGCCTCGCCGCACTTCGCACAATACAGCGACGAGGCGCGCAGACTGCCGAATTGACTGCGCACGCTCATGCTTCCTGAAGAATCGCCTCGATGATCTCGTGTGCCACTTGCAGCGGCGACTGGGTGGCATCTACGAGCTTCGTCATCTTGGGACCGTAGAAATCAAGCACCGGCTTGCTCTCGGCTTCGTAAGTCGCGAGACGGCGCCGGATCACTTCCTCATTGGCGTCGTCGAAGCGATTCTCCTTCAGCGCCCGCTTCTTGAGCCGGGTGACCAGCGCATCGCGGTCCGCGCAGGAAAGGTGAAACACGCGCCGCACCTCGATCATCTCCTGCATGATCTCCGCCTGCTCCACATTGCGCGGGATGCCATCGAGTGAATCGATGTCTGGTTTGAAGGTATGCGCGCCCACAGTGTCCGCGATGCGCGCCATCCAGAGCTTCACGGTGATCTCGTCCGGCACGAGATGGCCGCGGCTGGAGTATTCCAGAAATGCCTGCCCGATCTGCGTTCGCGTATCCAGCGAGCGGAAGACATCGCCGCACGCCAGATGAAAAAAACGCGGGATCGCGCCGAGGATTTTGCCTTGTGTTCCCTTGCCGGCACCGGGCGCGCCGAAGATCAGGTAGGTGCGATATTTCATGCAGTGCTGGGGGGCTCACTAAATGGGGCGCGAGCCCGCGGCGCAAGGTGGATTTGCCGCGCCCGCCGGCCCCGCGCAGCCGCCGGATTTCAGCCCCAGCCTTGGTAGTGTCCCCATCTGGAAACCAAGAATCCAGAAAAGGGCAGCCGCTTAGAGCCTGTCCGAAAAACCCTCTTCGTCTTCTTCCTCATCTTCATCTTCATCTCGGTGACACAGGGAAGAAGATGAAGATGAAGATGAAGAAACAGACGAAGAGCAAGGCGCCCGGGGATTCGGATAGGCTCTTAGGGAGCCGCATCCTGGTTTCCTGATTTCCAGATCCAAATCAGGACACGCCGTAGCCTTGCACTCCCCCTCCCGCCGCCTACAACTCCCCACTTTTCCGCCGTCATGTCGCACTACCGCCGCGTTTTCGCCTATTTCTGGCCCTTCCGGAGGCCGACTCTACTGGCGACCGCCCTCACACTGGCGCTGATCCCCTTCAATCTTTTGAAGCCGTGGCCGCTGGCTTATCTGATCGCCGATGTGCTCCCCACCGCGCTCGATCGGCCCGGCACGTCGATCGTGCTTTCGGGCGTTTCCTTCGCCGGCTGGAGCGTCCTCCAAGTCGTCGGGCTGCTCGCTGGGTCGCTCGTTCTTCTCCATCTGCTCACCGGCTGGCTGAATCTCTTCGCTGTCATGGTGTATCTGCGCATCGGGCTGCAAGGGTTGCTGAAGCTGCGCACCGAGCTTTATGCCTGCCTGCACTCGCTGCCGCTGAAGTTTCACGACGCGCGCCGCAGCGCCGACTCGTCTTTCCGGGTCGCCTACGATTCGCAGGCGGTGCAGACCTTTTACTCAAAGGCGACCTTCATCTTCCAGACGGTCATCACGCTGCTAAGCACTTTCACGCTGATGCTCTGGCTCGACTGGCAGCTCACCCTCCTGTCGCTGCTCGTCGTGCCGCTGATGGTCGTCACATTCCGCGTCTTCGCCGCGCGCATCCGCGAGGAAGCGACCACGATCGCCGAGCGCGAAAGCGCCGTGCTCATGCAGGCGCAGGAAGGGCTTTCCTCCGTCCGCATGGTGCAGGCCTTCGGGCGCGAGGAGCATGAAGTGCATCAGTTTTCCGCCAATGCACGCCGCAGCCTGGAGGCGAATATCCGGCTCCAGGCCACCTCCATGCGCAGCGCGCTGATCGTCTCCACGCTGCTCGCGGCTAGCAGTGCGGCGATGTATTGGGTCGGGTCGCGCCACGTGCTCGACGGGTCGCTTTCGCTCTAAAGCCTCATCGTCGTCGCCGGCTACCTCGGCACGCTTTACGGCCCGCTCGACGCGCTCACCCAGGTCGGCTGGGATCTGGAAAAAGCAGCCGCCGGCGCGCAGCGCTGCTTTGAAGTGCTCGACGCGCACGACGATGTGGCCGACGCGCCGGATGCGACGGCGATCACCCACACGAGCGGCGAGATTTCCTTCGAGGCGGTCTCCTTTGGCTACGCCGCGGATCGCCTTATCCTGCGCGACATCGACCTGCGCGTCGCACCGGGTCAGACCATCGCCTTTGTCGGCGGCACCGGCGCGGGAAAGAGCACGCTGCTGTCGCTCGTCCCACGCTTCTACGACCCCAGTGCCGGCCGCATGCTGCTCGACGGCCAGGATCTCCGCTCGCTCACGAAGAAGTCGCTGCGCAACCAGATCTCCATCGTCCTGCAGGATACCCTGCTCTTCTCCACCACGATCCGCGAAAACATCGCCTACGGCCGCCCGGATGCGACGGAGGAGGAGATCATCGAAGCAGCCCGGCGGGCGCAGGCGCACGACTTCATCTCGGCCATGTCCGAGGGCTACCGCAGCCAGGTCGGCGAGCGTGGCGGGCACCTCTCGGTGGGGCAAAGGCAGCGCATCGGCATCGCGCGCGCCTTCCTGAAGAACGCGCCGATCCTGCTCCTCGACGAGCCGACCTCCGCACTCGACCCCGCGACGGAAGCCGCGATCATGCGCACCATCGAAGACCTCATGCGCGGCCGCACAACGCTCATCATCACCCACCGCATCGCCACCATCCACGAGATGGAAAAGATCGTGGTGCTGCGCGATGGGCGCATCGCCGAGACAGGCCGCGGGCCAGAACTTGTCGCACGCGGTGGAGTGTATGCCGGCTTGTATCACGCCGCGAATCTCGGTGTGCCCAGAGCGGAGACACCCTACGTGAACGGCTAACCTGCTGCCCATCCTCTTCGTTTTGCTCAGCTCACGAAAACAGACTTGAGGATGACCATGAGGAAGAGGATGAGCATAATCTTGAAATGACTAACATCACCGCCGAACGCCGCGTCGAAGAAGATTGGTGGCAGAAGCCTATCCCGGACAATGTCGTCTGGGGCGACGGACTCTACATCGAGACAGCGCAAATCTTCCGCTTCTTGAAGAGCCGTGAACAACCTGCCGTTACCTTCGGAAGCCACGTCTCATGCTATGCCGGCTGCTCCTTTGCCTTGGGCGAAAAAGGCACCTGCACCGTCGGCGACTTCACCCTCATGAATGGCGCGCTAGTCATGGCCGAAGAGCGCATCGAGATCGGCTCGCACTGTCTTATCTCGTGGAACGTCGGCATCGCCGATTGCGACTTCCACCCACTGCAACCCGCGCAGCGCTTCCAAGATACCCGCGCCCTTGCGCCCTTCTACGAAAACCGCCCGCCGCGGCCGAAACTCGAAACCCGCCCCGTCCGCATCCATGACAATGTCTGGATCGGGATGAACGCCATCGTGCTTAAAGGAGTAACCATCGGCGAAAACTCCGTCGTTGCCGCCGGCGCGGTGGTGGCAAAGGACGTGCCCGCAAACGTCGTCGTGGCGGGCAATCCGGCGGTCATCGTGAAACAGCTCCAATGAAACGGAAGAAGATCGTCGTCATGGGCTTCATGGCCGGCTGTCCCATCGCCGGAGTAGTCTGGCAACATATCCACTACATCGTCGGCCTTCAGCGTCTCGGGCATGATGTCTATTACATCGAAGACTCTGCGCGTTACGCTTACAACCCGGTTACTTACGAGCTCAACGAAGACTACCGCTACGCCGCGGAGACTCTCGAAAAGCTATCCCGTCAGTTTGGATTTGAAGGGCGCTGGAGCTACTGCGCGCGCTATCTCAGCGAACCGCAAACCGCTGGCCTCCCGCTCTCCCGCATCCGAGAACTCTATCGCGAAGCCGATGCTATCTTAAACGTCTGCGGCTCGCAGGAGTTCAACGAAGACCTGCTCGCTAGCGAGCGCATCCTATATGTCGAGAGCGATCCGGGCGTGGAGCAAATCCGCATTGATCGCGGCGCGGCCGGCACCGTGGACTACCTTCGGAAGCATCATGCGCTCTTCACCTTTGGCGAGAATGTCGGCACGCCGGAGTTCCCTGTTCCATTGCATAACTTCCAGTGGATCCCCACGCGCCAGCCGGTCGTGACCGACTTCTGGAAGACCGACGCTCCTCCGCCTGCTGGCGCACTCTTCACCTCCGTGGCAAATTGGGACACCGGCGGAAAGAAAGACATCGAGTGGCGCGGCGAAACCTATCTCTGGAGCAAGTCGCTGGAGTTCCTCCGCTTTGTTGAAGCGCCGCGCCGCGCGGGTGAAGCTTTCGAGCTTGCCACGGACATCAAAGACGCATCCACCCGTGCGCTCTTCGAGCAGAACAACTGGCGCCTCACGAGTCCTGACCAGCTCTCGATCGAGCACGATCGTTACCGCGCTTATCTCCAGACCTCCAAAGGTGAGTTCACTGCGGCAAAGGATCAATACATCCGCCTACACACCGGCTGGTTCTCCGACCGCTCCGCCTGTTACCTCTCCGCCGGCCGCCCAGTCATCACTCAAGACACCGGCTTCACCCAATACTACGGCGGCGACAAGGGTCTCTTCGCCTTTCGCACCCTGGAAGACATCGCCGAAGCCGCCCGCGCCATCAACGCCGACTACGCCATGCATTCCCGCGCTGCCTATGAGATCGCCGCGGAATACTTTGAGGCAACCAAGGTGCTTGCCGCACTGCTCGACCGCGCCGGGATATAGAGCGGCTTGCGATTGGATCCTCCTATCCGGCCTCCGCTCCGACCCCTGCACTACGTTCCGGGCAATGCGTATTTGGCAGCAATACCACGCACCGGAACTTCGGTTGGGATGACAACGCGTTGAGGAACGAGCTTGCTGGAAGAAGCTGCGATCTAACCCGCTGGCGCTTCAGAAATGCCGCGGAACCTGCTGCGGCCGCAAGCACCTGAGAAGGAGGTATCGGAGGTGGTGCGAGAGGTGCTCTGAATAGCGCCATTTCGCATGCGCCGTTCACTCCCACTGCTTGTCTTGCTCCTCGTCGTCTGGATTTCTCCCGGGACGGAGGCGATAACTTTTGAGGTGCTGGATGACTGGGAGCGCGGCGGCGCTTGTCCGCTCGGCGCGCCTGTCCGCGCGGGAGACGGCAATTACTACGGCGTAACGACGAATGGCGGCAATCGCGACCGCGGCGTGATCTACCGACTGACCTCGGGCGGCAAGTGCGAGACGGTTTTTCATCTCGGCGCGGTGAAAACTGCCGATCACTCCGCGGAATTCGTTCGTCCGGCAGCCGGCTTGGTCGCCGGGGCGGACGGCAGCCTGTTTGGAACCCTGTCCCCAGCGGACGGCCGCAGCAGTGGCGCCATCTTCCGCTTCCAAACCAGCGGTGACTTCGCGCTTTTGCACGTTTTTGAGAACGAGTTCTACGCCTACAGAAGCGCTGCTACTGTAGGGCGATTGTGCGCGGCACCGGACGGCTCCTTATATGGGATGGCGACTTTCGGGGGCGACGGAGATGCCGGTGGCATTTTTCGGATCACATCGTCCGGTAGCTTCTCCGTGTTACATCCCTTCGAGAAGGGCTCCATCCCTTCGTTTCAAATTGGGCAATTTGCAGGAATGATGCTCGGAAGCGACGGAGCGTTTTATGGAGTGATGCCGGGAATATCAGACCTTGCCTTCCGCATCACTTCGACTGGTGAGTTTTCGACTCGGCGATTCGATGCCCCGGACGATGCAAATAGAACCATCTGGCATGCTGTAAGATCAGGACTGTCTCGCGGGACCGACGGCGACTTCTATGGGGTCACCACTGGCTTATACGGATCCCTATTCCGACTCGCCGCTGACGGTCAGCGCACGGTGCTATATACATTCAAGGATCGCGAGGCAGGCGATCTTAGCAATCCCGTTTCAGAATTGCAGGATGGCGCATTCCTTTGTGCGGCACGCTTTACACCTTTCCAAGGGGTGAAGTCACTTGGTCGAGACACCGGCGCAATCTACCGGATTACCGAAGGCGGCCCTGCTAACCTTGCGCATCATTTTCTTGACGATAATGAGAACCAGCCATGCAAGCTTGTCGAAGGTGGAAACGGCACACTCTATGGCGTCACCCGGAGGGGCGGAACCTATGGGCTGGGCACTTTCTTCAAGCTATCTCCTGGACAAGCGCATGTGGTCCTGCACGACTTCGAGCCGACGGAGGGTGGAATTGTGGAAGGCTCCGTGCTGCGCGGAGATGACGGGAACTTCTATGGCATCCGTGGCCACGGATGGACGCACTCTACCTCTGCGGATGTCATTGTGCCGGAGACAGCTTTTCGATTGACCCCGGCCGGCGAATACACCCGCATTTATACCTTCACGGATAACTTCTCCTACTCCTTGTCCATGGAGCTAGCGAAGGGGAGTGATGGTGATTTCTATGGCACTTACACCACCTACGCTCAGAACCAGCCAACGGTCAGCAGCTTCCAGCTAACATCCACGGGCGACTTCTCTGTAGTGGCGTCCTTTCCCGAGGACATAGCGGCGGTGCAATCAGCCGTCACCGGGCTCGATGGCTCGTCTTACGAAACGTCCGTGTATGATGAACATAGGGATGAACAAAGGTTTTTAGGGGTGGGCTCCATCTTGCGTATCGCACCCACAGGAGAGCGCTCCGCTGTCCACTACTTCGACTTCGATGTGACTGATGAGACTTTCAACGAGAAGCAGTTCGGCCCCCTGCTCCGCACCGCTGACGGCAGGATCTTCGGGACCGCTGCGTTTGCCGGACCGCGCGGGGGCGGCATCGTGTTTGAGCTTCACCCGGACCGCACCACGGCACAGACCAAACCAGCGACAGCCGTGATGCCTACGCGGACGACCCTCATCGGCAGCGTGGTTCCGGCGACACTGCCGACGAGTGCGTGCTTTGAATACGGACGGACAGCGGAACTGGACAGCAGGACGCCCGCAGTGCCGCTCGGCTCCGGCGCGAACCCGGTGGATTTCGCCGCACAGGTCGGGTTTCTTCCGCACGATACCACTGTGTATTTTCGCGCCGTCGCCATCCGCGGTGGGGCGGAAGAGCGCGGGCCGGTGCTGATGTTCACGACCATCGGAAATTCGGCGCCTATCGCAGCGAACGATGTCGCCTGGGTGCGGCCGGGCGGCGCGGTGGAAGTAGACGTAATCAGAAATGACTCCGATCCTGATGATGGCGACGTTCTCACCGCCGAACTCGCCAGCTTGCCGCAGTTCGGCACCGCACACGTGGAAACAGGAGGCCGCATCCTCTATCAGTCCGGTCCGCGCTTTGGCCCAAGTGATTCGTTTACTTATACTCTCCACGATGATTTCGGCGGCACGGCATCGGCGACCGTCGTGGTGCGCAACCGCTTCGGATCAGGGCGAAGTAGTTTCGCCCCGGGGCTGCTAAGGGGAGGTGTGCCCGTCGGCACACTGCGGCTCGATGTGACCGCGAGCGGCGCATTTTCTGGCAGTCTCCGGCTCGACGGCACCCGCGTGAGCTTACGCAGTTCCTTCGATGCAGAGGGCACCTCTGCCCTTCCTCTCACTGCGGCGGGACATCACTACGAGATCCACCTGGCTTTGGACCCCATGAGCGGAGAGCTAAGCGGCACCGTCTGCGCGGACGGGGAAGTGCTGGTGCTCGCTTCGGAAAAGCCGCTTGCTGCTGAGCCAACGCGGAATGCGCCGGCGGGGCGCTACACGCTGCTCCTGTCGCCACCGGATGCCGCAGAGACGCCGCGCGGCTGTGGCTGGGCAATCATGGTGATCGATCGGCATGGTGCGGTGCGCTTGTGCGGGCGCATGGGAAATGGTGAGGCCTGGAGCACTGCAACCACTCTGCGCATCGACGAAGCGGTGCCCGTTTTTGCCGTGGCCGGCGTGCAAAACCGGCTGGCGGGAACGCTGCATTTCCGCTCACTCGCGGGAAGTGACTGCGATGGCTCACTGGCGTGGAGTGGGATGTGGCAACCAGTCTCAGTTGAAGGCGCTAATCCGGCGGTGACCATCGCAGCCATCGGATCGCACTACCTCCCGCCTGCGGGCGGCGCTCAGCCACTTTTCTTCGGCACGTCTGCGCATCCCACAGCCGATTTCGCCGGCGACTCGATCGCTGGCGAACGCGTGGTTTTATTCACTCCGCGCGGAGCGATGGCATTGCAAAGTGCGGGGGATCTTTGGAGCTTCGCGCTCGATCGCCGGACGGGCGTTTTCTCTGGCGTCGTTGCATTTGGCGGGGCGCGCACGCGATTCAGCGGCGCGCTGTTTCAGCGATCCAACTCGGGCCACGGCGTCAGCTTTTCGCAACGACACGACACCCGCGGCCGCGAGGTCATCGATCGGCAAAGCAGCGGCTCGATCCGCCTAGTCCCGCGCTGACGTTAAGCGACTGTTTCCGCCAGGAAGCACCAGAGTTCCTCACCAAACTCGAGCGCCACGCGCTCACCAAGCTGATGGCCCAGCGTCTTGTCGCGCAGCACGGCGAAGACGGTGGAGCCGGAGCCGGACATCAGCGCGCCAACGACTTCGGACTGCGCGAGCAGCCATGTTTTGAGCTGCGCAAGGTGGAGATACTTCTCGAAGACGGGGCGCTCGAGGTCGTTCACCAGCGCGCCCCACGGGAACTCCTGCCGAGCATACGACACGTCCGGCACTTCGCGCGCGTCTCGCCAGCGGCTGTAGGCCCATGGCGTCGGCACGCCAAAGGGTGGCTTGATGAGCAGCAGCGACAGTGTGTGCGTGAAGGCGATGGGCTCCACGCGCTCGCCGCGTCCGCGGATGATGGCGGCGGATTGATGGATGAAGAATGGGATGTCGGAGCCGAGTTCGGAGGCGAGGTCGGCCAGCGCTGTGCGCGGGAGGTGCGTATCGAAAAGGGCATCCAGTCCGAGCAGCGTCGCGGCGGCGTCGCTGCTGCCCCCGCCGAGTCCCGCGCCATGGGGGATTTGCTTGGCGAGGTGGATGCGCAGGTGCGGTAGAAATCCGAAGCTCCCGCAGAAAAGGCGCACTGCTTGAACCACGAGATTGTCATCGCTCGTGGGCAGTGTGGGATCGTCGCAGGTGAACGCGAGATCGCCTTCGTGATGTTCGATTTCCAGCCGGTCGAAAACCGAGATCGGCACCATGAGGCTCTCGATTTCGTGGAAGCCATCCTCGCGGCGGGCCTTGACTTCGAGCGTCAGGTTGATCTTGGCGGGAGCGAGGATTTCCACTGGAGGAGAAGGAGGTTACTTGTCCCGCGGCATTTCTGCGCGGCGTTCGGGCTTCACGAGACGGCTCCAGAAGTCGGAGTAAGGATGCACTTTCTCGGCGGCCTTGCCGTCGTCGCGGACAAGCGGGCGATCTTCGTTGGCCCATTTAAAGATGGAGCCTTCGAGATTTTGCACATTGGAAAAGCCAGCCGCTTTGAGCCGTTGCGCGAACTCCGAGGAGCGATAGCCAACCGAGCAATACGTGACGATCGGCGTGTCTTTTGCCGTGCCTCGCGCGAGTGCTGCAGCCTTTGCATCGGGCGCGATCCGGCGTGCGCCTGCGAGATGGCTCACGGCGTATTCCGCCGCCTCGCGCACATCGAACAGCAGCGGCGGTTGTTCACCGGACGAGAGCCAGCGCGCCAAATCCGCGGTGCTGATCTGCCGCACCGCAGGAAAGCGTCGCCGCACCAGCCGCTGCATGGAATCTAGGTCCGCCCCTTCTGCGCTCCACCACCAGAGCCAGCCGCCGCTGCTGAAGAAAAGCAGCGCGAGGATGACGAAGGGACAGAACCAGCGACTGCGATGCATGTGGAATTAAACCGTAGCAAACAAAGTTTAGCTTCTGGGTTTGCACGCCCCGTTGCGCACATCCGCAGCTGCTCCGCGGTGAAGCGTCACTTCCAGAACTGCCTTTGGCACTTTCGAACTGGTTGGAAGCAGTGCCGGCAGTGCTGGACTTGCCTTGGCGCCTCGCCTTAGTGCTTCAAATCCAAGATGCTCGGGCGATCCGAGCGCGTGCGGTGATTCGTCAAGGCTTCACGCGAAGCGTTCGGCGTTTCCACCATCCGCACGAGGCTTCCGTCCATGTTGATCCGCAGTCCGGTTTCGCGCTTCTTTTCCTCGCCTGCGATCGACTGCGACCAGCGCGCATACCAATACGGCACGCGGCGACCAAGCGACTCCAGCTCCAGCCCGATCGAGGCGACGTAGAGCTGCCCGCTGAGTCCCCGCTCGCGCAGATCCCCCTGCGCAAGCGCCGCCGCTTGATCAATGGGCAACGCCGGCGGGGCGGCGAAAGCCGAAGCGGCCACGGCAACGATCGCAAAGATGCAGACTCCTTGGCGGAGCAGTCCACTGAGAGCAGAAGCATTCATGCGGCACTGGACCGGACCAGGGTGCTCGGCGATCATTTGTGCAGGTTGGTTACTTCGCGACTGCAGCGCGCACCGTGGCGAGCTGACCTGCGCTGCCGAGCTTCTCGTTCTTGTGTGCGATGAACTTTGCGTATTCGTCGATGAAGGTTTTGCCCGGCGGGCGGAAGTCGAAGTCCTGCGGCTGGTCGCGGAAGAACTCGCGATGCACACGCGTCCAGACCAGCCGGCCATCGGTGTCGATGTTCACCTTGGTCACGCCGAGCCGTGCGGCGGGCAGATACTCGTCCTGGTTCACGCCGCGCGCGCTCGGGTCGAGCTTGCCGCCCGCGGCGTTGATGCGCTCGACCTCTTCGATAGGCACGCTGCTGGAGCCGTGCATCACGATCGGGATCGGCGGCAAACCCGCAGCCTTGATCCGGTCGATAATTGCCTCGATCACATCGAAGCGCAGCGACTGCTGACCTTTGAATTTATACGCGCCATGCGAAGTGCCGATCGCGGCCGCGAGCGCGTCGCAGCCGGAGCGCTGAATGAATTCCACCGCTTCGTTCGGATTGGTCAGACAGGCGTTGCCTTCATCCACGGCGATGTCTTCCTCCACGCCCCCGAGCTGGCCGAGCTCGGCCTCCACGCTGATCCCTTTCGCATGCGCGCGATCCACGACGCGGCGGGTGATGGCGATGTTCTCATCAAACGAATCGTGCGAGGCGTCGATCATCACGCTGGAGTAAAAGCCGGAGTCGATGCAGTCGTAGCAGGTCTCCTCGTCGCCGTGATCCAGATGCACGGCAAAGATCGCATCCGGGAAGATCTCTTCCGCCGAGCGGATGATCGCCTCCAGCATCCGCTTGTCGGTATATTTCCGCGCGCCCTTCGAGATCTGGATGATGAATGGCGCCTGGCTGTCTATGCACCCGCGGAAGAGCCCCATCGTCTGCTCAGCGTTGTTGATGTTGTAAGCGCCGACGGCGAACTTGCCGTAGGCGACTTTGTAAAGCTGCGCAGTGGTGACGATCATAAAAGGAAGCCGCGCACTTCACCGGAACGCCTCCCGCCTCGCAAGCGCGGAGTGCGTGGCGCTATAACCCAAGGTCCACCTGCTCGCCCTCGCTCTCCGCCTTGGCCTTTTTAAAGTTCAGGTCCGGCTCGTAGTCCGGGTGCTCAGCGCAACTACACAGCGAGGAAATTTATGACGGCTGAATATCCCGGCGCGGCTAGATCGCAGATGTGATCAACGCTTCCGAGAGAGCCGACCGCTTTCAGCAAAAGTGCCTCGGCGTGACCGACGGCGATGCCGAATTTTTTCTTTTCGGATGAGATGGTTACGCGAAAGACTCGGCTATGGGCGATATCGCTTCAGATCCTCAGCAGGAATACAGGAAGGAGCGGTATGACTCCTATGTGAAGGAGCGCGATGCATTAAGGAGCGAATCGCTTGAGATCAGTGGCCGCTACGACAAGTCGGTGCTGTTTCTGGCAGGTGGAGCTTTAGCTTTGTCGGTTACTTTCATTGAAAAGATAGCACCGCACCCGCTC
The DNA here is from genome assembly GCA_964235505.1 of uncultured Chthoniobacteraceae bacterium. GTDB lineage: Bacteria > Verrucomicrobiota > Verrucomicrobiia > Chthoniobacterales > Chthoniobacteraceae > CAXSDZ01. The sequence continues at coordinate 19,155 of CAXSDZ010000062.1, forward strand.
CCGTGGAGTTTCATTATCCTATTGGTCGCGTGGATTCTCTTAATCTTAGCTGTGATGTTCGAGCTTCATGCGTTGGCAACAAGTCAGAACGCCCTGCATCAACAAATCAGATCCCTGGATGCGGAATACGATGCATTCGTCGCTGCAAGCAGCGGAGCAAACAGTGACGCGATCCCCACGAGCGAACCTTCGGAAGTGGAAAATAGAGCTGCGGTGCGGACCCAGTGGCTCAACCTCTGGTCATTGCGCTTTTTGGGAACCGGTATAGCGCTTGTTTGCGTCTTCTCCGCACTCAATCTCCCTTACGCTCAACAAAACAACAATATGCCTGAAACCGCCCGCTTGACTCGAGGCAGCTATGTTCCACCGACGAATGTGCGTCCGCCACCGCCACCGCCACCGCCATCAACTCCTCCGCAGCCTCCCGCACCGTCCACGCCGAAGAGGTAAGCCTGCCTTGTGGGTGTGAACAGTGGTTTCAAGCCTCTACGTCCAGCACCGCCCACGCGTTTAGCAAAGCGAAACTCGCTTCGCGTGACTTCAGCTCACCTGCGCCAGCGAGAGCTTGGCCCGCGATTTCAGTAGGCTGCGAAAGCGCTGGTGCTCGGGCTCGGCGAGCTGCGAGTCGCGCTCCATCAGGACAAAGGCCGCGCCGCGGGCTTGGCGCATGAGGTCGCCATCGGTTACGAGTCTGCCGAGCTTCAGCGGCGGGAGGCCGCTCTGCTGGGTGCCGAGGATGTCGCCGGGGCCGCGGATGCGCAGGTCGGCTTCCGCAATTTCAAAGCCATCGGTCGTCTTCTCCAGGATGCGCAGCTTTTCCATCGCCTCCTCTTCCTCCGAGCCGGTGAGCAGGATGCAGTAGCTTTTGTGCTCGCCTCGGCCGATGCGACCGCGGAGCTGGTGGAGCTGCGCGAGTCCGAAACGCTCAGCATTTTCAATCAGCATCACATTCGCATTCGGCACGTCGATGCCGACTTCGATCACCGTGGTCGCGATGAGCGCCTTCGCGGTGCCGCGGCGGAAGCGTTCCATGATCGAGTCCTTTTCGTCCGGCGGGATGCGGCCGTGGAGCAGCTCGCAACGCATCGGCGCGAGCAGCTCGCGCCATTTCTCAAACTCCGCCGTGGCCGCTTTCGCCTCCAGCTTTTCGCTCTCCTCCACGAGCGGATAAACGATGTAGGCCTGCCGCCCGGCTTCCAGATGCTCGCGGATGAACTTCGCCGCGTCGGGCAACTTTCCGGCGTCTCGCGCGGCGGTCACGATCTTGCCGCGGCCCTTCGGCATCTCATCAAGCACGGAAACGTCGAGGTCGCCATAGACTGTCATCGTCATCGTGCGCGGGATCGGCGTGGCGGTCATCACGAGCACGTCCGGCACGCTGCCGCCCGCGCTGGCCATCGCGCGGTCACGGAGCTGCGCGCGCTGGAGCACGCCGAACTTGTGCTGCTCATCGATCACCGCGAGACCGAGGCGCGTGAGCCCTGCGCCTTCATAGAGCAGC
>CAXSDZ010000063.1:0-1103 GCA_964235505.1 uncultured Chthoniobacteraceae bacterium
AGAGGGCGAGGAACGCTTTGCCAGCGCCTTTGAACACGCCCCCATCGGCGTGGCGATTGTCTCCACGGATGGCCGCTGGCTGAAGGTCAACCGCGCCTTGTGCGACTTCCTCGGCTATTCGGAGGAGGAGCTGCTCACCCGGACTTTCCAGGACATCACGCATCCGGAGGATTTGGAGCACGACATGGAAAATGTGCGCCAGATGCTGCGCGGGGAGATTCACTCTTACCGGATCGAGAAGCGCTATTTCCACGCGCGCGGACACATCGTCACCATCCTATTGAATGTCTCCCTCGTCCGCGATGAGCGGGGTGCGCCGCGCTACTTCATCTCGCAGATTCAGGACATCTCGGATCGGAAGAAGGCGGAGGTGGAAATGCTACGCACGAAGGAAGCGGCGGAGGCGGCAAACCGGGCGAAGAGCGAGTTCTTGGCGAACATGAGTCACGAGATTCGCACGCCGATGAACGGCATCCTGGGGATGACGGAGCTGGTGCTCGAAAGTGCGCTGACCCAAGAGCAGCGCGGCTATCTGGAAATGGCGAACAGCTCCGGCAAGGCGCTGCTCGCGCTCATCAACGACATTCTCGACTTTTCCAAAATCGAAGCGGGCAAGCTGGAGCTGGAGGCCATTGGGTTCAACCTGCGCGAGTCCATCGCGCATATGCTCAAGCCGCTCGTCTTCCGGGCGGGTCAAAAGCGGATCGAGCTGAGGACCGCCATCGCCCCCGAGATCCCCGATCGTCTTGTCGGCGATCCGCTGCGGCTGCGGCAAATCCTGATCAACTTCGCCGACAACGCAATCAAGTTCACCGCACACGGTTCGATCAGTGTGAATGTCGTCGTGGAGGCGATCGGCAAGGGCGAGCAGTGCCTGCACTTCTCGGTCAAGGACACCGGCATCGGCATTCCGCCCGAAAAGCAGGAGGTCATCTTTGAAGCATTCGCGCAGGTGGATGGCTCGACGACGCGCAACTACGGTGGCACCGGGCTCGGGCTCGCGATTGCCTCCCAGCTCGTCGAGCAAATGCGCGGGAAGATCTGGATCGAGAGCACGCTGGGCGAAGGGACGACCTTCCACTTCACCGCGTGGTTTGGCGTCG
>CAXSDZ010000063.1:1113-18871 GCA_964235505.1 uncultured Chthoniobacteraceae bacterium
AAAACGCCCTGGCGCTTGGCTGGCTCAGCGCCGGATGATGTGCCTGCCGGCCAGAAAGCAACCGCGACGGGCGACTGCGGCGCGACCACCAGATTGCGCATCCTGCTCGCGGAAGACAACGTGATCAACCGCGCGCTCGCCACCGGCATTCTGGCCCGGCGCGGCCACGCGCTTACCCATGCGGCGAATGGTCGCGAAGCAGTGGCACTCGCGGGCGCCGAGACATTCGACGTCATCTTCATGGATGTGCAGATGCCGGAGATGGATGGCTTCGAAGCGACTGCCCGCATCCGCGCCATGGAGCGGGCGAAGGGCGGACAGCGCACTCCGATCATCGCCATGACTGCACACGCCATGACCGGTGACCGCGAGCGCTGCCTCGCTGCCGGGATGGACGATTACATTTCCAAGCCGCTCGAAAAAGCCGTGCTGGTCGCGCTCCTCGATCGGATCTCCGCGACGATGCGAGACGCAGCAATCGCCAACGGTCAGACCGACGGCTCCGAGCATGGCGGTGAACCGGGACGGGAGTCACAAGGCGGAACTCCGCGGACGGAGGGAACGGCTCCAGCAGCCGTCCGCGCGGCCGCCCTTTTCAGCCGCGAAAAGATGCTCGATCAGCTCGATGGCGACGAGGAGCTGATGCAGCGCATGCTTGCCCTCTTTCATGAGAACACGCCGCGCTTGCTCGATGACATCCGTGGCTCCGTGGCGCGCCGCGTTTCACCCGATATCGCTCGCTCCACCCACGCATTGCTCAGCTCCTTGGGAGCGTTCGGCGCGAACCATGCCCACCAGCTCACCCATCAACTCGAAGCGCAGGCGCTTCAGGAAAATTATGAACACAGCGACCGAACCTTTGCCACCCTCGACCTGGAAATCCGTCAAATTCACGCAACCCTGGCCACTTGGACTCGCGCCGGATCCTAGCCCGGGCGCAGGCAAAGCGGCGGAGCCGAAGACGCGGATCCTCGTTGCGGAAGACGACGCCGTTTCGCGTGAGCTCATCTGCGCGCGGCTGACCAAATGGGGCTACGAAGTCCTCGTGACGCAGAACGGCGCTGAGGCGATGACCGAGCTGCGCAAGAAGGACGCACCATCGCTGGCGATCCTCGACTGGATGATGCCCGGCATGGATGGCCTCGAAATCTGCCGCCGCGTCCGGGAGGTGGATCGCGTGCTTTACATCATCCTGCTCACCGCGCGCGGCAGCAAGGCACACCTGGTGGAAGGCCTCGGCGCGGGTGCGGACGACTACTTGATCAAGCCTTTCGACAAGGACGAGCTGCAGGCGCGCATCCTCGTCGGTCTGCGCGTGATGGCGCTGCAAGCGGCGCTGGCGGAGCGTCTGAAAGAGCTTGAAGCGGCCTCGGAGGAAATCCGCGGGCTGAAGCTTCAACTCGTGATTTGAGAACGCCGGGCGCAGTGCGCCATTGAGCGGACAAAGCCAGTGCCGCTTCACACAAATATCCCCGGAAGAAATGCGCAGACAAGATACGAGCGATTCACGCTGGTGTGCCGACTCTATTAGTAGGAACGACGGTGTTTGGTGGCGTGAAAGAACCCTGGATTGATGAGCTTCCCCCTTCCCCCGAATGAAGCGCAGCGGCTGGCAGAACTGCGGCGCTATGCCGTGCTCGATACGCCGCCCGAAAAGGCTTTCGACGACATCACCACACTCGCCGCGCGCGTCTTCAAGGTGCCGATCTCGACGGTCACGCTGATCGATGAAGACCGGCAATGGTTTAAGTCGTGTTTCGGGCTGGAGACACGAGAGGTCGGGCGCAACGTCGCGTTCTGCGCGCATGCCATCCTGCACGATGAGGTGATGATCGTGCCCGATGCACGAGCCGATGCGCGCTTTGCGGAAAACCCGCTCGTCACCGGCGCGCCCCACATCCGTTTCTACGCCGGCGCGCCGCTCAGAACCCGCAACGGGCTTAATCTGGGAACCCTCTGCATCATCGATACCACGCCGCGGGAGCTGTCGGAGGCGAACGCCGCGACCCTCGAAGGACTCGCGGCACTGGTAGTGGCGGAGATCAATCTGCGCTACGAGATCGGCGAGCGCCGGCGCGCCGCGGACACCTTGCGGCTGTTGCAGGCGGCCATGGAGCAAAGCCGCGAATCGGTCGTGATCACGACCGCGCATGTGGAGCTTCCAGGGCCGGAGATCGTCTTCGTGAACCCTGCCTTCACCAAGCTAACCGGCTACACGGCCGAGGAAGTGCTCGGCAAAACACCGCGCATGTTCCAAGGGGCGAGTCCCGACCGAGCCGTCCTCGACGGCGTGCATGCGCGGCTCGCCAAGGGTGAGGAAGTCCAGTTCGAGACGACGAATTTTCGCAAGGACGGCAGCGCCTACGTCATCGCCTGCCAGATTTCCCCCATTTGCGACGAGGCTGGGAAAGCGACGCACTTCATCTGCTTCCAATGCGACGCCACGGAGCGCGACAACGCCGTGGCCGCGCTGCAGCAGGCGAAGGAAGAAGCCGAACGAGCCAACCGCGCGAAGAGCGAGTTTCTTTCCCGCATGAGCCACGAGCTGCGCACGCCGCTGCACGCGATCCTCGGCTTCGCTCAGCTTTTGGAAATGGACGCCCGCACCCCGGACGACGCCGAAAGCGTGGACCAGATCACCCGCGCGGGAAAGCATCTGCTCGGGATGATCAATGAAGTGCTCGACATGGCGCGCGTCGAAGCCGGGAAGCTCCCGATCCCATTGGAGCCGATCAATGTTCGTGAGGCTTTGGAAGAGACGCTCGCCCTCGCAAAGCCTCTGGCCGCCGGGCGCCGGGTGCGGATCGAGCCGCTCGCAGGCACCTTTGAATGCAACCGGGAGGTGCTTTCCAGCGCCCGGCGTTTCAAGCAGGTCATCCTCAATCTGCTCTCCAACGCGGTGAAGTTTAACCGCGCAGGCGGGACGGTCAGCGTCTCGTGCGAAGAAGCCGGCGACTGCCTCCGCATCCATGTTGCAGATACTGGCCGCGGCATCTCCGCTGAGAATCTCGCGAAATTGTTTGTGCCGTTTGAGCGGCTCGATGTGGGCGATCTTGCTACCGAAGGCGCGGGTTTGGGGCTGGCGCTCTCCAAGCATCTGGCGGAGGCGATGGGAGGCAGGCTCGGAGTCGAAAGTGTGCTCGGGAAAGGGACGGACTTTTGGGTCGATCTGCCGCTGGCTCCGGAGAAACCCGAGACACCTGCGCCGAATTCCGACGGTGGCACCTCGGTCGCTGGAGAGCTGCCCCGCACCACCGCTGCGCGCACCTTGCTTTACATTGAGGACAACCTTTCCAACCTCCGCCTGGTGGAGCGCATCCTCGAGCGACGCCCGGAGGTGAGCCTGCTTTCGGCCATGCAAGGCAGCATCGGCGTGGAGCTTGCGCGGCAGCACCAGCCCGATCTCATCCTGCTCGATCTCCACCTGCCGGACATTCAGGGCGATGAAGTCCTCCGGCAACTCCGCGCCCATTCCCGCACGGAAGCCATTCCCGTCGTGATGATCAGCGCCGACGCCACCGCGGGGCAGCAGGAGCACCTCCTTGCCGCGGGTGCGGATGATTATCTCACCAAGCCGATCGACGTGCGCAGATTTCTCGCCGTCGTCGATGCTGTCCCTCCGCGTCACGCAGTGCCTGCCGGACCACCGTGAACTGCCACCTTTGCAGATCGTGCGGCAGGGACGACCGAAAACTAAGGTTCGCCCCCGAGCCGAAACCCATGCAAGCTGCGGACGCAGTGTGCCGAGCATCTTGGAGGGTGCTTCTGTGGAATTGCCGAGATGAACAAAGCCACCCCATCCATGCGAGACTTCGCCCGGCGCGTCATCGAGTCTGAGGCGGCGGAGCATGCTTCCTCCAAAGCAGCCCTTCCAGCCGCATTTCGTGTCTGCGAAAAGCTGCGCTCCCACCTGACGACACTCATGGGGAAAACAGGGTTTCAGGCATTGCTCGCGCGCGCGCTGGTGCTCGGTGCGGCGGAGGAGCCGTCCCTTCGGTCGGTGTCGCTCGGGCCGGACGGAGGCTGGCAGGGACTGGAGGGCATGGACGCGCTGAAGAAGACAAAATCAGTCGATGGGGGTGGCGTCGTGTTGCTCGCCCGGCTGCTTGGGCTGCTCACGGCTTTCATCGGTGAACAGCTCGCAGTGCGGCTGGTCCGTGAGATTTGGCCGAAGCTCCCGCTCGACGATCTCGATCTCAAAACAGGAGACGCAAAATGAAGAAACGAATCAACTCGGCGAAAGACAAAGCGGCGGCGGAGGCAGTGCGTGTGCCGGAGAAAGTCGTCATTCGCAAGCTCCCCAGCGGCGCGCGCGGGCTCGATGAAATCCTCGGTGGCGGCATCCCGGAGTTTTCCTTCAACATCATCGCCGGCCCGCCCGGCTGCGGCAAAACCACGCTGGCGCACCAGATCGTCTTTGCCAATGCAACGGAGGCGAAACCGGCGATCTACTTCACCGTGCTCGGCGAGCCCGCTGTGAAGATGCTGCGCTACCAGCAGCAGTATGCCTTCTTCGACGCAGCGAAATTGGGCAAGGCGATCCGCTTCCACAATCTGGCTGAGACAGTCATCGAGCAGAGCCTCGATGCGGTCTACGCGGAGATCGTCAAACAAGTCGCCGCGGTCGGGCCGGGCATCGTGGTGGTCGATTCGTTCCGCACCTTCATCCGCAAAGCGGTCCACAGCGCGGGCGAAATGGAGATGCAGGCGTTCGTTCAACGGCTCGCGCAGTTTCTCACGAGCTGGGAGGCGACGACTTTTCTCGTCGGCGAGTATGAGAAGGAAGAGATTCGCGATAACCCGGTCTTCACCATCGCCGACGGCCTCTTCTGGCTGTCGCAAGTGGTCGAGCGCAATTCCGTGGTGCGGAAGCTTCAGCTCATGAAGCTGCGCGGGCAGGAATCGGTGCCGGGCCTCCACACCATCCGCATCAGCGGCGCCGGGGTGCAGGCCTTCTCGCGCACGCTGGGATTGATGGGCAAAAAGGCGCGTGAAAAGGGCCGCAGGCGCCTTTCCAGCGGCATCCCGGACCTGGACACCATGTTGGGCGGCGGCATCTTTGAAGGCGATAGCGTGCTCGTCGCAGGGCCTTCCGGGACGGGAAAATCGACGCTCGCCACGCAGTTCATCGATGAAGGATTGCGCCAGGGCGAAGCTGCCATCATCGCGGTCTTTGAGGAACGTCCGAAAGGCTATGCCCACCGTGCGGGCACGTTCGGGCTGGATTTGGAAGGTCCGCAGGAGACCGGCAAGCTGGAGATTCTTTACCTCCGGCCGCTCGATCTTTCCGTGGATGAGACGATGCAGGAAATCCTCGATGCCGTGGAAAGGACCGGCGCCCAGCGGCTGGCGATCGATTCGCTGGTCGGCTTCGAGATGGCGCTGGCGCCAGGCTTTCGCGAGGACTTCCGCGAATCGCTCTACCGCATGATCGCCGCGCTCACTGGAGCCGGGGTGACGATCCTCACCACGGTGGAAGTGGAGGACACCTTCACCGGCCTCCCCTTCAGCCAGTATGTGATCTCGTTCCTGACCGACGACATCATCCGCATGCGCTACGTGGAGATCGACGGGCAGCTTCGGAAGGTGCTCGTCGTCATCAAAATGCGCGGCGGCAACCACAGCAAAGACATCCGCGAATACGTCATCACGGACAAAGGCGTGGTCGTCATCGGCCCGCGGCGGACGGAATACACCGCGCTGACTTCCGGCAATCCGCAGATGGTCAGCCAGCCTGGCGAGCTCGCACCGGAGCCGAAGGCAACGATGTAACTCAACCCTGTGGGCACCGAATCTCCAGCGCTGGACGATCCCGTCGAGATCGCGAGACTGCATGAACAGATGCTGGAGATGAACGGAGCGCTGATCCTCGGAGCGTTGCGTCAGCATGAACTCACAGAGGAAGCCGAGCGCCTGAACGCGCAGTTGCGGGATGAGATGGCGCAGCGCCGCCAGGCGGAAGGAGCACTTCGCCAAAGTGAAGCACGCTTTCGCAGCTTGTTCGCTTCGGCGCCTATGGCCCTGTTCGCGTGTGATCGAGAGGGAGTGATCCAGCAATACAACGCTCGCGCGGTGGAGCTCTGGGGGCACGCTCCAAAGCGCGGAGTGGAGGGGGATTGCGGCTCCAGCCGTCTATGTCTGCCGGACGGCCAACCCTTGCCTCACGAGCAAAGCCCAGTCGTGGAAGTGCTGCGCACCCGTGTGCCCACGCTCAACCGCGAAGTCGCCCTCAAACAGCCGGATGGCACCCGCGTGCCCGTGCTGGTGAACTCCGCTCCGCTCACGGACGACCAGGGCGAGATCATCGGTGCGATCACTTCGTTCATCGATCTCACCGAACGCAAAAGGCTGGAGCAGCACTCCCTCCGCTCGCAGCGGCTGGAGAGCATCGGCACGCTGGCCGGAGGGATCGCGCACGACTTGAATAACTCGCTCGGGCCGGTCCTCCTCGCGCTCGACTTGCTGCGAGAAGATGCCCTGCCACCAGCCAGTCTCGAACTGATCGATCTCGCTGAATCCAGCGCGCAACGCGGTGCGGAAATGGTCCGTCGCATCGTCGCATTTGCCCGCGGAGCCGAGGGCGAACAGGAAGAAGTGCAGATTCCTCCGCTCATCGGTGAGATCGAGAAAATCGTCGCCAACACGTTTCTCCGGCACATCCAAATCCGGACCCACGTCGCCCCTGACGTTTCGCCGGTCGTGGGCGACTCGACACAGCTTTACCAGGTCCTGCTCAATCTTTGCCTGAACGCACGCGACGCCATGCCCGAGGGCGGCCTGCTCGAAATCTCGGCCGAGAATCGCCACCTCGATTCCGCCACGACGCGGCTCAGCCAGAATCCTGCCGCCAAAGCCGGTCCTTACGTTTTGCTGGAAGTCCGGGACAGCGGCACCGGCATGGCCGCCGTGATCGTGGAGAAAATCTTCGACCCTTTCTTCACGACCAAAAAGTTCGGAAACGGGTGTGGCCTCGGCCTCTCCACCGCGCTCGCGATTGTCCAGGGCCACGGCGGTTTTTTTGATGTCACCTCGGCGGAGGGCAAAGGGACGACCTTCCAGATCTTTCTTCCCGCACAACTCCAAACCACGCCGCCTGCTATCCCAGCGGGCGCGCCGAAGGCGCAGCACGGGGGCGGAGCGTTGATCCTCGTCGTCGATGACGAACTGCTCATGCGTCGGGCCACGCAGCACATTCTGGAAAAGCTCGGCTACCGCGTGCTCCTCGCCTGCGACGGTGCGGAGGCCGTGGCCATCTACACGGAGCGTCGCGCGGAGATCGCCGCGGTGATCACCGACATGACGATGCCCGTGATGGACGGCCCCGCACTTGTCCGCATTCTGCGCAACATGAACCCACTTCTGCCCATCCTCGGCGTAAGCGGTCTCGCGGCGATGACTTACGCACCGCAGCTTGCAAAACTCGGTGTGCATCACGTTCTCGCAAAACCTTACACCGCCGCCGAACTGACGCGGACTCTCCAGCAGATGCTCGCCCCGAAGAAGGCCGGTGCCGCCGCAGAGTCAAACCCAGTGGCATCGCCGTAGTAATAAGGCCATGATGTCCGAGGAACTCGCCACTTTCGACCCGCTCGCGGACTGCATGCGTTTGCATGATGAGACGGTCGCCTTGAATGAGGCGCTGGTGCTCGGAGCGTTGCGCCAGCAAGAACTGGCGGAAGCCGCGGAGCACTCGAACGCGCTGCTCCAAATCGAGATCGCCGCGCACCAGGAATCATCCCGCGCCTTGGTCGAAAAGGCGCGCCTCCTCGACCTGAGCAACGACGCGATCATCGTTCGCGATTCGGATCACAAGATCACCTCTTGGAACAAGGGGGCGGAGAAACTCTACGGCTGGACCAGTGAAGAAGCGGCGGGGCGCGACCTGCACGCTTTACTGCAAACGGAATTTCCCCAGCCTCGGGGAGAGATCGAAGCACTGTTGCGCCGGGTGCGCGAATTCCGGGGTGAAGTCTGGCAGGTCGCCCGCGACGGGCGGCGCATCCCCTTGCTCTGCCGCTGGGTGTTCGATCGGGATACCGGTTCCATCCTGACCAGCTACACCGATATCACCGATCGTCGCGCGCTCGAAACGGCGTTGGCCGACCATGCCGCGCACCTCATGCGGGCGGACCGCAGCAAGGATGAGTTCCTGGCCATGCTTGCGCACGAGCTCCGCAACCCGCTCGCGCCGCTGCGCAATGCGGCGGAGATCTTACGGGCAGCGGATGCGACCTCCGACGAGCGCCAGCAAGCAGAGGGCATCATCTTTCGGCAAATCGACAACATGAGCAGGATGATCGACGACCTGCTCGATGTCTCACGCATCACCGAGGGGAAGATCGAGCTGCGGATGCAGCCCGTTCCACTCGAAGCGATCTTCACGGCTGCGACCGACCTCGTTCGGTCCAGTTGCGCCGCGCGGCACCAGCATTTGGCTATATCGATGCCGGCCGTGCCGACCTATGTCACAGCCGACGCGACTCGCCTGGAGCAGGTTTTCGTCAATCTCCTCAGCAACGCCTGCAAGTATGGCGGAGAAGGTTGTCACATCTCATTGAGTGCCGACCGCGATCCGTCCGCCGAGCCGGCCATGGTCACGATCCGGGTGCGAGACGACGGCATTGGCATCGCCGCCGAGCTGCTGCCGCAGATCTTCGATTTGTTCGTGCAAGCAACGCGCTCGCTGGATCGCGCGCATGGCGGGCTGGGCATCGGCCTCACTCTCGTAAAGCGGCTGGTAAAGCTGCACGGCGGCAGCATCGAGGCACGTAGCGAAGGACTCGGGCACGGCAGTGAATTCATCGTCCGTCTTCCTATCCTCGACTTTTCGCCGCTCCAGCCCGCGACGCCTTCCCCCGCCCAAAGGGAAATCCCACGCCTCATCCTCATCGTGGATGACAATATCGACTCTGCGCGCAGCATGGCCGCGCTGCAGAGCCGACGTGGGCACGAGACCCGCACCGCCTTCACCGGCCCAGAGGCCCTTGCCGTCGCCGCGGACTTTCATCCTGAAGTTGTCTTGCTCGACATCGGCCTGCCAGACATGGACGGCTACGAAGTCGCCCGTCAGCTCCGCCTCATGCCCACCCTCTCCGGAGCTTTCCTCGTGGCTATAACCGGCTACAGCGGCGCGGAAGCTCGTGCCCAAGCTCAGCTCGCCGGGTTCGATGAATACCTCGTCAAACCTGCCGACCTCGATCTCCTCCGTGAGTGGCTGAGCAGCCGGATATGAGCGGTGCGGGACAGCTTCTAAGAGCTTGTTTACAAATGAAGCCGGCTTGATGGCTGCCTGCGAAACTTCTGCATGAGCAAGCCCTTGGTGGAGGACGAGCTTTGGGCCTTGGTCGAGCCGCTGTTGCCGGCGCCCAAACCAAGGCGCTTTCGCTACCCCGGCCGCAAACCTCTGGAGAATCGGGCGGCTTTGACCGGCATCCTTTTCATTCTCAAGACGGGCCTGCCTTGGAACGATCTTCCGCGCGAGATGGGCTGCGGGAGCGGAGCGGCCTGCTGGGTGCGCCTGCACGAGTGGCGCCGGCTCGGGGTGTGGCAGAAGCTCCACCAGGTGCTCCTTTCCAAGCTGCGTTTTGCCGACAAGATCGATCTCGAGCCGGGCGGTGGCTGATGCCACCACCTTGCGGGCTTTGCGCGGTGGCGACAAAACCGGCAAAACTCCTCCCGACAGAGGCAGAAAGGGCACCAAGGACCATCTGCTCACCGATGGCAACGGCGTGCCTTTGGCCGCGCACGCCACCGCGGCCAACATCAACGAGGTCACCCAGCTCAAAGCCTTGGTGGAGGAAGTGCCGCCGGTCGCCGGCAAGCCGGGCTGCCCCCGCCGCAAACCCGAAGCGGTGCTGGGCGACCGGGCTTACGATAGCCAAGCGCTGCGCGAATGGCTCTGGGCGCGCGGCAGCATCCCCTTCCTTGCCAAACGCGGCGATCCCCACGGCAGCGGCTTGGGCGCTGATCGCTACGTTGTCGAGCGCACCTTCGCCTGGCTCAAAGGCTTTCGACGCTTGCGCCTGCGCTACGAACGCTCCGCCTTCATGCACGAAGCAACCTTGAGCGTCGCCATGTGCCTCGTCTGCTTCCGCCATTTGTAAACAAGCTCTTAGCCAGGACGATAGAGAAGAACACTTCGGTAATGCTCGGGAGGTAAGAAACCAATTTGAAGCGACAATCACGCGGCAGGCTGGGCGCTTGTCGAGTGCGGGCGACTTCAGCCCAAGGGCATTATGTATATTGATCGCCGACGACTTTCTATCGATCGACGACCGCAAACTCCAATCGATCATCGGATCAGGAGTGTCATACATCTCTAAATGCTCGTCTTGTCAGCATTCGTATTCGTGGGATCCTAGCTCAGACCTCCGGCAGGCGCAGTGCGGCTGCGGCGTGCTCTTCGATGTGGAGTTTTGAGAGATAGCGTATCCGGCTTACGGGATTTCAAGGAGGCCGGTCGGGGTCACTGCGAAGGACGTGGGCTTGGATTCGAGTGGAAGGTGCAGTTCTTCATACGGCGAAGCTTCAAAAAACTTACCGTTTGCTGCTGGCGGGAATCGCCCGTGCGGAGTGGTGATCCATTCAGTTCAAAGCCGACGGCGCCAGCGTCGATGGCCGCAAACTCGCCGATGGCGAGATCGTCGCAGTCGCGGATATCGCGCCCAATGGTTCGATCCGCCTGAACGACGGGCGCTCGCTGCCGCCGGCCTACCGTCAATTCCAACGCGGCTACGCCGTCACCTCGTATGGCTCGCAGGGGAAGACGGTCGATCACGTCCTCTTCAGCGATGCCGCCGTGCGAGCCGCGTCCAATGCGCAGCAGTGGTATGTCTCCATCTCACGCGGTCGGAAAAGCATCCAGATTTTCACGCCGGATAAGGAGAACCTCCGCCGCTCCATCGCTCGAAGCGGCGACCGCGAGCTGGCGCTCGACCTCATCTCGCCCGCGCAACAGAGCCGCCGCGTCCGCTCGCAACTCCTGCTCGGCGTAGGGCGCGGACGCAACCTCGCCCGCCGCCTCTGCCACGTCGCGATGCGCGCTTGGAACGCCACTTTCCTGAAACCTCAACCAAACCACCGCCATGAACCGCCACCTCGACCCCAGCAAACCCACCGCCCCACCCGCGCCAATGTGTTGGCAACGTGAAACTCCAACCCCGTGCCTGCGTATCGAGCCCAGCGGGCGCGAAGCTCACGTCTTCCCATATCAGCAGCTCATCAACGCATCGCTCCTCCACGCGGCTGGAGCGGACACCGTGCGTCTCGTTTTCGCCAGCCACGAGGTTGAAATCACCGGAAGCAACCTCCGCGACCTGCTCCATGCGCTGCAAGAGTTCGCAGTGAAATGGGTGCGACCGGTGCCGGAGCGCTATCAGATTGGCGCTGCCAACCAGGCCGGTTTCGTGACCGAGATTCGCCTTACAGCGACGGGTTGAAACCGACGAAACCACTCCCGATTGCGACCTACTCCTGATACCCTCTGCGCATGAAAAAGTTGGTCTGCCCGCACTGCGATTCCGAAGTCCCGGAGCGTGCTGGCGTGTGCGTAGGTTGCGGCGCGGAGATTGTCCGCGGGAGACAAAACGTGAGCGCGGAAACCTCGGGTGCGCCTTTGCCTTCATAGCGCTCTTGGTTGGCCTCGTGGCGATAGGCGCCTCGCGCCTGCCCGCGCCAAACAGCGACGAAGCACTATTCGTCGTGCTCGGTCTGCTCGGATTCGTCGTGATCGGCTTCCTCGTCGGAAACGGCATTGCCCGCCTTTGGCATCGCTCGAAGCTGCGCTTCTTGCGGAGCTACGAGCACCAGTGAGCTCCGGCGCGGATCAAGTCGCCGGAGTGGGGCTTGTGACAACTTCCCCGAATCAATGCTGACCTGCGCTGGTGATGGTGCGAAGTAGCGTCGAAAGTTCATCGCGATCAAAAGGCTTGCGGAGGTAACGAAAATGGGGATCGGAGAGATCCACCCGTAAATCGCTAGACATAAGGATGAAAGGCAGCGCGAAACCCTCCCGGCGAACCTGTTCGTAGAGCGCCAACCCGCTGCCGCCGTGCAGATCGTATTCGGCGATCACCGCGCTACAGCACCGTCGCGAGAGAGTCTTTTTGAGCGGCGGAAAAGTCCTCCACCGTCGCAACCTGCGGAAGGTGCCAAGCGGCAACGGAAACGATTGCTTCGCACCAATGCGGATTCGGCTCGATCACGAGCAAGCGGCGAGTGGCGACAACGGTTGTGGATGTTGGAAATGACATGCTCGCTACCGTGCGTCGTCCGCACGCCAAGCCGGCTCCGATGCCGGAGCGGTGAATGCTCCCAAAGCGCTTCGCCGCTCAATCGCTTGCTTGAGCGCCGCGACGAACCACGCTGCTTTGTCAGAAATTCGCGGTTGCTCAGCTTGCCCACCTTTCAAACGCGACCAAAATTTTCCACTCATGCGGCTAAGGTTCCGCCGCACGTTGTTGGCTGCGCTGAATCGATCGCTGTATGCTCCGCCGTCATTCGTCGATGGACGCCTACAAGCAAGACAGCGCAGCGCTTGCGACGTCTTCAAAACCTCGAAGACTCAATCGTGGTGCCCACGTCACGAGTGAAGGAGCTGCCGAAAGCTGCCGATTAGAGGCGCTTCCCCTTTGCCGATGAATGTCGCTCTTGGTGCGCTGGCGCGGTTTCCAAAGCACGCGTCAGCCGTGATGATTGAACTACCATTATGGGCAAAACTTCCCCGCGCTGTTGTCAATCCTCTCCACATCAATCGACTCGCGCCGACGCTGGCTCCGGCTCCATGCTAGCGAGTCGTCAAGCGGTGCATACAAAGTGCCTAAAACTGGATGTTCAGTGCCTTTTTCTCTGTGCGGGGGCGGATTTCGAGTCCCCTCCCTGGCACTTCTCCCGCAGAGCGTGGTCTATGACGAGTGGCGCTCGCGCAGAGGTTGGGATGCCACTCCCGGCGCGGGGCGTGCGCGCTTTCCGCTACTGGTGGGGCGAGAGGGAAAGGCGCAGCACGGCGAGGCAGGCGGCCCAGTTCTCGGGGCTGAGCGAGACGTAGTATTCCCTGCCGTCTGGGCTGGTCGCGATCTCGAAGATGTTGCTCGGTTGCTGCACCAGCTCATCGAAAAGGCCGGACAGCAGAAATCCCTCGACGCTTTCTCCGAAGTCCGGCCGGTAGCCAGGATCACGCACTTCGCGGAGCAGCTCGTCGCACACTGCGACGAGCGCGGGTGGCCGCAGCTCCACGCCGCAGCGGCGGGCATTTTCCAAGGCTTCGCCGAGCAGGACGCGCAGGCGTTTGACGACGGTGGCCGCCTGCGCCGGGTCCACGGGTGCCGGGCGGCTGCCGAAGTTTTCTACGAAACTCACCACCCCGGGCGAAAGCTCGTCGGCGGATGATTCTTCTGGGTTTGGCAGAGCGTGGCGGAGGCGAGAGTTCTTCATCGCGCCGCGAGTATGTCACAACCCGATTGGCGGCGCTGGATTTTCTCGCCTGCACATGCGCGTGAGGCATCGTCTGAGTCTAATCGTCTGCGAAATGGTGGCAGGTGTGGGTGGGTGAAAGGCGGAAATCTCGATGTCTGGCGGTGGTGCGTTTGCCCGTCTCACACGCGGCGAGCAGCGAGCAGCGGAGTTGCGACTCAGCAAAGTCCATCCGAATGCTGACGACACGCCGATGACTGGTGCTCACTCTTTGCCCATGCCCACTCTTCGGACTAAAATCACCTCCACCGACGCGCTGGTCGGCATCTGGACCGTGCTGCTCACGGTTTTCATCATCGGGACGCTTTTCTTTGCGCGCGAGATTCTCATTCCGCTCGCCCTTTCAGCGCTGCTGACCTTTCTGCTTTCGCCGTTGGTCACCCGGCTGGAGCGCTGGCTGGGGCGCATCGCCGCGGTGCTCGTGGTCGTCGCGATGATCTTCGCCGCGACCGGGCTCGCGGGCTGGGTCCTCACGCGGCAGCTCATCGATCTCGCAACGAGACTTCCCGAATACAAAGGAAACATCGTCACCAAGCTGCACGCTTTCAAGACGCCGAAAGGCGGCACTTTCACCAAGTTCTCCGAGACGGTCGAGGAGCTGAAAAAAGAGCTGCCCGGCGGCGATGCGCCGGAAGCGCCGACGATCACGCGAGAGCCGGGAAAGCCGGAGACTGCCGTGGCCTCACCGCCTGCTGCCCCGAAGCCCGCGGTGCCGGTGCAGGTGGTCGAGACGACAAAGGCAAACCCGCTCGAACTGGCGCAGACGATCATCGCTCCGCTGCTCGGTCCGCTTGGCATGGCCGCGCTCGTTCTGGTGCTCGTGATCTGCATGCTTTTCCAGCGGGAGGATCTGCGCAACCGACTGATCCGGCTCATCGGACAGGGGCGCATCAGCACGACGACCCGCGCGATGGATGACGCAGGGCACCGGGTTTCGCAGTATCTGCTGATGCAGTTCATCGTAAATCTCGTCTATGGCGTCTGCGTCGCGATCGGCCTGTATTTCATCGGCGTGCCAAATGCCGTGCTTTGGGGCGCATTCGGGCTGGTCCTGCGTTTCATCCCTTACGTAGGGCCATGGGTGGCCACGATCCTGCCTACGGTGCTCGCGCTCGCAGTCTCGCCGCACTGGACGATGCCCGTGCTAACAGTGTCGCTGTTTGCAGGCCTCGAGCTGGTGCTGAACAACGTGCTGGAGCCGCTGCTTTATGGAAAGCACACCGGCATCTCGTCGATCGCGCTGATCGTGGCGGCGGTGTTTTGGACGTGGCTTTGGGGTCCGGTGGGGCTGGTGCTCGCGACGCCTCTCACGGTCTGTCTCGTCGTCATGGGCCGGCATGTGCCGCGGCTCGCTTTTCTCAGCATCGTGCTCAGCGACGAGGATGCGCTGACCCCCGCGGAAGACTGCTACCATCGGCTCCTCACGCCGGGCGAACGCGACGAAATGGAACTCGTGGAGTCGTATCTCAAAGCGAACTCACAAACTGCCCTTTACGATTCCGTGCTGATCCCCGCGATCAGCATGGCGGAGGCGGATGCGCGGGCGGCATCGCTCGAGCCGGAGCAGCTCGCGCAGGTCGAGCAAAGCGTGCGAGACATCATCGAAGATCTCGGCACACGCCCGGTTGTCGCCGCGAAAGTGGAAGCCGCGAAAGCTCCTGCTGGCGGAGACAGCGCCGGAGCGGACACTGCAACGACGGCACCGGCTGCACCGCTGCTGGCGTGCCGGGTTTGCTGCCTCCCAGCACGCGCCGACCGCGATGAACTCGCCGGTGCGATGCTCACGCAGTTGCTGATCCAGGCGGGTGCCGAGGCGCAGAATGCCCCCGGCAAGCTTGTCGCTGGCGAGCTGCTCGGCATTGTGGAAAAAGCGGACGCGGATGTGGCCTGCATCTCCGTTGTCGCGCCCTCCACCGTCATCCACGCGCGGTATCTTTGCACCAAGTTGCGCGCGCAATTCCCGCGCTTGAAGATCGTGGTCGGGCTGTGGAGCGCGGTGGAAGAAGGGACGGATTCCGCCAAGAGATTGCGCGACTCAGGCGCGGACGAAGTGGTCACGACGCTGGCCGATGCGCTGGTGCAGATCGGGAAACTTGCTCCGATGCTCAGTGACGCAGTCCAGGCTGTGCCAATCCCTGCGGATGAAGATGAGCGCCTCGCCGCGCTTGCTGAGTTGCATTTGCTCGACGCGGACATTGAGCCGGTTTTCGATCGTGTCACCGCAAAGCTCACGCGCATTTTCGCGGTGCCGATTGCGCTGGTTTCCCTGATCGAGCGCGATCGGCAGGTATTCGCCGGGCAGGCGGGGTTGCCAGCCGATCTTGCCGAGGCGCGCCAGACTTCGCGGGAGCTGGCGGTTTGCAGTCACGTCGTCGCGAGCAATGAGGTGCTCGTGGTTGCCGACCTGTCGCGCGACCGCCGCTTTGCCAGCAATCCACTGCTGAAAGAGCGCGGACTGCGTTTCTACGCCGGCGTGCCGTTGCGGGCACCGGGTGGGCAGCCGATCGGCTCGCTTTGCATCCTCGATACGAAGCCGCGCCAGTTTGCGGAGAGTGAAAAACGGCAGCTTCAAGAATACGCGAACGACGTGATGGAAGAGATCGCGCATCGCGCCGCTGCTCGCGCGAGCACGCACGTCGTGGCGGCGTGATCTCGGTTTTAGCGCGCGCACGCTGCGCAAAGACCAGCGACGCACTTTACGGCTTTGCCGCGAGGAAGCCTTTACTGCCGAGCCATTCGGTGAAGCGATCCGACCACGCAGCGACCGCCCCTTTCATCCTGCACGCAGGCCGAAGCCGTGACTGATAGCGGCACAGGTGCTGACTGCGGCCACCAGGTGAAGCACGAGTGTTTTCATGCGCGGGAAGGAGGATTCGCCGTCAGGCGCAGGCTGTTGCAGTTACAGAACAAGCGCCACCGCACTTTCAGCTCCGGCGAGCAAGCGCTGCTGCTGAATCGGCCAAGGTGAAAGGCGACGCAGGTCGCTCAAAAAATGCAAGGGGCAACCAAGGACGAAGCACGCCTCCTGCCGCAAACACAACCCTTGCCCTAGATGGATTGGCGAGGGTGCGAGCGGCGCGGTGGCGCGGCGTTTTACATGAGGACCTCGTCTTCAAACCCGGATAGCCCAAAGCCATCCTGTTCAAGGCTCTGCAGCAGGTCGCGGATGCTTTGCGACACGTCTGTGCTGTTGGCAGGCTCTGCCGGGATGGGCGCTGCCTGCGCGCCGCTGGGATCAGCGGACCCACTGGCTTCTGCCAGCAACTCGCTCAAGAGCGCTCCTTCAGTGGCCCAATCGAGATCTCCGATCGACGAATCGGCGGCCGCTGCGTCGGACTCTTCACCATCGAAAAGCATCTCGTCTGCGGTCGCCGCACTCACTACCGCTCCGGCTGGCAAGGCGTCGCCGAAGTCGCGGATAATTTGCTCCGCTTGGAGCACACCAGTCCATGCGCTCAGCGGTGCCGCTTCATCAGCATGTCCGAAGAACTCGATCGGTGCGGCGGCGGTCGCAAACGGATCATCAACCAGCAAAACGCCGGCGTTGCCACCCTGCGCGGGCGGAGGAGTTGCACCAACTGCCTGCGCTTCGCCGCCGAATGGGTCGAACGGTCCACCGCCACCACCGCCACCACCGTTTCCAGCGCCAAAGAGGGTCCACTCGATCACACCGAGACCCTGCACCACATTCGCGCCGCTGCCGACGGACATCACGTCCGACCCGATGCCGGAAAGGACGTAGTCGTCATTCGCGGCGCCAGTGATGGTGTCGTTTCCGCCCACGATTGGACTGGTCGTTTCCATGCGGACGACCGTGTCGGAAGGCGTCAGCGCATCCGCCCGGAAGGAGATGACGCCATGATCGCCAAGCACCGCGTTCACCCCCGCACCGACGTTGAGCACGTCGTTGCCTCCGCCGCCGAGCACATAGTCATTGGCGTCGCCAGCCGTGATGGAGTCGTTGCCGCCCGTCGTGAAGCTCGTCGCCTCGATCCGGTTGAGATTGCCCGCGAAAAGCGTCGCCAGTTCCAGCACGCCGCCGCCGTCTTCCGAAGAAAGCAGCCCGCCAAAGGCGATAAGTTCGTTGTTGTCAAACACCGGCTCGCCAAAGGAAAGCGTGACCGTGCCGTCGTCGCCGAGCGCCACGTTTTCCCCGGAGGAAACGTTGATGGTATCGTTGCCCGCGCCGCCAAAGACGAAGTCATCGCCAATGCCGGTCGTGATGGTGTCACCGCCCGCGCCGGTCTGCGAAGAAGCGTCCAGCCGCACCAGCGTGCCGCCGAGCAGG
>CAXSDZ010000063.1:18881-20607 GCA_964235505.1 uncultured Chthoniobacteraceae bacterium
CACCACGTCGGCGCCGATGGCGCGCAGCGGCGCCACCTGCCGCGCATCGCGCACGACGCTGACGGTGCGCAGCCCAAGGGCCCCCGCGATATTGATGACGCTATGGCCGACGCCCGAATTGCCGGCGTTCTGCATCACCCAATCGCCCGGCCGCAGCGTCACGAAACCATGATCGCCGAGCACGAGGTTCAGTCCATCGCCCGCGCTGATTGTGTCGCCACCTTCGCCGCCGAAAACGATGTCGTCGCCAGCGCTGGAGTTGATGGTGTCGCCGGCACCGCCCGGGCCGGAAAGCGTAGCCGCTTGCACGAGGTTTGCCG
Source organism: uncultured Chthoniobacteraceae bacterium (assembly GCA_964235505.1). GTDB lineage: Bacteria > Verrucomicrobiota > Verrucomicrobiia > Chthoniobacterales > Chthoniobacteraceae > CAXSDZ01. The sequence goes on from CAXSDZ010000063.1 coordinate 19,202, forward strand.
GGGAAGGAGTGCCCGGGCTGAGAGAGAACACGCCGAAGTCACCCGCGATTACGTTGCTCCCGCCACCCGCTTCGATGCGGTCCGCACCCGCGCCACCGAGGATGAGATCGCCGCTCGCGGCGCTGCCCATGATGAAGTCATCGCCGCCGCTCGCCGGATCCTGCGTCCCGATCCGCACGAGTGCGGTGCCGCCAGCAAACTCGGGCCAGAGCGCCGCAAAGCCGCCGTCACCGATCAGGATGTTTGAGCCTTCGCCGCCGGTGATCGTATCGCCGCCTGCACCACCAAAGATGTAGTCCGCGCCCGCGCCGCCCGCGATCGTGTCGGTGCCGCCGGGGAGTGCGGGGTCGATCGTTTCCAGCCGATCGATCTGGGAGGTTGCCAGCGTGCTGCTCTTGAATGTCGCGCGACCGTAGTCGCCGAAGAGCACGTTCGTGCCTTCGCTGCCGTCGATTTGGTCAGCGCCCGCGCCGGCGAAGATGAAGTCGGAACCAACACCGCCGGTGATGATGTCATTGCCGGCCGCAGCCGCGCCGAGGGTTTCCAGCGTGGCAGTCGCGAAGCCGCCGCCGAATTCACCGAAAGCAGCGGCGGTTCCGCCCGACGAGAGCGTCACGCGGCCACTGTCGCCGAAGACGGCATTCGTGCCGTTGCCGCTGCCGATCGTGTCGTTGCCCGCTCCGCCAAAGATGAAGTCGTCGCCGCTGCCGGTCCCGATGGAGTCATTGCCACCGCTCGTGCCGACCGTCTCGACCTGAGCAAGGAGCCCTGCGCTGTAGGTCGCCGTGCCGCCGTCGCCGAAGACGACATTCCGACCGGCGCCAGCCTGGACGGTGTCGCCACCTGTGCCGCCGAAGACGAGATCGTCTCCTCCGAGCGTGGAAACCACGTCGTCGCCACCAAACGCCGCATCGGTCGATTCCGCTGAAGCCAGGCTTGCGAAGTCAAGCGTGACGCCGCCGAAGAGCGCGCTGCCGCTCAGCAGCACCTGGCCGCCGTCGCCGAAGACCACGTTTGCACCCGAGCCCGCGTCGAGGGAATCGCCGCCGGTGCCGCCGAAGACAAGATCACCGCTTGCGCCGGTGGTGATGGTGTCATTCGCACCGTCACCCGCACCGATGGTGCGGAGGAGCACGGCGCTGCCTGCCGTGAGCCCGATCGAGCCGCCATCGCCGAAGACCACGTTTGCTCCGTCGCCCGCGGCTAGGGTATCCGCACCTGCGCCGCCGAAGAGCAAGTCCGCGCCGTCGCCAGCGGAGATCTCGTCGCTGCCGCCGAGAGCGGTGCTGGTGCTTTCCACAGAAAGGAGAGTGCTGCCGGGCAGCAGCACGCCAAGCGCGCCCGGGGCAAAGGTCAGCAGACCGCTGTCTCCCAGCGCCACATTCCCCGCGCCCGACAACGTGATG
>CAXSDZ010000064.1:0-15481 GCA_964235505.1 uncultured Chthoniobacteraceae bacterium
CCACGCGGTGAGCTTCGACACCTTCTCCATCGAAAGCGTGGAGATCGTGCGCGGCCCGGCGACCTTGCTCTACGGGCCGAACGCAATCGGCGGCGTGGTGAACTCCATCGACAACCGCATCCCGGATGAGCGGATCGATGTCCCGGTGCGCGGCACGGTGGAAGGCCGCTACGGCTCGAACAACTCCGAGCGCGGCGGGGCGTTCACGCTGGAAGGCGGCGTGCGCGGCTTCAACTGGCACCTGGAAGGCTACAAGCGCGCGACTGACGAGCTGCATATCCCCGGCTACGCCCGCTCCGAGCGGCTGCGCCATCGTGAGCCGCTGGGGGATGGAGAAAAGGAAGCGCGCGACGTTCTCCCGAACAGTGACCTGCGCACGGAAGGACTCTCCGGCGGGCTCTCCTATACTTGGGACAAAGGCTTCGTCGGCGCGTCGTATTCGGGCTTCCACACGAACTACGGCACGGTCGCCGAGCGCGAAGTGACGATCGACATGGAGCAGCGCCGGTTCGACGTGCGGGGCGCGTTCTTCGATCCGTTCCCGCTGGTGAAATCGATCAAGTTTTCCGGCAACTATTCGGACTACGAGCACACGGAATTCGAGGGGGCGCTGGTCGGCACCGTCTTTGAAAATGAAGGCTACGACAGCCGCATCGAACTCACGCACGAGAAGCTCGGCCCGCTGGAAGGGACGCTCGGCTTCCAGTCCGAGAAGAGCGACTTTTCCGCGCTCGGCGAGGAGGCGTTCGTGCCGCCGGTCGAGACGTTGATCAACTCCGGCTTCATTTTCGAGGAGCTGAAGTTCAACGACCAATGGCGGCTGCAAGCCGGCGCGCGCTACGATCACATCAGCGTGGAATCGAGCGCGGCGGAAGGTTTTGGCGTCGGCCAGGAGCGGGTCTTCGACAACGTGAGCGGCTCGGTCGGCCTCGTCTATACGCCGGTGGAAGCGTATGCCATCGCGCTGAATGCTGCCTTCACGCAGCGCGCACCGACTTATCAGGAACTCTTCGCGAACGGTCCGCACGTCGCGACCGACTCCTTCGAAATCGGCAGCTCTGATCTCAAATCGGAGAAGGCTTTCAGCCTCGATCTATCGCTCCGCAAACGGCTCGGCCGCGTGACCGGGGCGGTGAGCCTCTTCTACTACCACTTCACCGATTTCGTCGGCCTTTTCGGCAACGGCGAAGTCGTCGCGGGCGAGGAAGACGAGCTGCCGGTTTTCGTCTATCGCGCGACGGATGCGGAGTTCTTCGGCGGTGAAGCGGAAATTACCTTTCACCTGATTGAGCCCGTCGCGGAGCCGGGGGCGCCGCTGGCGGACAAGGGCAGCAAAGGCGGGAAGACCTTCCTCCAGCCGAACGGTCGCCCGGCGAGTCGGCACGCGCTCGACCTCGAGCTGAAGGCCGACTACGTGCATGCTGAGGACACCGAGACAGGCCGGCCGCTGCCGCGCATCCCGCCCTTCCGCGCGAGTGCCGCGCTGAACTACTCGTGGGGCGATTTCAGCGCCGGGGTGGAGGGCCAATTCAACGCGCACCAGAACCGCATCTCGGACTTCGAGTTGGCGACGGACAGCTTCTTCCTGGTGAACGCAAACCTCGCGTATCACCTCCCACTCGGCTCACGGAACGTGGATGTTTACGTGCGCGGCGTGAACCTCACCGATGAGGAAGCGCGCCTGCACACCTCCTTCTTGAAAGACATCGCCCCGCTCGGCGGACGCGGCGTGATCGTTGGGCTGAAGGCGTCGTTCTGAGTTTTTCCGCCGCACCTTTTTTGATCATGAATCGCGTCCCCGTCACCGTCCTGACCGGCTTCCTCGGCTCGGGCAAAACCACGCTCCTCAACCACATCCTCACCGCCGAACACGGCAAACGCATCGCGGTGATCGAGAACGAATTCGGCGAGGTCGGCATCGACAACGAACTCGTCGTGCAGACCGACGAGGAGATCTTCGAAATGAACAACGGCTGCATCTGCTGCACCGTGCGCGGCGATCTCATCCGCATCCTCGGGAACCTGATGAAGCGGAAGAACCGGTTCGATTACATCATGATCGAGACGACCGGGCTGGCCGATCCTGCGCCGGTCGCGCAGACGTTTTTCGTCGATGACGAGATGAAGGACAGCTTCTCGCTCGATGCGATCGTGACGGTGGTCGATGCGAAGCATGTTTGGCAGCACATCGACGATTCCGACGAGTGCCGCGAGCAGATCGCATTCGCCGACGTGCTGCTGCTGAACAAGATCGATCTCGTGACGCCGGAGGAGCTGGAAAAGCTGGAGGCGCGCGTCCGCGCGATGAACCGCACCTGCAAAATCCTCAAGACGCGCAACGCGGAAACCGATCTCGGCAATCTGCTGAATGTCCGCGCCTTCGATCTCGATGCGAAGCTGGAGTTCAACGAAAACTTTTTGCAGGAGGAAGTGCCGTTCGAGTGGGGTGGCGTCTTCGCGCTCGATGCGGGCGAATACGATCTCGTGCTCGATGCCGGTCCCGATCCGGCGATCAAAGTCCTCGCGCTGCCGATCTCGCCGAACAACGACGAGGCTTATGAGGCGGCGAAAAAGGAGGCGATCATCACCTTCGCCGAAGACGGGCAGGTGCTCGAAAGTGGCGCGACGCTGCCGCTCGATCGCACGCTCGCCACGTTGCTGCTGGCGACGGATGGCGCGACTTACAAAGTGCGCGTGGAAGCCACGGGGCACTATGCGCTCTTCACCCAGCACGGGCCGGAGGAGTTCAATCTGCGGCTCACGCGCGGCGGCGAAGCACTCGCGCCGATGCGCGGTGAAGCCTACGCGCACAGCCACACGCACGACACGAGCGTCACCTCGGTCGGCATCGTGGAGGACGCGGCGCTCGATCCGAAAAAGTTCAACGCGTGGATGAGCACAATCCTGCGCACCAAGGGCGTGGATATTTTCCGCATGAAGGGAATCATCCATTTCAAAGGCGCGGAGCAGCGCTTCGTTTTCCAAGGCGTCCACATGCTCTTCGACGGCAAACAGGATCGAGCGTGGAAAGCCGGCGAGCAGCGCCGCAGCCAGCTCATCTTCATCGGGCGCAATCTTGACCGTGCGGAGCTCAACGAAGGCTTCCACTCCTGCCTCGCGTGAGCATGGCTGCCTCTGCCACGCGGGAAGTCGCGCTCAGACCGGTGGAAAGCTGGAGCTTCGATGCGGGCGATCACGTCGGCGGCATTGCCTGGCTCCCGGATGGTCAACGGGTGGCCGTCTCGCCGAGCGAGGGCGAGATGGCGGTTGTGGATCGCGTCAGCGGCGTGCGTCGGCTCGCATTCAAAGGACACGCGGCGGGCAACTCCGCGATCTCCGCTTCAAGCCGAGAACCGTGGCTCGCCTCCGCCGGGCACGATGGGAAAGTGCGCGTCTGGGACTGCGACTCCGGCGCGCTCATCCGTGAGCTTGAAGCCGGTCATCCGTGGGTCGAGCACGTCGCCTTTTCACCCGACGGAATGCTGCTCGCCGCCACCGCCGGACGCATCCTGCGCGTGTGGGATGCGGCGGGCGAGATGCAGCTCGAATGCACGGCGCACGACAGCACCATCGCCGCGCTGGCGTGGCGGCCCGACAGCCGCGGCATCGGCACCGGCTGCTACAACGGCGCGCAGCTTTTCCGCATCGGCGAGAACGCGCCTTACGAGGAACTGCGCTGGCGTGGCTCGATCATCTCCCTCGCGTGGAGCCCAAATGGCCGCTACATCGGCGGCGGTTCGCAGGAGGCGACGATTCAGTTTTGGAAACTGCCGTATCGCATGGGCGAAGAGCTGTTCATGAGCGGCTACCAGACCAAGGTGAAGGAACTCGCGTGGGATCGGGACAGCCGCTTCTTCGCCAGCGGCGGCGGCGAGGTCATCACCGTCTGGGACGTGAGCGGCAAGGGTCCGCGCGGTCGCACCCCGCTCCAGCTTGAAGGCCATGCTTCCAAGGTCACCCAACTCGCCTTCCAAAACCGCGGCCTGCTCCTCGCCTCCGGCGGCGGCGAAGGCTGCGTCTTCATCTGGGACTTGAAAGCCGGCACCCGCCACCGCCGCCAGCTCGCCCCACCCGCCGCGATTTCCGCCCTCGCCTGGAGCGCCGATGACACCGCGCTGGCCATCGGCGCGGCAGACGGTGCCGTCTGCGTCTGGGAATGTCGGTCGTCGAGCTGAGCTGCGAACGTGGTTTGACAGCGCATCGCATCACGGCCGAACTGACGCCATGAACCGCGCCATTCAACTCCTCTGCGCAGCGATCCTCAGCAGCACCGAGGCTCATGCTGGGCCGGCGGTGCTGAAGGCCGCCGTCGCAGAGCCCGTCGTGCAGGAGCTGATGGGCGGCTGCTCGCTCAAGTGCGCTTTCGCGTGGCGGGTCGAAGTGCAACCCGCCCCTGGCGCAAAGCCCGCCCCGACCCGCCTGCTGAACGACGAAAGCGCCGACACCGCCTGGGTCGCGCCGGACGGCACCTCCGGCGTCGGGGCCAAGTTCAAGCTGCTTTTTCCCAAAACACTTCCCGTCGAAGTAGATGGCGAAACTCCCTTCTATGGCCTCGATCTCGCGAACGGCGCATGCAAATCCGAAGAGCAATGGAAGGCGCACGGACGGGTAAAAAAAGCGCGCCTCTTCTACAACGACAAACCATTCCACGACGTGCTCTTCGCCGACAGCCGCCGCTGGCAGCGCCTCACCTTCGACGACATCATGGTCTCTTCCGGCGACTCGATGACGCTGGAGATTTTGGAGATCTATCCCGGGCTGAAAGGGGCAGGCGCGGCGATCACGGAGATCATCCTGCAGGGCGCGCATTGAGGCGCGTTGCCGCGGTAAGCGCTCCAGGCGCGAATCCAGAGCCGAGATCTGAGTCGCGCATGGAGCGCTGCGCGCCATTCCAGGCTGTTCCTGAGGCGGCGCCTTCGGCGCGGAGAATCTTCCGCGAAACTTTTGCTCATTTGCTTGGTGCCCTGCTCCGCCGACGGCTTTGCTCATCACCATTTAAGCCAAACCCTTTCCCGCCTCATTCTCTCCCATGAGCACACCACGTCCACCGCTCCCGCCCTTCAACGAAGAGTCTGCACGCCAAAAAGTGCAGCTCGCTGAAGACGCCTGGAATTCACGTGACCCCGAGCGGATCGCCCTCGCCTACACGCCCGATTCGGAATGGCGGAACCGCGCCGAGTTCATCAACGGTCGCGATGAGATCGTTGCGTTTCTCCGGCGCAAATGGGCGAAAGAACGGGACTACCGCCTCCGCAAAACGCTCTGGGCATTCACCGGCGAGCGGATCGCCGTGCGCTTCGAATACGAGTGGCACGACGATAAGGGCCAGTGGTGGCGCAGCCACGGAAATGAGAACTGGGAGTTCGACCGCGATGGCTTGATGGCGCGGCGGTTCGCGAGCATCAATGACCAGCCGATCACGGAAGCGGAGCGGAATTTTCGTTGGGAACGCTTGGGTTGATCGGCCCCGACTATGGCCGCGAAGTTCATGCAACTCGTGCTCACGCCAGCCGTGCAGGCTGCGCAGCAGCGCTACTTTGGCCGGCACCAGGCGGTGGCGGACGCCCCAGAGCGCGACGCATTCACCGGCGAAGAAGCCGCTTTCATCACCAGCCGCGACAGCTTCTACATGGCCACCAGGAACAGTGATGGGTGGCCGTATGTGCAGCACCGCGGCGGTCCACCCGGGTTTCTAAAAGTGCTCGGCCCACATCAGCTCGGCTTTGCGGATTTCAAAGGAAATCGCCAACTGCTCAGCACCGGCAACTTGGACGGCGACGACCGCACCGCGCTCTTCCTCATGGACTACCCGCGTCGCGAGCGGCTGAAGCTTCTCGGGCACAGCCGCGTCCTCGACGCGCGCGAACACACCGAGCTTGCGAGGGAGCTCAGTCCTTCGCCCGAGCTGCATAACCGGGTCGAGCGTCTCTTTTTGATCGATGTGGTGAGCTTTGATTGGAACTGCCCGCAATACATCACCCCGCGCTACACGGCTTCGGAACTGGAGGGGATCATCTCCCCACTCAAGCTGCGAATCGAAGAACTCGAGCGGCAGTTGCGCGAGGCGGGAAGGAATCGGTGAAACCGCTGCCGGGTGTGGCTTGACTGGGAGGGATGCATCGGGGCTGAGATGACGCAAGGTTCCGACTGCCATTTTCTGCGCACTTGCCAACTGCGAAATCGGAGGAGGGAAATCAGGACGCCTATTGATGCAAATAGGTTGCGTGTGATGGCACGGCTGCGCAGAGTGCGGCTGGCCCATGAAATCTCTCACTCTCCTTTTCGCCGCGCTGCTCGCGTCGCTAGTCGCGGCGGGTGCGGCGGACAAAGTCCGGGTTTCCAGCTTCTCGACGATCCTCACGGAAATCGCGGAGCAGGTGGGCGGGGATCGCGTGGCGGTGACGGGGCACGTGAAGCCGGGGGTCGATCCGCATGAGTTCGAGCCGAAGCCGGCGGACATGAAGATCGTGGGCGACGCGCAGCTCATTTTGCTGACCGCCAAGCACATGGAGAGCTACGTGGGGAAGCTCAAGGAATCGACCGGCGCAAAGGGCGAGCTGGTGGAGGTGGGCGACGGGTTTGCTTCGCTGAAGATGAAGTCGGAGGAGGATCCGGGGAAGGTCGTCGAGGACCCTCACTGGTGGCACAGCGTCGCGAATGTGGAGCGGGCGACGAAGATCGTGCGCGATGAGCTGACCAAGGTGGACCCGGCGGATCAGGCGGCCTTTTCCGCGAATGCGGCGAAGTATCTGGCGCGGCTCGCGGCCTTGCAAAAATGGGCCAAGGCGACGATCGCCGATCTGCCGCGCGACCGGCGCAAACTGGTGACTTCGCATGATGCCTTTCAATATTTTGCCAAGGAGTTCGGCTTCACGATTTACGCGATCGAGGGGATTTCGACAGAAGATCAACCCTCTTCCAAGAAGGTCGCGTAGCTGATCGCCACCATCAAAGCGCAGGCGGTCAAGGCGATCTTTCTGGAGACGATCGAGAACCCGAAAGTGCTGAAGGAGATCACCAAGGAAACAGGCGCGACGGTCGGCGGCTCGCTGCATGCCGACGGGCTCGGCGAGGGAGACGCTTCGACTTACGAAGGGATGTTCCGGCACAACGTCTCGACCATCGTCGCCGCTCTCAAATAAGTGAAAGGCTCCCCGCTGCGGCGCGCGCTCGCCGCCTTTTTTCTGATCCTGGCGCTCGTCGGCTATCCACTTTGGCGGATGACGGGCGAGGGGCAGGCCGCGCCGATCCCCATCGCGCCAACGGCGGTCGGACCGCGCGAGGTGCATCTGGAGATCACTTCCACCGCTGCGCCGAAATCGCTCAAGGTGCTGCACCTCGGGCAGATCGTCTGGGAGGAAGCGGCGGCCGGTGCGCGGGCGGAGCGCACCTTGCAACTTCCCTTTCCCGAAGAAGGCGTGGACCTGCGATTTCAGATCGAATGGCCGGCTGACGTGCCGCTCGCGGCGGTGCGCGTGCGCCTGACCGACCCCGCCGGCACGGAGCACGAGAAGAGCATCTGGGGCGAAGGCTCCACGGATGAAGTGCTCACCTTTCCCTGACGCCCGCATGTCCTCGCATCGCCTCGCCGTCCACGATCTCACGGTTTCCTACGACCGCGTGCCCGCGCTCCACCACATCGCGTTTGAAGTGGAGTGCGGGCAGTGTCTCGCGCTGCTCGGGCCAAATGGCGCGGGCAAATCGACGCTGCTGAAATCGCTCGCCGGGCTGCTGCGAATCGAAACCGGTTCGATCCGGTTTCACGGGCATGAAGTGCGCGGGACGACGCAGGATTTCGCCTATCTCCCGCAGCGCGAAAACATCGACTGGGACTTCCCCACGACCGTGCGCGGGCTGGTGGAAATGGGACGCTACCTGCGGCTCGGCTGGTGGCGCAGCTGGGGCCGCGAGGATGAAGAAGCGGTGAACGCGGCCATCGCCGCCATGCATCTCGACGCGCTCGCTGCGCGGCAGATCAGCGCGCTTTCGGGCGGGCAGCAGCAGCGCGCTTTCCTCGCCCGCGCGCTGGCGCAGCAGGCGCACGTCTTCCTGCTCGACGAGCCATTCACCGGACTCGACAAGCCGACGCAGGACAACCTCAAGACGCTGCTCCGGGAGCTGCGCGAGCAGGGCAAGCTGATCATCGCTTCGCACCACGATCTCGCGAGCGTGCCGGAGCTTTTCGATCACGTCGTGCTGCTGAATGGCGAGCTGATCGCCGCCGGGACCGTGGAGGAAGCCTTCACCGAAACCAACATCCGCAAGACCTACCACACCGCGCCTTTTTCCGGGCCGCAGGCACACGCGCACGCGCACGACTGACTCCCCCGTTTTCATGCACTGGCTCACCGAACCCTTTCAGCACGAGTTCATGCGGCGCGTCTTTCTCGGCGGTGCGCTGGTCGGCTTCACCGGCGGATTTCTTGGCGCCTTCATCGTGCTGCGGCGGTTGGCGCTCATGGCCGATTCGCTTTCGCACTCGCTGCTGCCGGGCCTCGCGCTCGGCTTCATGCTCTTCGGTCTCGCGCCCATGGGGCTCTTCTTCGGCGGGCTCGTCGCCGCGCTTTTCGTGGCGGTCGGCGCGCAGCTCATGGCTCGCACTTCGCGGCTGAAGGAAGACACCGCGCTCGGCGTGCTCTACACTGTCGCCTTTTCCCTCGGCGTGATCCTGATCTCCTTTGTAAAAGTCCGCGTCTCGCTCGTGCATTACCTCTTCGGGAATATCCTCGGCCTCTCGAATACCGACCTCTGGCTCATCTTCGGCATCAGCCTCGTGGTCATCCCGCTGCTCGCCGGTTTTCAGCGTCCGCTGCTGCTCGCGCTCTTCGATCCGACCGTCGCTGCGAGCCAGGGCATCCGTGTCGGCTGGCTGAACTTCATCCTGATGCTCGCCCTCGTCCTCACGATGATCGCCTCGCTCCAGGCCATCGGCGTCATCATGCTGCTCGGCTTGCTCATCGCGCCTGCGGCGACAGTCTATCTGCTCTGCGATTCCTACCCGGCGATGCTCTGGGGCGGCGGCGTCATCGGGATGCTCGGCTCGTGCGTTGGCCTGCTGCTTTCCTACAGCCTGAACCTCCCCTCTGGCGCTTGCATCGTGCTCGTGCTGGGCGTCATCTTCTTCGCCGCCTACCTCTTCAGCCCGCGCTACGGCATCCTCCGACGCATCCTCCGACGCTTCCTCAAACCGCGGCACTTTCACGAAGAAAGCCTCGCCCGCTGGCCGGAAGGCGGCACGCCGGAAGCGTGACGCCGCGCCGGCTACGAGACTTCCTGCGTGCTGTGCGGCGTGGCGCCCGCCTGCGACTTTTGCCAGAGCTTTGCGACGCCATAGACGAACGCCGCGGGCTTCGCCACCACCAGCGCGACCCGGAGGAGTCCGCTGAGAATGCGCACGGTCGGCAGCATCCGCAGCATGTAGCCGGAGGCGAGCGCCCAGAGCAGCGCCTTCTCGGGATGGAGCTGCGCAAATGCGGCGGCATCCGCCACGCAGCGCTCCACGCCGGCACGCGCCGCGATGAGTTTTTCTTCGATGAAGCGGTCAGGATGCAGACCGGCAGCAGGCGCATCCAGCGGTGCGGCAATCACGGGAGGAGCAGATTTTTTGCGAGGCATGGAGCGGGGCTAGTCGAGGTTGAGTTTGTGGCCCCAGCGCTTGAGAAATTTGCGCGTGCTCGTCGCATAATCATCCTGCTCCTCGTGCGCCACGCTCATGCCCACGAGCAGCCCGAGCACGAAGCCAATGCCGAGGATGCTGAGCACGGAAGTGCCGGGATTGTCGCGCACGTAACGCTCGCCGGTTTGCAGTGCATCCCCTGCTTTTTCCTTGGTGGCCTCCCAGGCCTGGGCTGCGCCGGGGATGGTTTCCTTGGCTGGCTGCTCGGCGGCGCTGAGTGATTCGTCGTAGTTCATGTGAAATGGGTCTGGTTGGATTTGCGGTGAGCTGCCGGGCGCTCGCCCGTATCTCACGCAATCATCGCGCATGCGGATTCCGCCGCGCGTCCCGGGTTTCCTCGCATCCGGTGTGCATCCGCCCGGCACCCCCTCGCCGCCGCGATGTGGAAGCGCCATCGGCTCACCCGTTTTGGGCCTCGTTCTTTCCGGGCTGAGCCGGGGGAGATCAGGAATCCCAGGCGCCGCTCTCGCGAGGGATGCCAGGGCGTCCCTCAGCCGGCGCGGCAATCCGCTGGCGCAGGAGGGCCGATTCCCAAGAATTGCGCCTGCCGCGGCGACTGACGCCCCTCCTTCTTTCCGACGACCGACTTTTTTTCCCGATGACCGGCTCCCTTGATCCCGCGGCGGTGCTCGACGAGCCCACTTTTCATCACGATCTCCGCCGCGTCACTCTCTGGCCGGCACTCGCGCTGGGTGGCGCGCTGGCGCTGCTGCTGGCACTGACGCTGTTTCTTTTCCGCTCGGCAGACCGGGTGGATCATGCCGCGCAGGCGATCCGCCAGGTGTCGGCCATCGAGAAGCTCGCCGTGGATATGGCGACGGGCGTGCGGGGCTTTCAGCTCACGCGCGATCCCGCATTTCTCCAGCCGTGGGAAGCGGCGCGCGGGCAGATCGGCGTGGTGCTCGACCAGCTCGCCGCGCAGGTCGCGGACAGTCCGGCGCAGGTCGCCGCGGTCGCGGAAGCGCGAGGGCGCTTTGGCCGGTGGCAGGCGCAGGCGGAGGAGCTGCTCCTCCGCGCCCGCGCAGAGGAAAAGGCGGACGATGATGCGGCGGCGAACATCGGGGCGCAGGCGCTTTTCGACGCTTTCCGCGAGCAGTCGGCGCAAGTCACCGCGACCGAAGAGTCGCTCCGGGCCAGCCAGGCTGGCACTTTGAAAACTCTGCGCGATGCGCTTTTCGCGACGCTCGCTCTGGCTGCGCTCGCGGGCATCCCTGCCCTGGTGCGCTCACGCCACGGGCTGGTGCGGCGGGTGAGCGGAGCCTACCACGGCGCGCTCGCCGCTACCGCCGCACAGCGCGATGAGCTGCACGTGACGCTCCGCTCGATCGGCGATGCCGTGCTCGCCACCGATGGCACGGGTGCCGTTTCTTTTCTCAATCCCGAGGCCGAGCGGCTGACTCGCTGGAGCAACGCCGAAGCGCGCGGCCGATCGCTCGCGGAGGTGCTCCCGATCTTCAACGAGCAGACCGGCGCGCCGGCCGAAAACCCCGTCGAGCGCGTGCTGCGCGAGCGGATCGTCGTCGGCCTCGCGAACCACACCGTGCTGCGGCCGCGCGGGGGCGGCGAGATCCCGATCGAGGATTCCGCTGCGCCGATCTTTGGCGCGGATGGCTCGGTGCGCGGCGTGATCCTCGTCTTCCACGACGTGACGGAAAAGCACGCCCGCGAGCGCGCGCTGCGGGAGGCGGAATGGCTCGCGCGCACCGCGCTGGAAGTCGGCGGCGCGGGCGCATGGGTGCTGGAGCTCGGGAGCGGACTGGTCTTTGGCGATGCGCTGATGGCGCAGACTTTCGGCGTCCCGCCGGAGCGATGCCGCGCGGGCGAGCCGGTGGAAACGTTCTTCACCGCGGTGCACGAGGACGACCGCCAGCGGGTGCGCGATGGCGTGACGCGCGCGCTGGAGACGGGCGAATTTTACGTGCTGGAATACCGCGTCTGCACGGCGGCAGGAGTGGAGCGCTGGGTGGATGGCCGCGGGCGGATCGAGCGCGATGCGGCGGGCCAGCCGGTGCGGATGCCCGGCTTTCTCTACGACATCACGGCGCGCAAGCTCGCCGAGCTGGAGCTGCGCGCGAGTGAGCAGCGCGCGCGCGGGATCATCGATGCCGCGCTCGACGCGGTGCTGCTGATGGACTCGACCGGCCGGATCGCAGCGTGGAATGCGGCCGCCGAGCGCATCTTCGGCTGGAGCCGCGCGGAAGCCGTGGGCAGCGAGCTGGCAGCGCGCATCATCCCGGAGCGGCTGCGCGAGGCGCACCATCGCGGGCTCGCGCATCTGCTGGCGACGGGCGAGGGGCCGGTCATCGGGCGGCGGCTGGAGCTTCCTGCGCTGCGCCGCGACGGGAGCGAGTTTCCGGTCGAGCTTTCCATCAGTCCGCTGCCGGGCGCGGAGCCGCCGATGTTTGTTGGCTTCGTGCGCGACATCTCGCAGCGGAAGGCGGTGGAGGCGGAGCTGGCGGAGCGCGCGGCTCTTTCGTCGCTCCGGGCCGACATCGCCGCGCGCCTGGCTTCGCTCGATGGCGAGGATGCGGTGTTGCGCGCCTGCTGCGAGCTGCTCGTGCAGCATCTCGATGCGGCGTTTGCGCGGGTCTGGGTGCTGGACGTGGCCGAGCCGGTGCTGGTCTTGCGCGCGAGCGCCGGGCTCTACACGCACCTCGACGGGCCGCACGCGCGCGTGCCGGTGGGGCAGTTCAAGATCGGACGCATCGCGCAAAATCGCCGCGCGCATCTCACGAACGATGTGCCGCGCGATCCGAACGTTTCCGATCCCGCGTGGGCGGCGCGTGAAGGGATGGTCGCCTTCGCCGGCTACCCGCTCATCGCCGAAGGGCGCGTGCTCGGGGTGCTCGCGCTTTTCTCGCGGCACGCGCTCAGCGAAACGGTGCTCGGCGATCTCGCCCCGATCGCCGATGCCATCGCGGCGATGTCCGAACGGCGCGCCGCGGAGGCCGCGCTGATCACCGCGAAGGACGCCGCGGAGATCGCTTCGCGCGCCAAGGACAATTTTCTCGCCGCCCTTTCCCACGAGCTGCGCACGCCGCTGACACCGGCCCTCATGACCGCGCAGGCGCTGAGCGGCGACGAGCGGCTCCCGGCGGATGTCCGCACCGACCTCGCCATGATCGAGCGCAACATCGCGCTGGAGGCGCGGCTCATCGATGACCTCCTGGACCTCACCCGTATCGCGAAGGGCAAGCTCACGCTGCGCGAAGAGTTCTGCGATGCCCACTCGCTCATCGGTCTCGTGGTGGAAATCGTGCGCGATGAAGCGCAAAGCAAACCGGTCGCCTTGCAGCTCGATCTCGCCGCGCGCCGCACCGGCCTGCGCGGCGATCCCGCGCGCTTGCAGCAGGTGTTTTGGAATCTGCTGCGCAACGCGATCAAGTTCACGCCGACGGGCGGGCGCGTCTCGATCCGCACGCGCGACGAGACCGATGAGCGGCTGCGCATCGAGGTGAGCGACACCGGCATCGGCCTGGCGCCGGATGCGCTGGAGAGCATCTTCCGCCCTTTCGAGCAGGCGGGGCGCGAAGGTGATCACCGCTTTGGCGGGCTCGGACTGGGACTCGCCATCGCGCGCGCCATCGTGGATCTGCACGGCGGCACGGTCCGCGCGGAGAGTGATGGCACAGGGTGCGGCGCGACCTTCATCGTGGAGCTGCCGCGCGCGGGCGAGCAGGCGACGGGGGTGGTGGCGGCGCGCACGGGAGACTCCGGGAACGACGCCAGTGCTGGCACTGCAGATGAAACGGGACCAGCCGCTGCGCTGCGCCTGCTGCTCGTGGAGGATCACGAGCCGACGCTCGCGGTGCTCCGGCGGCTGCTGGTGCGCGCCGGGCACCAGGTGGTCACGGCGGGCAGCGTCGCCGCCGCGGTCGCGGCGGCGGAGGCAGGGCAATTTGAGGTGGTGATTTCCGATCTTGGACTGCCGGATGGGACTGGCCTGGAGGTCATCACGAAGCTGCGTGCGCTCCAGCCTCGGCTGCGTGGGATCGCACTTTCCGGCTACGGCATGGAGGAAGATCTGCGCCGATCGGTGGAAGCCGGCTTCACGACTCACCTGGTGAAACCGGTGGATTTCAATCAACTCCGGCGTGCCTTGCGCGAAGTCTCCGCGCAGGTGGAGCGGCGGTGATTTCGACGAGCAGTTCCGACAGGATGGAGCAACTTCGCCCGGATTTGCCACGAACTGTTTTCCGCGGGTTGCTGCAGCTCAAAACACCACGGCCATGCCGGCAAAAAAGCTCCACTCCCCGCTGACGGGCGCAGCATTGATCAAAGAAACCTGCCGCCGCATCCGCGCGGCGCGGAGCCTCTGGGACGCGCACAACAACCGCGCCTGCCGCGGCGAACGCGAAAAGGCGCTCGCGTTGTATGAAAGCCTCAGCCAGGCAGAGCGGGCAAAGGTGCCGCAAATTTTGCGCGTGTGGCTGCGCTATCGCAGCGAGAAACACTTCGGACCGGATCGCACTCCGCCCGGCGCGGGGCGCTGAAGCGAGAAAGGTTCGACCACGAATTCAAACCAAGCTCGCGAGACGGCGAAACTGGAGGACGGGCTCGCCAGCTTCGCGGGACGCGGCGAGGTCGACGTCGAACTCCGCCACCCAATCGTTCGCCTCGGCGGGGTCGACCAGCATCTGCTGCACACGCCAACTGCGCTTGTCTTCGGCGGGTGTGACGTAGGTGTGCTGCACGTTGCGGGCGGTGGGGTCGAGGCGGATGCGCTCGTGCTCGACGTGGTAGGCGGCGAGCGCTTCGCGGAGGCGCGTGACGGTCCAGGGCTCCGCGTCTTCCGCGTGCGAAAGCGTGAGCGTGGCGAGGGCAGCCTCGAGATCTCCGCTGACCAGCGCGCGGAGAAAGGTGAAGATGCGCGTGCGGATTGCGGCGGTGAATGCCTTGGCGTCGCGCGTGATGTCGCGGTCCGCCTCCTCCGCTCCGGGCGGGCGCACCTCGGCCAGCTCGCCGCGTGGTTGATAGCCCGGGTCGCGCATTTTTTCCCACTCCTCCAGCAGGCTGGAATCGATCTGCCGGAGCATCGTGGCGAGGTAGAGCTCCATCTCGCGAATCGTGTCGTTCTTCGCCGCATCCGGGACAGTCTGCGCCAAGACTTTGTGAACGTTGGAAAGATGCCGCAGCAGCACGCCCTCCGCGCGCTGGAGTTCGTAGATTTTGATGTAGTCGCCGAACGAGCGGAACTCCTCGAACATCTCCCGCGCGATCGATTTCGGGCGGATGTTTTCCTCGCCCACCCACGGATGTTTCGCGGCAAAGGCGTTGAACGTGGAGTAGATGAAGTCGCGGTTCGGCTTCGGGTATTCCAGCTTCTCCAGCTCTTCCATCCGCTGGTTGTATTCGATGCCTTGCATCTTCATCTCCGCGACGGCCTGGCCCTTCACCTTGTCGAGCTGCTTGCGGAGGATGAGAGCGGGATCTTCCAAAATGGCCTCGACCAGCGTGAGCACGACGAGCGCGTAATCCGGCGCCTGCGGGTCCATGAGCGGGAGCGTGTCATGGACGTAAAGCGAGAGCGTCTGGTTCATCGAAAAGTCGTCCTGCAGCGCCATGTTCACCCGCACTTTCGCGCCCTCCGCAGTGCGCTCCTCCTTCGGGATGAACTCCACGATCCCGCGCTCCACGAGCGCGCGGAAAAGCTGCCAGCCGCGCCGCGTCAGCGCCCGTTTAGCCTTCGGCAACTCGTGCGAGCGGCGAATGAGCTCCTGCACTTCCGCCTTCCGCGCGCGGCCCAGACCTGGGCCGAGGGCCAGCACATCGCACGGAATCTCCAGCACCCCTGCATAGGAGCGG
>CAXSDZ010000064.1:15491-20362 GCA_964235505.1 uncultured Chthoniobacteraceae bacterium
AGCTCCTGCATCGCGCGGCAGCCATCCGTCGGGCGACTGAGCACATTGAGCAGCATGCCGTGGGTGACTCGGAACTGGCTCGTCAGCCGCTCCGGCGGCGCGGCGATGAGGCGGGCAAAAGTCTGCTTGTCCCAATTCACGAAGTTCCGCTCCGGCGGTTTGCGCTTCACGAACTTCTTTCCGCCGCCCGCCTGCTTCTGCTCCAGCAACAGGTTCTCGATCGCATGCGCCGGCGCCTGCGCGACCACCCAGCCGACATCGTCGAAGCCCTTCCGCCCCGCGCGGCCGCTGATCTGGTGAAAGTCGCGCGCGCTCAGGATGCCCGTCTTCTGTCCGGAGTATTTGCAGAGCTGCGTGAAGAGCACCGTGCGAATCGGCACATTGATCCCGACGCCGAGGGTATCCGTTCCGCAGATCACTTTGAGCAAACCACGCTGCGCGAGTTGCTCGGTGAGCACGCGGTATTTCGGCAGCAATCCCGCGTGATGCAGACCGATCCCGTGCCGCAGCCATTTCTTGATCTCGGGTCCATACGGCGAGGAGAACTTGAACCCCTCCAGCGCATGCGCGATCCGCTCCTTTTCCTCGCGCGTGCAGACGTTCGTGCTCATGAAATCCTGCGCGCTCTGCGCCGCTTCGAGCTGCGTGAAGTGGACGACATAGACCGGCGCTTTACCGCCGGTCACGAGTCCCTCGAGCGTGTTCGGCAGCGAGGTTTCGGCGTAGGAAAACTCCAGCGGCACCGGTCGATCTTTTGAAGCAATCGTCACCGTCTCCAGTCCGTTGATACGCGTCAGTTCTTCCTGAAAAAACGCGGTATCCCCGAGCGTCGCCGACATCAGCAGGAAGCGCGTTTGCGGCAACGTGAGCAGCGGCACCTGCCAAGCCACGCCGCGCTCGCGGTCGGCGTAGTAATGGAATTCGTCCATGACCACGTCCTGCACATTCGCCTCGCCACCTTCGCGCAGCGCGATGTTCGCGAGGATTTCCGCCGTGCAGCAAAGGATCGGCGCATCCCGATTTACCGTCGCATCCCCGGTGCTCAAGCCCACATTCTCCGGCCCAAATTGGCGACACAGCGCCAGCCACTTCTCGTTCACCAACGCCTTGATCGGGCAGGTGTAAACCGACCGCTTCCCCTGCGCCAACGACTTGAAATGCAACGCCTCCGCGACCAGCGATTTGCCCGAGCCGGTGGGCGTATTCAGGATCACATTCTTCTCGTCATACAGCTCCAAAATCGCCGCCTCCTGCGCGGGATAAAGCTCGCGTGTTTTGCCCACGACTTCGTCCAGAAACCGCCCGAGCAGCGTGCCGTTATCTGGCACCTTGTCTATCGCCACGGCACCTCCAATTGGCGGAAAATCGCGCGTGCCGTGAATTCTTTCACCTCCCGGTGCCGCGGCACGCTCGTCGTTCTACCCGTTACCGGATTTCGCCAGACCGAGTGCTTGCTCCCCTCCCGGTAAAGCTCGCAGCCATGACTGCGCAAGCGACGCTCCAGATCCGCCAGCTTCACAAGGACGCCAGCTCCAGCACTTCCCTGTGGCTCTCCACCGGCTCCCGCTCCCGGGCCAAATCACGATTGCACTCCAGCACCATCCGCAACGCATCCGCCAAATTCTCCCGTGCCTCGTCGATCGTCTCTCCCTCGGAAATCGCACCCGGAATTTCTTCAACCAGCGCAGTAAATCCACCCTCAGCAGCAGGGACAAACACGGCAGTAAACTTCATGCGTGAACCATAACACCTGCGTCGTTTTCAGAGCAACAGCGGCTTCCAAAGACGAACGTGCAGGTTAACCCGCTTCAGCTTCCTGCAACTTCTTGAGTTCGACACCGTCCGCAGTTTTCCACGCCATCGGTCCGCTCGCCGCGCTGCCGAGAATTACCCCTGCGGCGGTGGAAGGTGAGGTGAACGAGTAGTTTTCAGTGAATTGATAGGCGGTGCCGTTTGACTCGAGAATGCCTTTGCCAACGAGCGCCTTCCGGAGCTCCGACTTGTAACGATCGATCGAATTAACTTCCACCGCGACGGCCTGCGAGCCAGCGCGGACCACGAAGCCCTGCGCGGATTCGTAGCCCGTGGCGGAGACACCTTTTGCTTTGAGGTAGAGCAGCGTGGCAGTGACGGCTGCCACCGGAGGTTTCTCGAAAACCTGAACGCCGAGCACCGGCAGGCAGAGAAGGATTTCGTCGAGGAAGCCCTCAGTTTCCGCGGTATCCGCTTCGGACAAGGACGGCAGCGCGGGCGAATTCAAGTTGTCGAGCTGACAGCGCTTGGCTTCCGTAGCGAGCTGGAGCAGGCGCGCTTCGAGGTATTGAACGTGCGCCTTATTGAGATTCGCGTCTTTGCTGCTGAACAGGATCGCTGAAGTCCAAAACTCCTTCTTTGCGGCATGCTGCTCCAAGCGCGGGCGGACCGGATCGCCTTCCCCTACATAAACACGCTGCAAGCCGCTCTCCTCCGCCGGCCCAAGCAGGAGATAAACACCGGTGCGCTGAAACTCCGGACGGACTTTGGATTGAGCGAAGAGGGCGCGTGGGCAGACAACGCCGGTGCCGGTCCAGAGTGACTTCTCGACAATGCGCAAGCCGTCGGGTGATCCGTCTGGGACGAAGATGCGAAGAGAGAAGCCGCGTTTGGGCGTCATCATAAAATGAGTGCCCACCGTTGCATAGCCCATGGCTGCATAGCCAGCGCGGTTCGCTGCGGTGAATGGTTGTTTGGCCTGTGGGGCATGGTGATTTCATCCGCGACAGGGCAGGAACGTTGCGATGGGCCTTCGGTGCGACTGGGTCGTGGCAGATGCGGCGGATGAAGAGAACGGATCAGCCCTCGCACGAACTTGAGGGTAGTCAGGTCTGACGGCGAGGAGCGGTCGTTTGCGTTCCGTGACAGGAGCCAATAAAATCGCGCCTCACGGGTCATTTTTGCGCCCGGATTTCCCTCCCCGATGTTTCTGCGTGTCTTCCTCTTTTTTTTCGTTTGCGCCGGTGCCGTCTTGGCAGCAAATGGCGAGCTGGTTCCTGCGGGGGTCGATCTCGTCGGGACGGGCGATTTCTTTCGCGATGAAGTCTGGGCCAAGGTGGCCGCGCAGAACTGTCTGAAGTGCCACAAAGCCGGCGGCGATGCGGAAGACACGAAGCTGGTTTTGCAGGACCCGGCGCGCGATCCGCATCCCGAGCGGTTTATGTCGCTGCAGCACAATCGCGCGGCCTTCGCGCGAGTCGCCGCGCGGCAGACGGAGGGCACGTCGCGGTTGCTGCTGAAGGCCATTGGCAAGCTCGAACATGAAGGTGAGGCGGTGGTGAAGCCGGACTCGGCGGAGTATCGGATCCTGGAGGAGTTCGTGCGGCGGTTGAGCACGCCTGCGAATGCGCAACTGGCTGTCGCATCGGACAATGCGCCGCCGTTTTTCCAAGGCGTCGAAATGCTCGACGATCGGCGTCTGCTGCGCCGCGCGACGCTATCGCTAGCTGGCCGGTTGCCGTCGCCGAAGGAAGTGGCGGCGATGGAAACGGGAGGGCTGCCCGCGCTTGACGGGCTGCTCGATGGGGTGATGCGCGAGGATGCTTTTTACGAGCGGCTGGCGGAGGCGTTCAACGACATCCTCCTCGTGCGCGGCTACGGCGATGGGGCTGAGAGCGCGCTGAGCTACGACAACTTCGAGAAGACGCGGCACTGGACGCAGAAGCACGACCTCAGCGCCGTCGGCGATGAAAAGGCGCAGCAAAAAGCCCGCTACAAACTCGCCGACGACTACCGCGAAGCGCTGCTGCGCGAGCCGCTGGAGCTGATCAAACACATCGTCCGCGAGGAGCGGCCTTTTACCGAGATCGTCACGGCGGACTACATCATGGAGTCGCCCTACACGGCGCGCGGCTACGGAAACTTCGACGAACTGCGCGCGCGTTTCCGCAATGTGGACGATCCTTTTGAATACATCCCTGTCCGCCTCGCCGCACTGAAGCATCGCGACAAAGGGCACGACCAGGTTTCCGAAAGCGGCTTCTATCCGCACGCCGGGATGCTCACGATTTTCCAATACCTGCGCCGCTTCCCGACCACCGAGACCAACCGCAACCGGCTGCGCGGGCGCATGTATTTCGAGCATTTCCTCGGCATCGATGTGCTGGAACTGGCGGCCCGAGTCACGGATGCGGCGGCGGTCACCGCGAAGTTTGAGGTGCCCACGATGCAGGCCGCGGAGTGCGTCGTCTGCCACCGGACGCTCGATCCGGTCGCAGGCATGTTTCAGGATTACACCAGCCTCGAAGGCGTCTTCGGGCCGAGGAAAGGCGGATGGTTCCAGGACATGTTTGGCCCTGGTTTCGAGGGCGAAGAGTTGCCGCCAGCGGAGAAATGGCGCGCGCTCCAGTGGCTCAGCGAGCGCACTGCGAAGGATCCGCGTTTCGCGGCCACCATGGTCGAGCACGTCTATTACGTCCTCACCGGTCGCCGTGTGCTGCGCGCGCCGAAGGCGCTCGACGATCCGTTCTACAACGCGCGGCAACGTGCCTACCAGGCGCAGCGGCGCGAGATCGATGCGATCACCGTGCGCCTTGTGAAGGCGAACTATAACTTGAAGGAAGCGTTCAAGGGATGGGTCGCATCGCCCTTCTACCGCGCCGACGCGCTCACTACCTCAGTCGCCGATCCAGCGCGCAAGGCGGAGCTCGACGACGTAGGCGTCGCGCGGATGCTCGGCCCGGAGCAGCTCGAGCGGAAGATTGCCGCGATCTTCGGCAAGCGCTGGGGGAAGCTGAACGAGGAAGCCGCGTTGCTCTACGGCGGGATCGACTCGATGGAAGTCACCGAGCGCGCCGCCGACCCGAGCGGCGCGATGGGCGCGCTCCAGCGCACGATGG
>CAXSDZ010000065.1:0-1538 GCA_964235505.1 uncultured Chthoniobacteraceae bacterium
GAAGCCTCGTTCGTCGAAACGTCGGCAGTGACGAAGGTCCGCGAAGCGACCAAGGATCGCGGCGCCTCCTGGACGGCCGACGAGCTGGCACGGCTGCAATGAACAAACGGGTGAGCCGCGGCTGACGCAGGCGGCGAGCGCCGGGTCGTCGCGGGTTTTTTGCCCGCGCCCGGGAGCCGCGGTTTTCCCTCTCGACAGTCCGCTTGCCGACGCTGCACAAGCTTCGCCGCAACCTTCGTCAACAACCCAGAATCCTGTGGATTATTTCGTGTTCAGAGACCGGCGCTCGGAAGGTCCTTATTCGGAGGAGGAACTCCTCGGCCATGTGCAGGGGGGACGCTATGCGCTGGGCGATCTCGGTCGCTCGGAGGCTGACCGACATTGGACGCCGCTGCGCAATCTCCTCCCCGGTGGGGACGGTGCCGAACTAGCGTCCGAGGTGGTGGAACTGCCTGCGCTGCCTGCGCTGCCTGCTGCCGCGGAGCCCGAGGCGGCTCGCGAGGGGCGGGCTGGGAAGGCGACCCGCTACGGACGGCTCGTCATGGACTTTGTCCAGCGGGTGCGCGGCATTTTCGTCCGCTTCCCGGTGGAAGCTGGCGTGCTCTGCGTGGCGGTCGGCTGCGCGATCGTGGTGCTCAGCTTTTTCCCGCCGCTGCTCTTCGGTCCATGGCTGCTCGCCGCGCTTTTTGCCGGCGGCATGCTGCTGCTGCGCGACCGCATGGCCGCCGGGCTCGGGCTCTGCGCCGCCGCCGTGTTTCTACCAGTTATCCTTTGGCTTCTGCTCGCCCATCTGACGCATCGGGCGTGAGTGGGGGAGTCGCATGGCAGTCCTCGCGGGCGGCGTTTGGGCTTATCCTGCTCCGAGCTGAAGCCGCGGTGAAAAAGTGCTTGAGCCACGGAGCGGCACGCATAGAGTTCCTGCCCATTCGATGGGCACCGATAGCTCAATTGGCAGAGCAAGTGACTCTTAATCACTGGGTTGTGGGTTCGATTCCCTCTCGGTGCACCCCTTCCCATCGTCAACAGTTCCGAGCCATGGTTTCTCTCCCGGACTCCAAACGGCCAAAGGTCGCAGGTGTCATGCAACCTGGAAAATCGCCAACGGGCGCTGCGCTGCTAATTTTCCGCCTGCCTGCTGAGCTCCTAGCAGCGCAACCAAGTCGCTTTCGCACCTCTAACGTCAACCGAAACGCTCATCTTCTTCGCCCCATGAAATCAGCAGTTTCCTCCTTCCTGTCAGTCCTGGCCGCTGCGGGATTACTGTCCGCGTCAGCATTTGGGAAGGACAAGGAAATCGCCCTGAGCGCCGCGCCGGCAGCCGTGCAGGCGACCATCAAGAAGGTGACGGATGCGGGCGCGACCCTGGAGAAAGTGGAAACCGAGGAGGAAGGCGGCGGTCTGCAATATGGGGCGAAGATCACCGACAAGAACGGTGTCCGCTGGGAGATGATCATGAATGCGGAAGGCAAAGTGGTGAAGAGCCAGCAGAAGAAGGCGAAGAAGTAAGCGAGGTGCGGAGGGACTCGTCAGGGACGAGC
>CAXSDZ010000065.1:1548-7524 GCA_964235505.1 uncultured Chthoniobacteraceae bacterium
GATCGCGGTTGACAAACTGTAACCGAATCGATTACACATCCCGCATCGTATGGCTGCGAGCTGTCGCTTTGCTTTTGCCGTCCATGTGCTTGCCGTGCTGGCGCACAAGGATGCGGAGACCGTTTCGTCCGCGCTGCTTGCAGGCAGCGTGAACACGAATGCGGTCGTCATCCGCCGCATCCTTTCGGCATTGCGGCGCGCGGGATTGGTCGAGACGCAGCATGGCGCGGGCGGAGGGGCGCGCTTGAGCCGGCCCCCGCAGACCATCTCGCTGGATGCGATCTACCGCGCGGTTGTATGCGTTCCCAGCCTCGCGCCGCATCCCCAGCAGCCAAATCTCCGCTGCCCGGTGGGACGTAAAATCGAGGGTGTGCTGGAGGAGGTTTTTTCCGCCGCGCAGCACGCGCTCGAAACCGCGCTCGCCGCCCGCACTCTGGCGGATGTGCTGGGGGAAGTCAGCGCGATGCCGAAGCCGGTGCGTCGGTCCGAACCCGCGCGTCCATCGCGCCGGGCGTGAACGTTTTTCCACGAACCAACCCACACTGCCACTGCTCCCATGTATCAAGACACCGCCCACGTTGACCCGCCTGTCCTCGCCGCGACCGCTCTGCCGATCGACGAGGAACTGCTGAACTCCAGCTCTCCCAACACCGGCCACCGCGATCTCCGCCGCGACGAATGGTGGCGCGAGATTCCCGCTTATCACCACGTGAGCGGGGACGAATTTCGGACTCACCTTTTTCAGCAAAAACAAACCGTCACCAATGTCCGCCAACTCCGCGAAACTCTCGGGAGCCTTGTGGCGGACCCTTTTTTTGCGGACCTCGCCGCCGGGATCGCGCATGCGCCGATGGCATTGCGCGTGTCGCCGTATCTTCTAAGCCTGGTAGATTGGAGTGACCCACTTGGTGACCCGATCCGCACGCAATTTATCCCGCTCCGATCCCAACAGCAGCCCAATCATCCGATGCTGCAGCTCGATTCCCTGAACGAGCAGGGCGACTCACCGGTGCCGGGTCTCACACATCGCTATCGGGACAAGGCGCTCTTTCTGCCGATCGCTTCGTGCCCGGTTTATTGCCGCTTTTGCACCCGCTCGTATGCCGTCGGCACCGACACGGAGGTGGTCGGAGAAAAGCTGAAGCTGCACGCGAACGCCGCGCGCTGGGAGCAGGCGTTCACTTACATCGCCACGAAGCCGGAGCTCGAGGATATCGTGATCAGCGGCGGCGATACCTATAATTTGAAGGCCGAGCATTTGCAGCAAATCGGCGAGCGCCTGCTGCGGATGCCGAACATCAGGCGCATCCGCTTCGCGACGAAAGGGCTGTGCGTGATGCCGCAGAAAATCCTGAGCGACCACGCGTGGGTGGATGCGCTCACGCGTGTGGCTGAGCTGGGCCGCGCGCTGCACAAGGACGTGGCGGTGCATACGCACTTCAATCACCCGAACGAGATTACCGGGATCACGCAGGAGGCGATGGGCCGGCTCACCGAGCGCGGCATTTTCGTGCGCTGCCAGACGGTGCTCCAGCGCACCGTGAACGATCGCCCCGCGACGATGCAGCTCCTCGTGCGGCGGCTGGGCTACGTGAACGTGCATCCGTATTACGTCTATTTTCACGACATGGTGCCAGGCGTGGAAGATCTCCGCACTTCGCTCGCGAGGGGTCTGCGCGTGGAAAAGCACGTGCGCGGCGCAACGGCTGGTTTCAATACGCCGGCCTTCGTCGTCGATACGATGGGCGGCGGCGGCAAGCGCGACGCGCATTCTCACGAGCACTACGATCGCGCCACCGGCATCGCAGTCTTCACGAGTCCGGCGGTGAAGCCGGGGAAGAAGTTCCTTTATTTCGATCCGCTCGGCTCGCTGGACGAAGAGCACCAGTGGCGCTGGACACAGCCGCTGGAGCGGCGCGCGATGATCGATGATGCGCTGGAAAGCGCGTGACGCGAGTCGTGCGTGCGAGCATTGGAACTCCTTCCTCACGCGGTAAGCACTGCGCTCCGGCGCAAGCCCAGTGATGGCGCGGAGTGCTCAGGTGCAGCGTTCGGTTTTTACAACCGCCTGCGCTGAGCACTGAGCGCAGGAATTGCGCTGAAAGAGTGGCGTAGTCCGCGCTGCCCGCATGCATGCGTGCGACTCACTGCGGCATGGCCAAATGCGCGTCCACCCGCTAGACCTGCTGCCATGCAGCAGCCGCAAAACGTTTCCGAGTTGCTCCAGGCGCTTGTGCGCATCCCAAGTGTGAACCCATCGGGTGTGCCGGGCACCGACGGGATGGGGGAGAAGCGCTGCGCAACTTACTTGGCGAGCTTCTTGGAAGAACTCGGTGCCCAGGTAGAGCTGCGGGAAGTGCTGCCTGACCGGCCGAATGTGGTCGCCCGTTTCCCCAGCAATCGCACCGGCAAGCCGCGCATTCTTTTTGCCCCGCACACGGACACGGTGAGCGTCGCCGGGATGACCGTCGATCCCTTTGGCGGGGAAGCGCGCGAGGGGCGCATCTGGGGACGCGGCGCGAGCGATACAAAGGGCTCGATGGCAGCGATGCTCTGGGCGCTGCGTGAGATTCGCGAGCGACTCCCGGAGCTCGGCCACGAGGTCTGGTTTGCGGGACTCGTCGGCGAAGAAGCGGGCCAGCATGGAGCAAAGGCGCTGGCCCGGGAGGAGCGCTTCGACTTCGTCGTCGCGGGTGAACCGACAGATATGCAGGTCGTCCACACGCACAAAGGCTCCACGCATCTAAGCCTCACGACCAAAGGCAAAGCGGCGCACGCGACGCAGCCGCACCTGGGAGACAATGCGATCGGAAAAATGGCGCGGGTCATCGACTTCATCGGCCGTGATTTGGCGTCGGAAATGGCGCGCCACACCCACCCGGTGCTTGGCGCATCCACCATCAGCGTCGGCACGATTGCGGGTGGATCGAAGACGAACATCGTGCCCGACGCGTGCGAGGCGACCGTGGATCTCCGCACGGTCCCGGCGCAAAACACGCCGGAGTTTTTCGCTCATCTCGAAGCGCGGCTGCGAAGCGTCTGCCCGGACCTCGCGATCTCGATGCGACACTCCGCCCCGCTGCACACGGATCCCGCGCACCCACTCATCGGCACATTGGAAAAGCTTGGTGCCCGCTGCGTCGGCGCTCCGTGGTTTTGCGATGCCGCCATCTTCGCCGCACAGGGGACGCCCGCCATCGCCATGGGACCCGGCTCCATCGATCAGGCGCACACAGAAGACGAGTGGATTGCGGTGGAAAATCTGGAGCGCGGGGTGGAGTTTTTCGGACGTTTTCTCGCGAGCTTATGAAGCTGATCGATCCCCATTTTCGGCATGCGCCGGACCGCTGCCGGATGGAGTGAGACAGGAACAATCCGGCCTTTCGTATCGCAAACGCTGCCAGTAGCGTCGCGCTCCTTTTTCTTCAAGCCCATGAGCCAGCCCCAAACCGCCATCACGCCCACGCGCGCGCAAGACTTTCCCGAGTGGTATCAGCAGGTCGTCCGCGCGGCCGATCTCGCGGAGCCGAGTGATGTGCGCGGCTGCATGGTCATCAAGCCGTGGGGCTACGGGATTTGGGAAAACATGCAGCGCGGGCTGGACGGGATGTTCAAGGCGACGGGTCACAAGAACGCGTATTTTCCGCTCTTCATTCCGCTCTCATACCTCGCGAAGGAAGCGGAGCATGTGGAAGGCTTTGCGAAGGAATGCGCGGTGGTGACGCATCACCGGCTCGAGTCGGATGGGAAGGGCGGCTTGCGGCCGGCGCAGAGCGCGGAGCTGGCGGAGCCTCTGATCGTGCGGCCTACGAGCGAGACGATCATCGGCGCGACATACGCGAAGTGGGTGCAGTCGTGGCGCGATCTGCCGATCCTCATCAACCAATGGGCAAACGTGGTCCGGTGGGAAATGCGCCCGCGCGTCTTCCTTCGGACGACGGAGTTTCTGTGGCAGGAAGGGCACACCGCTCACGAGACTGCGGAGGAGGCAATCGCGGAGACAAACCAGATGTTGCGCGTGTATGAAACCTTCGCGCGCGACTGGCTCGCGCTGCCAGTTTTCGTCGGTGAGAAAAGCGAAAGTGAGCGGTTTCCCGGCGCGGTGCAGACGCTTTGCATCGAAGCGATGGTGCAGGATCGCAAAGCCATCCAGGCGGGCACTTCGCACTTTCTCGGGCAGAACTTTTCCAAGGCGAGCGGCATCGAGTTCCTCAGCCGCACGAACACAAAAGAGCTAGCCTGGACGACAAGCTGGGGATCGAGCACGCGGCTCATTGGGACGGTGCTCATGGCGCACGCGGACGATGATGGCGCGGTGCTCCCGCCGCGCATCGCGCCCGCGCACGTGGTAATCATTTCTGTGACTCCGAAGCCCGAAACGCGCGACGCCGTGCTGGCAGCGGTCGAGCAGCTTGCTTCCGATCTGCGGGGGCAGACCTTTGCCGGAGAGCCGATCCGCGTGGAGGTGGACCGGCGCGACATCGGCGGCGGGACGAAGAGCTGGGAGTGGATCAAAAGGGGCGTGCCGCTGCGGGTCGAGATCGGCCCGCGCGATTTGGAAAAGGGAAGCGTGGCCGTGGGGAGGCGCGACCGCGGGCCGAAAGAAAAGGAGTTTCTGCCGACGGCGGAGTTTGTCTCGCGTGTGCCGGAGGTGCTGCAATCCATGCAGGACGCGCTGCTCGCCCGCGCGACCGCGCATCGCGACGAGCACACGGTTCGCATTGATTCCAAGGAGGAGTTCTACGCCTTCTTCACCGCGAAAAAATCCGACAAGCCGGAGATCCACGGCGGCTTCGCGCTGGCGCATTGGAACGGCACGCGAGAAATCGAGGAGCAGATCAAGACTGATCTCAAAGTCACGATTCGCTGCATCCCGTTCGTGGACGCTGCGCATCCGGCCGAGGCCGGCCGCTGCGTGATCACGGGCGAGCCGAGCCGTCAGCGGGTGATCTTTGCGAAGAGCTACTGAAACCCCGGCAGCACGCGTGGCGAGCAAGGGGATAAGCGGAGCTGCGCCTTCCGAACCGCGCAGCAACAGGAACACGCGCCGGACCACGGACTTCGGAGCTTCCCATGGCACAAAAAAGCGAGTGCGGCTTTCGGCCGCACCCGCGCACTGGTAACGTGTCTGCTGAAGCAGTTTTTAGCTCTTCGCCTTCAGCTTCTCTAGCGCGGCGATGAACGCGTCCGGCCCGCCTTCCATGTAGCCGAGCTCGCCTACTTTTTTGCCGTCGGAGTTCAACACGATGATCGTCGGAAAACCGCGAATCTCATGCTCCGCTTTGAGCTTCTCGTTCTGCGCCGTGGTCTTCTTGGGAAGGTCTTTGCCTTGCGGAAAATCCAGCTCGACCAAGACGAGGTTTGCTTTCGCGTATGCTTTGAACTCCGGCTTCGAGAATACTTCCTTGTCCAGCTTCATGCACCAACTGCACCAGTCGGAGCCGGTAAAATCCAGCAACACCATCTTGTTGTCAGCCTTCGCTTGAGCGACTGACTTAGCGTAATTATCGCTCCAGCCGGAGGCGGCGATGGCTGTGGTGGCATACGCAGCCACACAGAGGGCGAGTAGAATTTTTGCGATTGTCTTCATAGGAACTCAACAGAAAGGCCGCACAGCAGGGGACGCAAGCCCCTGATCCTGTGCGGCCGTGAAGAAAGTAGCGGTGTGATTAGTAGCTGCGGACGGTTGTCGTTGAGCTGCCCATCGGTGCGGAATGCACGGCAGTCGTCTCGGTGGTGGAGGTGGTCGTGGTTGCCGGAGCCGGATCGTCCACCACGGTGGTGCAAGCCGGCAGTGCGAGGCTGGCGGTGGCGATGAGGGCGAGCAGCAAAAGTTTCTTCATAGGTTGCATGGTGTTTAAATTTCCGGCGTGTCCTCACTCTTCGGTCTTCGCATTTTGCGCGCGCGTATGTGCGTCGCATTCCGTTGCAGGGAAGGAAACACCCGCTGCGCGATCCGAGCTACTTCGCGAGCGG
>CAXSDZ010000065.1:7534-8917 GCA_964235505.1 uncultured Chthoniobacteraceae bacterium
CCGTTGCGCCCGTCGAGGGAAGTTCCTTGAGCCGCAAATTGCGCCACTCGACCGGCGAGCCTTCGCTTTCCAGGCCGATGTAGCCTTTGCGCCACTGGCACTCGTCGCCACCGGAGACTTCCTTTCCATTCACATGCAACCGCAGGGTTCCGGCGTTGCAGACGATCCGATAGTGGTTCCATTCGGGGGACGGCTTGCTGCGCTCTTCGCTCGGGAACGAGCGCATCCCGTTCGCGCGGCCGAGAGGCTTCATCGTCGCGCCGTGGATCGGGAAGACATCGCCGTGTGTCGTGTGGGAATCCGTCTGGCCGTAGCCGTGGTCGAGCACCTGCACTTCGATCGATCGCAGAAATGGCACGCCGGGCGCCGCTTCTGGCGATGCCCAGATGAAGACTCCCGCGTTGCCGGCGCTTTTGAGATGCCGCCATTCGAGTTCGAGGATGAAGTTCTCATATTGCCTCTCGGTGCGCAGTGCGCCGGTCGGCTCGCCCGTGCAGAAGATCGTCCCGTCACGAACGCTCCAAGTGTCCGGGGCGCAGTTCACATTCACCCAACCGGCGAGGTCGCGTCCGTTGAAGAGTGGCGCAAACCCTTCCTCCTGAGAAAATGTGGAGGAGGCGGTGAAAACGAGCATCCCGAGCAGCGCACACAAGCGCACGCGAGAACGGTGAAATGTGCGTGTGTGAATCATGGAAACGGTTCGGCGGAGGACGGTTGGGGGCGACGGTGACAAAGCCATCATCTCGCTATGATGCTCCACGCTCGGATCGAAATGCTCAATGTTCATTCTCCACCCGGGCGCCTGCGGAGGGCGAGCACCGCAGCCGTCGCGGCTTTCCCAGGCGGTTTGCTGGAGGCCAGCGGTCGTGCGCGCACGTGGGCAAGCTCGCTTTCCGCTCCGCCGGGCATTTCCATGTTTGCATTTTAAGCCGAGCCGCTATCTTCCGACCCCTCCAATTTCCTGATCTATGAACGTCACCGTCGAACCGCTTCCAAACTGCCTCGCAACCCTGCGCGTGGAGGTGGAGCCCGCGAAAGTCAGCCAGGCCCGCGAGGCAGTGGCGAAGGAGTATGGCAAGTCCGCGCGCATCCCCGGCTACCGGCCCGGCAAGGCACCGCAGGCGGTCATCGAGAAGCGTTTCAAAAAGCAGATCCAGGAAGAACTGGAAAAGAAGCTGCTCGGCGACAGCACGCGTGAGGCGATCACCCAGCACAAGCTGCGTGTGCTCCAGCTCGCCAATATCGAAGACGTGAAGATCGGTGACGACAACTCGATGAGCTTCACCGCGACGGTGGTGACGCAGCCCGATTTCGCACTTCCCGACTACCGGAGCATCCCGGTCCAGCTCGCGTCCGAAGAAGTGACCGACGCAGAGGTCGAAG
>CAXSDZ010000065.1:8951-18319 GCA_964235505.1 uncultured Chthoniobacteraceae bacterium
ATATCACCGAAGAACGCGGCGCGCGGATGGAGGATTTCATCGTCGTAGATTACAAAGGAACGATCGGCGGCAAGCCGGTGCATGAGCTCTTCCCGAAGGCCGGCAAGCCGCTCTCCGGCAACGAGGATTTCTGGATCAAGATGACCGAGGAGGCGTTTTTCCCGGGCTTTTGCCAGGCGCTCGTCGATGCAAAGCCGGGCGAGACTCGGAACTTCACCGTCGAAGTGCCGGCGGACTTTCCCGTCGAGGGAATGCCGGGGCAAAAGGTCGAATACGAGGTCGCTCTCAAGGCGATCAAAAACAAGGTGCTGCCCGAGCTGGACGATGCCTTTGCAGAGGGAGTCGTGAAGGGCAAGACGCTCGCCGACCTGCGCACGATGGCGCGCGACGAACTGGAGCGGCAGAAGAAGACTGATGGTGAAGGCGAGAAGCGCAATCAAGTGATGCGCCACCTGCTTTCCCAAGTGGAATGCGAGCTGCCGACGAACCTCGTCCGGCAGGAAACGCAGCGCATTCTTTCCGAGATCGTGCGGGAAAACCAAACGCGCGGCGTCGCGGAAGAAGTGCTGAAGGAGAATGAAAAGGAGATCGTCGGCTCGGCGGCGCAAAATGCGCGCGAGCGGATCAAAGGAACCTTCGTGCTGACGCGGATCGCGGAGCAGGAGGGGATCAAGGTCACGCGCGAAGAACTTTTCGGACGCATCGCGACGATGGCGCAACGCTACGAAATGACCTTTGAGAAGATGCTGAAGGAGCTGGAAAAGCGGAATGCGATCGATCAAATCCAGGAAGAAATTGTGACAGGCAAGGTGCTGGATTTTCTGCTCGCGAATGCGAACGTCACGAGCGCTTCAACCGGAAGCGAAGCGCAGCCCGCGCAAAGCTAACTTGGAAGAGAATTTGTCCCTATGATTCACACACCAGACCGCCGCATCACCGCGCCGCAGAGCAACTACTACATCCCGATGGTCATCGAGCAGACCGGTCGGGGCGAGCGCTCCTACGACATCTACTCGCGCCTGCTGAAGGACCGCATCGTATTCCTCGGCTCGGCGATCGATGACGGCGTCGCCAATTCCATCATCGCGCAGTTGCTTTTCCTCCAAATGGAAGACGCAAAAAAGGACATCAACATCTACATCAACTCGCCCGGCGGCTCAGTGACGGCGGGGCTCGCGATCTATGACACGATGCAGTTTCTGACCTGCGACGTGAACTGCTACTGCATCGGCATGGCCGCCTCCATGGGTGCGGTGCTGCTTGCAGCCGGAACAAAGGGCAAACGCTTTGCCCTGCCAAATTCCGATATCATGATCCACCAGGTCTCGGGCGGCGCGCAGGGCACCGCGAGCGATGTGGAGCGCACGGTGGAGTTCATGTTCAAGCTCAAGAAGCGGCTCATCAAGATCCTTGCCCACCACTGCGGAAAACCGGAGGAGCAAGTGAAGATGGACTCCGATCGCGACTACTACATGACGGCGGAAGAAGCTGCGGCTTATGGACTCGTGGACGAAGTGGTGAAGGGCCGGCGCGACTTGAATATCGCCAGCCGGATCGCCGAGGAAGTCGGCGGCTCAGGCGAGCGCCCCCCGGGATTGCCGGAGCCTGGAACTCAGTCATGATACGGGCCGAGTAAGTGATGGGCGGCAAGTAAGCAGCGATCAGGGCTCAAGTTGTCGGTTGAGCACCGATCCTTTTTCTGATCACTAATAACTAATCCCTGCTAGCCGATCACTTCTACCCCCCGCGGTGCTAAAAACCATCTGCGCCGGGCATAGTCCGGGCTAAGAGCCGTCCCGCTTTTTACTTTCTCACTTTCTCCCTTTCCAATGGCGCGCGCTTCGAACCTCACCATGTGCTCCTTCTGCGGCAAGAGCCACGCGGAAGTGCGCAAGCTTATCGCCGGTCCTGGCGTCTATATCTGCGACAGTTGCATCAACGTCTGCAAAGGTATTCTCGATAAGGAAATCAACGAGGAAAACCGGCGGCAATCGACCGCGTTGCGTGTGCCTAAGCCGACGGAAATCCGCCGCCTCCTCGACCAATATGTGATCGGGCAGGACCGTGCGAAGAAGGTGCTCTCCGTGGCGGTGCACAACCACTACAAGCGCATCCTGCACAACTCGAACAGCGGCACGACCACCGCAGTTCCCATGGACCCGCTTGGCGACGTGGAAATCGAGAAGAGCAACATCCTGCTCATTGGCTCGACTGGTTCCGGCAAGACGTTGCTCGCGCGCACACTGGCGCGCGTCCTCGACGTCCCATTTTGCATCGCCGACGCCACCACACTCACAGAGGCGGGCTATGTAGGGGAGGACGTGGAAAACATCGTCTTACGGCTGTTGCAAGCGTCTGACTACGACGTAAAGCGCGCGGAAATCGGCATCGTTTATATCGATGAAATCGACAAGATCGGGCGCAAAACGGACAACGTCTCCATCACGCGAGATGTCAGTGGAGAAGGAGTCCAGCAGGCGCTGCTGAAAATTCTTGAAGGGACTACTTGCAACGTCCCCCCGCAGGGTGGGCGCAAGCATCCGCATCAGGAATACATTCAGGTGAACACGGATAAGATCCTATTCATCTGCGGCGGTGCGTTTGTGGGCTTGGATAAGATCATCGAGCGCCGCAAAGGAAAGAAAGTGCTTGGCTTCGGCGGGACGCGCGCCGCGCGAGAAGAGCAGGAGGGGACAAATGTGCCTCCGCTGAGCGAGATCCTGCGCTACACCGAGCCGGAAGACTTGCTGAGCTTCGGCATGATCCCGGAATTCATCGGGCGGCTCCCAGTGGTCACTGCCCTCAATCCGCTCAGCGAAGATGAATTGGTGATGATTCTCACCGACACTAAAAACGCGATGGTGAAGCAATACACCAAGCTGCTGTCGATGGAAGGTGTGGGCCTCACTGTGACCAAGGATGCACTTCGCGCGCTCGCGCAGGAGGCCGCAAACAAGGGCACTGGTGCCCGCGCTCTGCGTGCGATCCTCGAGCGCCTGATGCTGGATGTAATGTATGAAATCCCCAGCCGCGAAGATATCGCCGACGTGACGATCAACCGCGCGGTGGTCGAGGGAAAACGCTCCGCGCTGATCCGCAGGAAGCAGGACAAAGACGCGGCTTAGAGTCGGGAAAGAAACGCGCAAGCAGCGCGCTGACAGTAAGAGGGACTCACTCTGAGACGCCGCACTGGATTCCCGCGCACCACACGCTTGCCCCACCTTGCCGCTGGATTGCCGAGGCATTACCCTGCGCCATGGTCTCGACAAAAAATCCGTTCCCCGGGATGAACCCATTCCTTGAGCGCATCTGGCATCCGGTGCATACGAAGCTCATCAGCTACATCGACGACGAGATCGCAGCCTGGCTGCCGGAAGACTTGGTGACCCGGCCCGAGGAACGGCTGGTGATCGACGAGGTCGAGCCGCGCAAGAGTCCCCGCGCGGATGTGGGCATCACCGAAGTTTGGAAACAGGGCGTTTCGCCTTCGTGGGTGCCTGAGACGAAAACCGTGGGTGACGGCATTGCAATCGCCGAACCGCAGATCGTGCGCGTGGACGAGGATGTGGAGCGCTGGATTGAGATTCGCACGACCGAAGGACGCGTCGTCACCGTCATCGAGCTGCTCAGCCCGGCAAATAAAGAGCACGATCGCGAGCGTTACAAACACAAGCAGGCCAGCTATCTAAGCAGCACCACGAGCGTGGTGGAAATCGATCTGCTGCGGGATGGGCGCTTGACCATGCCGATCTCCCTGAGGGATCTGCAAAAGTCTCCCGGCACCTGTTATTGGATCTGGGCAGGCCGCGCCTGGCATCCGGGCACGCGTGAGGTCTATTGCTGTCCCTTGCGTGAGCGGTTGCCGGCCATTCGCATCCCGCTGCGCCCCCAGGACCGGGATCTCGTGCTCGATCTCCAGCCGCTCATCAACCGCTGCTACGAGCTGGGGCGTTATTATAAGGAGCGCTTCGATGTCGTCCCCGGTCCGCCGCTTCCACCGGACGAAGCCGAGTGGGTGGATGAGCGCCTACGCGCTGCTGGTTTGCGATCCTAAAGCGCGGGCGGGGAGGCATTCATCCGTCACGATCGCTGATTCGTGGCGGAGGAAAATGGTCCCATCAAAGCGGGCGCTGTGAAGATCGCGAGCACCTCGGCTGGAATGTCAAACGCACCCGGACATCCCTCGAAGTTTCTTCTTCCCATCCCGGCAAATCCGCCGAACCTGCCGCGCTTTTCCACATGAAAAAGCTCGTCTCGCTGCTCGTTTCCCTCGGCATCCTTGCGCTGATTTATTGGAAGCTCAGCCAGCGGGGGCAGCTCGACGATCTGCTCCACATCTTCGCCTCGTGCGACCGGCTTTGGATGGCGCTTTCGCTCGCAATGGTCGTGCCGCTGACGCTCTTCACCGCGTGGCGGCTGCAGCTCCTCATGCCGCGCGCGGGGCAGCTCCCGTTCGGCGAAGCGAACCGGCTGATCCTCGTCGCCAGCGTGCTGAATCTCGTGCTCCCCTCCAAAATGGGCGACATCGCGAAAGCCTATTGGATGCGCGACCGCGGCGGCATGGATGGCTCGCTCGCGTTGTCGCTCGTCGTGTTTGAGAAATCGTGCGACATGCTTTCGCTGCTGCTTTGGTGCGTGTTTGGGCTCGCGTGGTGCGCGTTCGATCCTGCGATCGGCTTGCGTGGCGGTGCGCTGTTTTGGGTGATGGCGGCGGGCGTCGTGGCGATGCTAGGGATCGGGCTGCTAATGCTAGGCTCGGCGGAGTTCGCGCGCGTTTTCTTTGAATCCGTGACGCGCCATGCACCGGCGAAAGTGCGCGAGAAAGTCGAGAAGCTCGCCGCATCGTGGAGCGAGATGCACCGTTACTTTTGGTCCAGCAAAGCCCGGCTCGCGCAAGTCTCGGCCGCGTCGGTCTTCATCTGGTTTTTGCACCTGTTGCAAATTTGGATGTTCATCCTTGCGCTCAAGGCATGGGCACCATTTCTTGCCAATCTCGCGTTGTCGCCGCTCGCGATCCTGGCGGGCCTGCTGCCGCTCACCTTCGCTGGCGTGGGCACGCGCGACGCAGCGCTGGTTTATTTCTATGCGCCGTTTTTTCCTGCCGCCACTGCGGCTGCGCTTGGCATTCTCTGCACCGCGCGCTACGTCCTGCCGGCGCTGGGCGGACTGCCCTTCGCGGCGCGCTATCTCTCCGAGGTGCGCGGGATGCGCAAAGGCGAACTCGCCGCGCCAGCGGCCGAGTAGTGAGGCAGTTCGCGTGTCTTAGCGAAAAGCTTGACGCTGCTTCGCGGCGCTGCCTCCACCTTGTCGATACACGCCACGGCAACTGCGCATACAAGCCAGCGAGTGTCAGCGCAGGGTTTTCCACGCAGCAAAAGGAGGAAAGCAGGGGATATCAGCGAAGCCGTGAGGCATGGCTCAACCTACGAGAAAGCCATGCTTCTGAAATGCGAAATGCAACGTTGACACTCCGAAAACCGACCCCTAGGTTGCGCACCCTTTTCAGCAAGAGACTTATGGGAACCTTTTCAGCCAAAGCCGACGAAGTGCAACGCAAATGGTGGGTCATCGACGCCGCCGATCAAGTTTTGGGCCGCGTCGCGGTCCGGGCCGCCAACCTTTTGCGCGGCAAGGAGAAAGCGATCTATACGCCGCATTGCGACACGGGTGACTTCGTCATTGTGATCAACGCCGAAAAGGTGCGCGTCACAGGCAAGAAAGAAGTCGATAAGACTTACATGAGCTTTTCCGGCTACGTCGGCGGGCATAAGACGGAGTCGGTGAAAGCTCGGCGCGCCCGCCATCCCGAGTTGCTCGTGGAGCATGCTGTGAAAGGGATGATCCCGCACAATCGCCTGGGCCGCCGCATTTTCACGAAGCTGAAAGTGTATGCCGGGACTGAGCATCCGCACGCGGCGCAGCAGCCCATCGCGGTGGAAGCCGCCAAGTAACCTCCTTCTTTCAAAGCAAGCACTTTTATGGCCGCAACCATCCAGGAATTCATCGCCACGGGACGCCGCAAGACTTCGGTCGCCCGGCTCCGCATGTCGCCCGGCACGGGAAAGATCGAGATCAACGGCCGTCCGTTTGAAGAGTATTTCAAGACGCAGGTGCTGCAAAACACGGTGTTGAAGCCTTTTGAAATCGCCAAGGTGGTAAATGCCTATGATCTCCGCGTGAATGCGCATGGTGGCGGCATGAGTGGCCAGGCGGGAGCAGTTCGCCTTGCGGTGGCACGTGCGCTGACGGAAACAAATCCCGAGCTCCGTGGACCGCTTAAAGCGGAAGGCCTCCTGACGCGCGATCCGCGCATGAAAGAGCGCAAGAAGCCGGGTCAGCCAGGTGCGCGCAAGCGCTTCCAGTTCTCCAAACGATAGGAGTTCGGAGCACTTCTTTCTTTCGCTGCATTCGGCTGCGCGGGGAGAATACGATCGACTGCGCTGAGCGTGACTGCGGTGGCTCTGCATGGCAGATGCAGTCCGGCTGCGTCAGTGAGCCAGAATTTTTTCAGGCAAGGGTGCGGTCGCGAGATCCACGAAAACCTTTCCTCCTCGAGACCCGCGCTGCGTGCCCCCTTTTGACGCGCAGCGCGGGTTTTATTTTGCCGATGACGACGCAAGGTTGAAGCGCAACGGTTCTACAAGAGTCTGGGAGGGTTCATACCTTCCGGGGTGCGCTGTCGCTCGACTCTGATCTCCGCGCAGTTCGCGCTGTGAGCATGCTGCGAAACCTCTGTGCAGACAGGGAGCCGGTTTGCTGGAGATGGGTGCCGTGCGTAGGGGTTCCGGGCTGCGGCGTGGGAGGAGCGACTCGCGACGGGTTGCTCGAATTCAGTCGCCAGCCCACCTCCAAGTTCACAAGCTGCAAATGCGGAGGAGCGACGATCGCGTCCTTCCACGTTTCTACCCCGCCAGAAACCTTCCCCCACTTCCCCCACTTCCCCCATGCTACGCTTCATTCCCCCCATCCGTCTCACGTTTGCCTTGGTCGCAAGCGCTGCTTCCTTCGTGCTGCTTCCCACTCCCGATGTGCTCGCCGAGACGTGGGCGCTCCCGGGCGGCGGCTCTTGGAATTTGGCGATCGATTGGAGCCCCGCGTCGATCCCAAACGGCATCGGCGCTTCTGCGATCTTCAACGGTGCCGCCACAGCGGCAAATCCAGCTCAGTCCGCAAATCGCACCATCACGCTCGATGGTCCGCAAACCGTCGGATCAATCCTGTTCAACAACGACCTGTCCACCTTTACGAACTCGTTGACCACAGGGGCGGGAGGCTCGCTGGCTTTTGATGAAGCCGGCGCGGGTCCTGCGACAATCACGACCACCGGAACCGGCACGGGAAATAACTCGATCTCGGCGGCGATCACCTTGAACGATTCCTTGGTGGCCGTAGTGAACAACACAGCCGCAACTTCCGCTAGTGGCTCACTGAACCTGACGGCTGCCATCTCAGGCCCGGGCGGTTTCACCAAGCAGGGTGACGGAACTGCGACTTTCGGGACGGCCGCCAAGACCTACACGGGCGCTACAATCCTGAGTGGTGGCCGCATGCGCATCTCAGTGACCGGGCAGCCAGCGGCATCCTCCAGCTTCACGGTCAACGCCGGCGCGCAGCTCACGCCGATTGTCGCCGGCACATATATCCTTGGGGCTGGCACGTTGAACCTCAACGGCAGTGGCGCGACAACCGGGCCAATTGCCGCTTTTGTCGGTGCGATCCGGCAGGACTCCAGCCTAGCGGTGACGATCAGCAATACCGTCAATTTGCAATCCGACACTCTTCTGCATGTGCAAGGCTCCGCTTCTGGCTCGCTGACCTTTTCCTCGTCGATCAGCGGGGTTGGCCGCCTGACATTTACCACTCCCTCGCACGACGCAAACCTCGGCTCACTCGTGTTGCAAGGTGCCAATAACTATTCCGGCGGCACGACCGTCAACGGCGGCATTTTGCGGCTTTCCGGGTCCGCCGCGTCGCTTGGCACCGGCGACGTGACGGTGGTCTCTGCCAACGCGGCTTTTGCTACTTCGTCTGCCCGGGTCACGATCGAAACAGGCGTCCTCGACGCCATTGCCAACACCGCCACGCTTTCGCTCGCCGGAGGCAATGTCGCCACGGTGGCGGACGATGGCTTCATCGAGCTGCAAGCCGGAGTGAATGAAGTAATTGGTGGCCTGCGACTGGGCGGAGTGACACAAGCCTTTGGCACCTACGGCAGCAATGCGAGCGTGGCGGCTTTCAAATTCGACGAATACTTCTCGGGGTCTGGTATCGTAACCGTCATCCCAGAACCGAGCGCCGTGGCGATGCTGCTGACGGGGATTAGTGCCCTAGCTAGCATCCGGCGTCGGCGCGTGTGAGTGCTGCTGGAGACAGAAAGTGGTGGCGCGTTCCGGTCCGCCCGCTTCGCGCAGTCAGCGATGTGATCGCTCGCATTTCCGCAGCGGAGAATCGAAACAAGTGCTCCGCAGAAGGAGTTTTTGAGGAGCTAGGGACATGCAATTTCTACGAGCCTGGCGTGCAACGACGTTTCGCAAAACTCGGCGCGATCAAAAGGCGGCGAGCAGTTATGCAAAGCAGCATGCATCCGATCTCTGGTCGCGCCCTCACATTGGGGGATAAGTGCATTTTGGCGTCTCCTCGCGATGATTGAGCGTGATCGAGAAACTGACGAAGTGGTCGCCACGCCTGCCGCGAGAAAGAGCTCGCGTCGGCACCGCGGGCTGGAGCCTGCCGCGCGCTGAACAAGACAACTTCGGCCCCGGCGCAAGTCATCTCGAGCGCTACGCCACGCGCTTTTCCGCCGTCGAGATCAACTCCTCTTTTTACCGCTCTCATCAATCAGCTACCTGGCAAAAGTGGCGCGACGCTGTTCCTCCAGACTTCCGTTTTTCGGTCAAGATGCCGAAGAACGTCACTCATGAAGCGCGCCTCCAAAACATCGATGACTCCGTCGCGCGCTTCCTGGGTGAAGCCGGGAACCTCGGTCCGAAGCTCGGTTGCCTGCTGGTGCAACTGCCCCCTAGCCTGCGGTTCGACGCCAGAGTCGTTGGCCGCTACTTCGAGGACCTCCGAAACCGCACGGCCGTGCCAGTCGCTTGCGAGCCGCGACACGCGAGCTGGTTCACGCCAGAACCGGATGCGCTCCTGAACCAATGGAAGATCGCCCGCGTCGCAGCCGATCCTGCCCACGTGCCGGATGCTGCTGAGCCGGGCGGCTGGCGCGGCTTTAGCTACTTCCGCCTGCACGGTTCGCCGCGCATCTACTACTCCGCCTATTCCGATGCGTTCCTTGCGGCGCTCGCCGCAGATCTGCAATGCGAGCAAAGCTGCGGCCGGCCCGTCTGGTGCATCTTCGACAACACCACCCT
>CAXSDZ010000065.1:18329-20343 GCA_964235505.1 uncultured Chthoniobacteraceae bacterium
TCGCGGCAAAGATCGATGCCCCGCTTGCGCACAATGCCACCACTTGGTGTGTCTTCGACAACACCGCCACTGGTGCTGCCATCTCAAATGCGCGTGCCACAGCGGCCCGCCTATCGCTCGAAGATTAGCCTGCGCCGGCCGGCGAAAAGCAGCTCAGCAATATCAGCGCGTGCCGCTTTGCCGATTCGCTGGAAGTAACGTCCGAAGCTAAGCCGGCACGTTTCGAATCTTGCCGTCCACCATCACGATCAGCGGCAAGCCCCACCGCCGATTCTCCGCCCGCACCATCCGCCCCGCCCGCCGCGCCGCCGCCAGCAACTCGAGAGTTTTCGGATCGGTCGTGTTCGCCGCCGTGATCGCGGGCCGTTTTTTGAGAGGCTTGGTTTTCATGGTGGGAAGAGCAGCGCGCTCACCTTCTCGATACTATCGGTTTGCCAGTTCGCCAAGCACACCGCCGGATTTTGTTCGTTGTCCCAAACCCACCATTCGTGCGCGAGCGGCAGATAATCGCGAACCAGCGACTCGAGACTCCGCTCGTATCGGCGCCGGACATCCGCCTCCGGCAGGTGGAAAGGAGGCGTGAATGGACACGGACCAAAACGCTCGATAATTCGATACCACGCCGGCTGGAACTTCGATCCTCCCATAAGCGGAAGCTTGCCCACACGGCTCAGTCGCGTTTCATCGCGTCGATGTTTCCCTATCTTGCGCACGCCGCCGATCTCCCTTGGCAAGCCGGTCCCTATCCCGGCGTCGAGCTGAAGATTCTGCATAAGAACGAAGCCACTAGCGGGCTGGTCATCCTGCGGAAATTCTGCGCCGGCATCACCGTGCCCGCCCACACCCATCCGCTCGCCAGCGAGTGGGCATGGATCCTCTCCGGCGAGTGGGAGGAAAGCGGCGCGACCTACACCGCCGGCACGCTCTTCTTCGCCCCCAAAGGAACCCCCCACGGTCCGCATGTTGCAAAGACTGAAGTCCTCAGCCTCACCCACTTCGACGGCCCGCTGACAGTGGCTTAAGAAACAAGCCGCCTTTTAGCAGCAGCGGGGTATCAACCGAAAGCCTTGTCCAAGCCGCCGATGCCGGCTTCGACCAGGAGGGTGGAAAGTGCTTTGCCATTCAGCAGGAGAACGCGGTTTGCCTCAGCGAGAGCCGTGCATTCCTGCGAAAAGCTTTCAGCGTTGGAAACAACCCAAGCTAGGCGGGAATACCCATCGTCCAGGCCGCGCGTCGTTTCCTTTTGGTCGCGGTAGGCTGTGATCTGTTGCACCGCCCAGTCGGAGGTTTCCCCGGAGTGCTTTTTCGCCTGCACATAGATGCGTGGTGCGGAGCGGAGCGAAGGTTGCGACGATGTCGGCGTCGCCTTCCCTCTCACTCCCAAAAAATAGCAGTGCGCTTTTGGAACGCATCGGCGCGAGAAACTCCGTCGCCGACCTACAGGTTAATGGAAAATAGCTGCGCACTCCTGCTCCAAGCCCCGCGTCTCGAAACAAAGTTTCGCCACGCTCACCCGTCACCAAAGCGTTTCGCTATCTTTGGGAACGAGGAGTGAAACCCCGCCGCCGCATCGACACCCGCGGCCTCTCCCGCCATTGTCCGTCACCGCATGCTCTTCGATCGCGCCCCCATCCCGATTCGCTCTGGACGCACCGAGTTCCTGAAGATCAACGCCGCCCGGCAGGACTGGCGCGACGGCTACCATTGGGTGCTCTCCCTCACCTGGCCGCGCTTCGCCCTCTTCCTCATCGCCGGCTACCTGCTGCTCAATTGCCTCTTCGCCGCCCTCTACGCCATCGGCGGCCCGTGCATAGGCGAAATGACGCCCGGCTCCCTCCCACAAGCCTTCTTCTTCTCCATCGAGACGCTGGCCACCGTCGGCTACGGCCACAACTATCCCGCCACTCTCTACGGCCACCTCGTCGTCACCGCGGAGATCTTCGTCGGCATGATCTGGCTGGCCGTCATCACCGGTCTCATCTTCGTCCGCTTCTCGCGCCCCACCGCCCGCATC
>CAXSDZ010000066.1:0-7607 GCA_964235505.1 uncultured Chthoniobacteraceae bacterium
TCCACGTGTCGTTGGGCTGGGAAAAGTCCATCAGGTGCAGCACCCACTGCACGTTGCTCGTGCCGCGCGCTCGCACACGATCCACGACATGGCTCCATGCGGCCTTAAAGGTTTCGGGGCCTTGGAAGCCGCCGCCGGGCGCGGGCTTTTCACCGCCGTAAAGCACGCCGCTCCAAGGAAACCACGAGCCGTTCACCTCGTTTCCAAAGGAAACCACCATCGACTTCCCAAACTCCCGCGCGCCGTCGGCCCAGCGGTCGATGTAGGCGTCGTGCTCGCCGGCGATGATGCTCGTGAGCGAATACTTATCCGGCCCGCGGCCCTCTTTGTAAGGTCGATCCCACGGCGACCAAAAGACCAGCGGCAGCGAACCGTGGCGGGCGATGAGCGCCACGTTTTTCGCGGGAAAGGTCTGCTCTCCCCAGTAGCTCGACGACGCGACGATGGCCTGATGTTTGCCGGCGAGCTGCTCGAAGCCTTCGATCTTATCGAGCGTCACATCGTCTTCGTTGTCGCCGAAATCCATGTAGGCGCCGGTCAGGATGCCGGCCGCGGGAGCAGGCACCGGCTCGGCCTTGTCGCGCATCGCGGGATGCGCCGCGTGCCAGCCGATTCCCAACCCCACGAAGCCGAGCGCGAGCACGGCGAGTGAAAGGATGAGCGGGAGATTCGCGCGGCTGGTGGGTGATGGGGTGCGAGGTGGCTTCATGGTCAAAGTGTGGGTTGTTTCGCCAGCGCGGGCGCTGCCGCCGAGCCGGTTCGCTCGAGTTTTCCCCAGCCGACGAGTGCGCCGCGCAGGGCGCGAAAGATGGACTGCCACACCACCCACGCGAGCAGCCACCGGTAGGCAAAGCGCATCGGCAAGATGAGCCACGCGCGGCGCATCGGCACGCCTTCCAGCGCGCAGGCCAGCATCGCGAGCAGCAGATCGAGCGCGAGAAACGCCGCGAAGAATGGCCAGAGCGCACCCGCGTATCCGGCCACCAGAGACCAGAGCAGGATCGCGTCCGCGAGCGGCACGATCGCGACGAGGATGAGGTGAAAAAACCACGCGCTCGGCAGGGCAAAGAACCCGAGCGCCGGACGGCGCGGATCAAAGGTGAGATCTCGATGTTTCCACAGGCATTGCATCGTGCCGAAGGCCCAGCGCACCCGTTGCTTCGCCAGCGCCCGCCAGGTCTCGGGCGCCTCTGTCCACGCAATGGCTTCCGGCGCGTAGCCGATCCGCCAGCCGAGCCGGTGCAGCGAGAGCGTCATGTCAGTGTCCTCCGCCAGCGTGTCGTGCGAAAAGCCGCCCGCCTCCTCGATCGCCGCGCGACGGAATGCGCTGATCGCGCCGGGAACGACGGTCACGCAGTTCCACGCGGTGTAGGCGCGTCGATCGAGGTTGAAACCGCAGATGTATTCGAGCGCCTGGCAGCGCGTGACGAAGTTGCGCCGGTTGCCCACGCGCGCATTGCCGGATACGGCGCCCACGCGCTCGTAGGCGAGTTCCTCGACGAGCTTTCGGATCGTCGCGGGCTCGAAAAGCGTGTCCGCATCGAGGAAGACGACGATCTCGCGCCGCGACTCCGCGAGCGCGCGGCGAAGCGCGGCGGACTTGCCGGCATTCGGCTGCGAAAGGAAGCGCACGCGCGAGTCTTCCGCGCCGACGCGCTGGCATTCGCTCGCCGTGTCGTCCTGCGAGCCATCATCGACGACGACGACTTCGATCTCGCCCGCATAGTCACTCGCGAGCACCGAGCGCAGCGTCCGCGCGACGACTTTGCCTTCGTTGTAAGCCGCGAGCAGCACGCTCACCGCCGGCCAGCTTTCCATCTGCACCGGAGCCGTGCGTTTCCCGCGCTGCTGCCGCCACGCGAGCCAAGCCAGCAGGAGCGACCGCGCGACCACGAGCGCCGTCGCGATGAGCATGAAAGTCCACAGCGTCTCCACCAGCCAGCGCCACGCCCGAAATCCCGTCGTCGCCAC
This sequence comes from uncultured Chthoniobacteraceae bacterium, assembly GCA_964235505.1. GTDB lineage: Bacteria > Verrucomicrobiota > Verrucomicrobiia > Chthoniobacterales > Chthoniobacteraceae > CAXSDZ01. The sequence goes on from CAXSDZ010000066.1 coordinate 1,972, forward strand.
CGCGCGCCAGCCGCTCTGGGCATCGCTCTGCACGAGCGGCATGATTTCCTCGTGCGGGATGCCGAGCAGCTCGCTCATGGGCACCACGGAGTCGCCGCGCTCGGCGAGCCAATCGAGGATGCGCGGCAGCGCGGCGAGTGTCTGCGAACGGTCACCGCCCGCGTCGTGCAGCAGGATGATGCTCCCTTCGCGCCGCTGCTCTTTCACACGCTGCACGATTGTGTCCGTGCCGGGCCGCGCCCAATCCTGCGGATCGATCCTTTCCAGCACCACGGTGTAACCCAGCTCGCGTTCCGCGAAGGCGAGCGGCGCGAGTTCCGCCACGTCGGTCGGCGTGGAGTCGGCGTTGTAGGGCGGGCGGAAGAGCGTCGTGCTGCGGCCCGTCTCGGTCTCGATCAGCCGCTGCGTGGAGCCGAGCTCCAGCCGCTGCCGCCACTCCGGCATCACCGCGAGATTGCCGTGCGTGTAGGTGTGGTTCCCGATCTCGTGCCCTTCGGCGATGATGCGGCGGACAAGGTCCGGGTGATCCTCCACATTGCGCCCGATGAGGAAAAACGTCGCCTTCACTCCGCGCGCCTTGAGCAGGTCGAGGATGCGCGGCGTCCACGTCGGATCGGGGCCGTCGTCGAAGGTCAGAGCGACTTTCGTTTTATCGGCTGCGCCCTGGTGGTAGAGCACGGGGTAGGTCGGCGCGTCGGGGTAAGTGGCGCGCAGTTTCCCGTCCGCCGCGCGCGTCACGTGGCGCACGCCGTCGTCGTGGCTCAAATCGACAGAGACGACTTCGCCGCGCCCGACGTGGGTTACCGTTTGGTCGGCTTTCATCGCGGCGAGTCCGGCGAGAAAGGCGTCGTCCGCCGGCGTCGTGCGGGCGAGCACACTCCAGAGCGCCGGATCTTCCGTGCCAAGCCGGCTCACGCCGACGCCACCGAGTCCCGTCGCGCGCACTGCGCGGAGCTGATCGTAAAAGCTCACCGCGTCGAGAAACCACACCTCGTGATCGCCGCGATCGTCGCCGTAATCGAAGCGCCCGTTGTAGCTCGGCGCCTCCACCACGATGCCGCCCGCCGTGTCCGCGCCCGCGTAGCTCGCGCGGCTCATCGCGTCGCGAAAACTGATCGTCTCCAGCTCGCCCGTCGTGGTGTTCCAGTCGGAGCAGTGCGCGCCGAGCGCGGCCACCCATTGCCGCGGTTCGCCATGCCCGGCGATCACGCTCAGCCAGCCCTCGCACCAATCCTGCGACGTCACCGGCCCTGGCGCGTCGCCCTCCGCGTGCTCGTCAAAAAGCAGCCCCACGAAGCGATCCACAAACGGCGCGAGCGCATCGAGATCGTAAGTCTTGATCTCGTCGTCCATCGACACCGCCAGCCACAGCTCCAGCTTCGCCGCGTGCAACGCATCGGCCAGCGTGTGGAAGAGCGCGGTGAATTGCGGCGCCAGCGCGGGATCGAGTTCGTTGAAGTCCAGCAGCACGCCGGCCGCGCGGAGTTCGCGCAGTTTCTCCACGAGACTCGCCGCGAAGGCGCTCTGCCGCGCCGCATCCGCGCGGGCCAGCGTCTCCACCGCCTCCGGCTGCCACTGATCGCCGACGAGATTTCGCAGCAGCGGCATCGTCTTCAATCCGTGCGCCGCGCAGTAGGTCTCCAGCTCCACATCGGGCTCCGCGCTGAGCACGCTCTCGACGCCCGAAAGCGTCAGCCATTCCGGCGCGAGATGCGTCAGCTCACCGGCGTGCGCATGCAGCGAAGCCATCGCGTTGGCATCCCAATCCACGTAAAACCCGAGCCGCACTTCGCCCACCGCCGGCGCATCGGAGTGCGCGTGCAGCTTCGCTAGCCGCTCCTGCCCCGCGCGCGATTGCTCGTAATACTTCTGCCAGTTCTCCGCTTTCGCATCCGGCACCGGCGCCGCGCTCGCTTCCGCTTTCAGGTGCCCCTTCAGCTCCCGCACCATCGCCGGCAGCCGCAGCGCCGGACGAATCCAAACCGCCGCGAGGAAAAGCACGCCCGCAAGCGCCAGCGCCACCGCGCTCCAGAAAGCCAGGCGGCGAAAGCGCGGCCAGCGCCGGCCTGCGTGGTCGATAAAGATGAAATGCGGTGCAGGCTCGGAAGGCATGTCCGCACCCTGCCAGCCATGCTCCCTGTCCGGCATCCGCCCCGCCGCCGAACGTCGCTAGGCGCTCCGCCTATGCCTGCAAAGCTCGGGCGCGCGGCGAGCGTCCGCATTTCATCTTGGAACACGCCCAAGCGCCCGACTTGCCAAGCCGGGAGCGAAACGGGCGGAGCGAGGTTACAAAACCGTAACATCCTGCCAGCCGCATCCCGTAGTCTCGCGGCATGCAGCGTTTGCCCGTCCGCTCCTGGCGCCAGCCGGCCCGGCCGCACTTTTATTGGCAAGGGACGCTCATCGTGCTGCCGGCGCTGCTGCTGGCGGCGACCGGGCTCCATGCGCTGCGGCAGGATCGGGCGCTGGCGCAGCATCAGGCCGCGGAAGAGGCCGGACGGCTCGCCGGTGAGCTGGCGGAGCGGTGGCCGCGAGAAGTGCTCGCTCCAGGATTGCCCGACGGCAGCGGACTGGAAAAGTGGCGCGCGGCGCCGGGCGCTGCGGCGGATGATCCGATCGTGCGGCTCGACCGTGGTGCGGTGCCCAGCGTCGGCTGCTTCGTTGGCGAGGAAGGGCGGATGCTTTATCCCGAGATGCTGGGAGCCGCGCCGGAAGCTGTGCCGCTTGATGCGGAAGAGCTCACGCCGGAGCAGCGCCGGGAGTGGAGCGCGCTGCTCGCAGGTTGGAATGATCCCACCAAAACTCCGCCCATCGCGGATCGGCTCGCTGCCTTTACCGCGCTGAAGCCGCCACCGCGGTTTGCGGCTGTGGCGCAGATGCGGACGGCAGCGATACAGGCGCGCGCAGGCCTGGAGAGCGAGCCGGTGCTGCTCTTGCGCGCCGCGATCGAGCAGGCGGGCGAGGCGCCGGGCGAAAGCGGCTATCCGCTGCGGCTATTCGCCGAATTGCAAATGCTGCCGCTGCTGCCCGAGCGCCAGCGCGGCCCGGCGGCGGATGCGCTGTGCGGCGGGGCGGTGGTGCGCGCTTCGCGCCTCGCGCCGGCACTGCTGGAGCGGGCAGGCGAGACCGCGCCTTCCGCCCGCGCGTGGCAGCCCGTGTTCGCAGCCCACGAGCGGGCGCGGGAACTGTGGCGAGAGGTGGACGCCAGCCCGCGGGCTCCGCGTATTTTTGTCCACGGCGAAGAGCACGTTGCGCTCGCCGCGCCGAGACCGGGCGGGCGGTGGTTTCTGGCCGTGTCCCCCGCGCAGTTGCGGCAGGCGGCAACGCTGCTCAGCGGAGTGAAGCCGCCGCACTTCGGTGTGAGCATGTCGCTGGGCGGAACTCCGCTCACCGAAAGCGCAGCGGCGGAAAAGCCGCTCGCACGAGCCGAGCGCCGGATCGCGCTCGCGGGCGGCGGCGAGCTGCCGCTCACGGTCCAGGTCTTTCTCGAAAAGCCCGACCGCTTCTTTGCGCAGCAGCGGGCGCGCAGCGTGCGCTTCGGCGCGCTGATCGCTGCCGCGGCGGCAGCGGTGCTCGCCGGCTTTTTCGCGGCGTGGCGGGCGTTCCGGCGGCAGCAGCTTCTCAGCGAAATGAAGACCAATTTCGTCTCCAGCGTCTCGCACGAGCTGCGCGCCCCGATCGCCTCCGTGCGTCTGATGGCGGAGGAGCTGGATGGCGGCGCGGCGGCCGGCGGCGAGAAGCTCCAGCAGTATCACCGCTTCATCGTGCAGGAGTGCCGCCGGCTTTCCGCGGTCATCGAAAACGTGCTCGATTTCTCGCGGCGCGAGCAGGGCCGCGAAGAGTTCGAGTTTGAGCCGACCGACCTCGCGCGGCTGGTGGAGGAAAGCGTGGCGCTGATGCGGATCTACGGCGCGGAAAAGGGGCTCGCCTTGCGCGTGGAAATCACGGGCGAACCGGCGCCGATCGAGGCGGACGGGCGCGCGCTGCAGCGGCTGCTGGTCAACCTGCTCGACAACGCGATCAAGCATTCGCCCGAGCAGGGCGCGATCACCGTGGCGCTCGACTTCACCGCAGCCGCGACGGCGACGCTGTCCGTGGAAGATCACGGACCGGGCATCCCGCGCGAAGAGCACGCGCGGATCTTCGAGCGCTTTTACCGGCTCGGCTCCGAGCTGCGGCGCGAGACGCAGGGCGTTGGCCTGGGACTTTCGATCGTGAAGCACGTCGCCGCGGTGCATGGCGGGCGGGTGCTCGTGCGAAGCGAGGTGGGAAAGGGCAGCCGCTTCAGCGTGGAGCTGCCGCGCGCGCAGACCGCCCGTGCGGTGACGGGCAACGGGAGCCGCCGATGAATCCCGGCGCGCGCATCCTGGTGATCGAAGACGAGCTGCCGATGCGCACGGTGCTGGCCGACTGCCTGGCCGCGCAAGGCCACCGCGTGCTCACCGCGAGCGACGGCGCGGACGGCCTGGAGAAGGCCTTGAGCGAAAAGCCCGACCTCATCGTGCTCGACGTGATGATGCCGCGCCTGGATGGCTTCGCGCTTTGCGCCGAGCTGCGCCGACACCTTCTCGCCACGCCCGTGCTCATGCTCACGGCGAAAGGCCGCGTCGAAGACCGCGTGCGGGGGCTCGACTGTGGCGCGGATGATTTTCTCCCGAAGCCCTTTTCTCGCGACGAACTGCTTGCCCGCGTCCGCGCGCTGCTCCGCCGCACGAGCCGCGAAACGCGCGCCCGGCAGCAGCTCACGCTTGGCGCGGTGCAGGTCGATTTTCTCCAGCAGCGCGTCTGGCGCGATGGTGCCGAGGTGCACCTCACGGCGAAGGAATTCGCGATGCTCCAGCTCCTCGCCCACGCCGCGGGCGAACCGATCTCGCGCGAGCGTTTTCTGGATGTGGTCTGGGGTTACACTTCCTTCCCGACCACGCGCACCGTGGACAAGCACATCGTCTCCCTCCGCACGAAGCTGGAGGAGAACCCCGATGCGCCGCGCTGGATCAAGACGGTGCATGGCGTCGGCTACCGGCTGGAGCTGCCGGCGGAGCCGGAAACGGGAGCGCGCGAAGTTACAAATCCGTCACAACCCGCGCCGGAGAAGCGGGCAGGATCGTCCTCGTGAAACCAATCAACTCGAACCCGCAACCCTCCATGAAAATCCTCGCCACGCTCATCACCGCGGCAACGCTCAGCACCTCGCCCGCGCTCTACGCGCAGGCAGCGCCCGATGCGCTCCCGCCTCCAACCAACTCTACACCCTCCGGCAACACTCTCTCGTGGGGTTTGCCCCATTCCGATCTCAAGAGTCCTCCGCCCCGCGGCGGCGGCGCGGCGGGTGGCGAAGGCGGATTTGGTGGCGCGCCAAGAGGTGGCGGCGGCGGCGGATTCCAGGAACGGACCCCGGCTCCGACGGAGTTCCCCGGCTCTACAGGCGGCGGTATCGAACTTCCGCCCCCCGGCGTGCCTCCGCTTGTGGATCCCGGCGGCGGCGGACTCGCGGCTCCGACGATCGAGCAGGCGATTATCGATGAAGAAACCAGTGCGAACCCCGCCGCCGCCGCGGAGCAATACCGCGCGATCATCGCCGGCTTCGACCGCCAGCGCGCCGAAGCCGCCCAAGCCGTCTTCCGCTTGGGCGAATG
>CAXSDZ010000066.1:7617-15144 GCA_964235505.1 uncultured Chthoniobacteraceae bacterium
TCTGCGCCGTCTCGGCCGGGGCGAAGAAGCAAAGGTGCAATACGGGCGCATCCTGCGCGAGTTCATCGATCAACCGGAGCTGGTGAAGGCGAGCACGAAGCTGCTTTCCCAAAGGACCGAACCAGCCCGCGATCCACGGCCGGCCGCGCCGCTCCGCGCGGGAGGCGATCCCCAATTGGGACAACTCGCCGAACTCGAGCAACGCATCGCGCTCACGGAAGACGAGGTCGATCTCATGGCCAAGATTGCGAAGAGCATCGAGGCGCACAAAGACCGGCCGGAAGCGATCTCGGTGAACGTGGTGACTGATCCGCGTTTCAACGAGCTGAAGCAGCAGTTTCAGACCGCCCTGCTCGCGCCTCTCTCGGGTGACGTCGACACGCGGAAGGGGCAACTGTATGAGGTGGAGGAAGCCCGCGACAGGATCGCAAAGTGGATCAATGAAGTTTACCTGCCTGAGATGGTTGGCTGGGAAGCGCTCAATCGCGAGCGCTTGAAGACCTGGCGGGAAAAGGCCGACGTTTTGCGCATCCAGATCGAGGCACGGGCGAAAACCGAAAGGCCGATAGTGGGAGGCGCCACACCCGAACCTGTCGCCACCCACCCGCACGCAGACGCAAGCCCAAGAAGGTAGCCGGGCCAGGGCGCACGCCGCCACATGGGCGTGCGCCCTCATCTTTAACCTCTTGTTATCTTCTCGGAGGCGAACGAGCGCATCGAGCGCTTGATCGACATGCTTTAGAATGCGCGAGGCGGCTAAGGATAGCGCCCGCGCTTCATCGCCGGTGAAGTGCTGAGACGGCATGCTGACATCCACCTTGGAGGTGATCGTCTCGGCTGTGCTGATAGGGCCGGCGAGGATTGCGAAGGCCGCAAGTCCTGTGCGCAGCAGGACTGGTGCGCCGTCTGCGCGAGCGGGATTGCGGAGGGAATTTCATGCAGAGCTTTTGGCTTTAGGATCTTGGGTTCGTATTCACGCACACAACTTTTCCCACTCGCTCCCGACCGTGACTAGGCCCGCGCCTAGCCGGACGCCCCGGTGGAGAAGCGACGGACCCTCCGCTTCAGCCGCCATCCTCGCTATCGACATTTACCGCAGGCACGGTGAGCGCCGATGCGTTTTCCGCCGCCCATCCGAATCACCGCCCCGCTGGTTGCGTTGGTTTTTGGGCTCGCGGCGACGTGGTTTGAATACCGGCTCGATCTCGATCTCGACCTCGCGCGACATCTTGGTGAGGTGCGCGAGAGCGCGGACGCAAACGGCCGTCGCCTCGCGCACCTGAGCGCGCGGCTGCTGGCCCTCGGGGACCGCGAGGCGTTGCAGGCGGACGTGGAGGCAATGGCGGATCTGCCGCACTTGGAAGTAGCCGCAGTGGTGGATGAACGCGGACGCATCGTGGCGGATAGCACGGGCACGCTGCGCGGGCAGCCCGCCGCGGCGACGCCGTTGGCCGAAGCAGCGGCGCTCATGACTCCCGCGGAGAAATCCGTGGTGCAACACGGCGAAGACGCGCAGACCGTCTTCAGCGCGCATCCTTTCCGCCTCGGCGAAAACCGCACGGGCTGGGTGTTGCTGGAGTTTGACCGCACGGCGGCGATCACCGTGACGCAAGCCGACGCGCTCACCCAGCTCGGCTGGATGGCTTCGGCAATGGCGTTGCTCAGCTTCGCCTTGTGGGCGGTGCTGCATTTTGGTTTTGCGACGCGACTCGCCCGGCTGGCGGGCAGCGTGCAGGCATTCGGCGAGGGGAAGACGGAGGCGCCTGCGGTCCAGAGCGGGGGTGACGAAGTAGCTGCCTTGTCGCAGAAATTCGCCACCATGGGCGCGCGACTGCGCGAGCGCGAAGCGGAACAGACGCGGCTGGAACGCGAGATCCTAGAAACCTCAGAGAGTGAGCGGCGGCGCATCGGCCACGACTTGCACGACGGCCTCGGCCAGCGGCTCACCGCAGCCTCGATGACGACGAACGCGCTCATCGCTGCGCTCAAAGCAGACGCGCCCGCGTTGGCCGTAAGGGGCGAGGACATTGGCCGACAGCTCCGCGACGCCATCGCCGAGACGCGCTCGCTTTCGCACGGCCTCGCGCCCGTCGCGCTGGTGGATGACGGGCTGATGGCCGCGCTCGGCGCGCTGGCGGAAAGCACCAGTCGCGGCGGCGCGGTGCGCGGTGTCTTCGACTGCCCGGAGCCGGTGCGCGTGGCGGATGCGACGCTCGCGGGGCAGCTCTACCGCATCGCGCAGGAAGCCGTGAACAACTCGCTCAAACACGCCGCGCCCTCGGAAATCCGCATCGGCCTCGAATGCCGCGATGGCGCGCTCCGGCTCGAGGTGGACGACGACGGCGAGGGGTTCGACGAAAGCGCGCAGCCGGCTGGCGGCATCGGCCTCCGGGTGATGCGTTACCGCGCTGAGCTCATCGGCGGCGTGCTCGCATTCGGCTCGGCACCCGCGGGCGGCGCGCGTATTTCCTGCGATGTAAAACTGCCCGCATGAGCGCTGAGAAAAAGAAACCAAAGCCCATTGCCAAGTCGCGCATCCTGCTCGTGGACGACCACCGCACGCTGCTCAACGGCTACACGCTCATGCTCGATGCCGAGCCGGACCTCGCTGTCTGCGCCATCGCCACGAACGTGCCCGAGGCGCTCGCCGCGGCGGAGCGCGAGCTGCCCGATCTTATCGTTTCCGACCTCACGATGCCGGGGCGCGGCGGACTCGACCTCGTCAAAGACCTCCTCGCGCTGCACCCCGAGACGCGCATCCTCATCTGCTCGATGCATGATGAAATGCTTTACGCCGAGCGCGCGCTACGGGCCGGCGCAAAGGGCTATCTGATGAAGGACGCCGACGGCCCGACGTTCCTCGCTGCCATCCGCCGCGTGCTTGGCGGCCAGGTTTACATGAGCGAAAAACTCGCGGCCCGCGTGCTCGATTCCTTTGCCGGTGCGCGGCCACGCGGGAGCGATTCGCCGCTGAAGAAACTCAGCGACCGCGAGTTCGAGGTGTTCCGCCTTTTCGGCGAGGGCAAGACCGCAAAGGAGATCGCCGGGCAGCTCAACCTCAGCCCGAAAACGGTTTCCGTGCATCGCGATCACATCAAGGAGAAACTCGAATTCGCGACGAGCGCGGAGATGATCCGCCAGGCGGTGCGCTACGTGGAGACCGAGGACTTCAGCGGCGCGAACAAGTAGGCACAGCGCCTATTTACGGACGGCAGCGGGGCCGATGCCGCCGCGCGCAGCGGCCTGGAATGGTGCCGGCGTGAAAACAAAACTGTCTCTCGCTCAACTCACCCGCGGCTCGCTTCTCGGGGCGCTCATCTGCGCCACGCCGCTGCCCGTCTTTGCCCGAGGCGAACGGGGGATGTCCGAACGCGGGGAGCGATCCGCGCCGGAATTCTCCGCGCGTGAAATGCAATCCCTGCCCCAATTCCCGCAGCGCCAGCCCCAATCCGCGCGGCAATATTCTCCGCGCAAGACGACCGCACGCCTCCAAACTCGCAGCCAGCTGCCGGACGGACGGCGCACCGTGTCCAAGGAATACATCCGCCAGCGGCTCGACTGGTTCAGGGTCAAAGACCCGCGTCATTTCAGGACGCACGCTTACTTCGACACGCTCATCGAGGCCGGCTACGATCCGGTGCTCCTCGACGGCTGGCTCGACGGACTTTACGACGGCGTAGTCGTCGTCGGCATGCCGGGCGATCTGGTGCTGGACTACTACGGCGAGCCCACCTTTCGCAACGAGGTCGTCTATGCGGGCGCCCCGGCCGTTGAGTGGGGCATTCAGCTCCTGCCGGGCCGGGTGGAAAGGGTGACCGTCGCGGGCGGCAAAATCGTCCGCGTCCGCGGCTGACGCGCCTCCTTCCTGCAAGCGCACAAAAACGAAACAGCCATGAACTCACCAGGCGCCACCCGCCGCACCTCCATCGGCGGCTTCATCTCCGCACCGCTCGCCATCATCCTCGCCGTCCTCGCCATCGGCGGCGGACTGCTCGCCTACGAATGGCGTCACGCGCATGCGGCGAAAACGCATCACGCCGGAGCGCACCATCACCATCACCACCACGCAAGCGGCACCGCCGCGAACTGAACTGGACGCACGCAAACCAAAACTGATCCATGAAACGAACATCAACCTCAAGCGTTTCAGCGCGTTCCTCTTCGCCGGCAGCATCGCCGTGGCCGCCGCCCCCGCCACCACTGCGGATCGGGCAGCACGGATAGGCCACGAGAGCGCCCCGGATCGTGCGCCAGTCCCAATCAATGACGCGACCGGGGGCGATCCCGCCTTCGCTCCACAATTTTCCGATTCCGGCAGCGGCCCCGCAGGCGAAGGTCGCGTCAAGTTGCGACGATGGTGATCACCGCGACCGTTGAATACCCTCTGGCGTCGCCATGATTTTGCCCCTTCGAGAATCCTCCGCGCCCGTTACTTTTCGCCACACGGCGCGGCTGGTTTTCGTCGCGTTCATCATCACGTTTGTCGCGGCGCGGGTGCTCGTCTTTCTGATCATGGCGCGCAAGGTGCCCGACCTTTTCCTTCACGCGGGCGGCACCCATGTGCATCACCTGAACTACGGGATTTTCCTGCTGTCCGGCACCGGTGCGTGGTTGCTTTTTTGGCGTCCGACGGGCCGCGCGTTGTCGGCGGCGGCGATGCTTTACGCCGTGGGGCTGGCGCTCACGTTTGATGAATTCGGAATGTGGCTGCATCTCGGCGGCGGCTACTGGCAGCGCGCGAGCTTCGATGCGGTCACGGTCCTGGCCGGGCTGCTGGGGCTGGTCGCTTTTGCGCCGCGCAAGATGCGTCCACGGCACTGGTGGACGGCCCTGTTGGTCGTCGCGCTCGCGGTCTGTTTTTCCGTCTTGCTCGCCAGCTCGCTCCACCACGCGGAGGATCGCGCCCAGCCCAAGCTGGAGCAGTTGGAGCAGGCTGGCCCGCGCTGAAAGCGGATAGGCGCGAAGCCTATCGTGGATCGGACCCGCGGCCAATGCCAAGCCCGCGACTCGCGTGGGATGCTGCGCTGCAATCTCAACCCGTCTTTCCATGAATACTCCCGCTGCTTCGCCGATTCCGCCCTCTTCTCACCCTCGGAAGATCCTCGTCGTGGATGATGACAACGCCATCCGCGACGGCCTGGAAGGCGTCCTGGTGAGGGAAGGCTACGAAGTCGCCACCGCGAGCAATGGCGTGCAAGCGCTCGCCGTCCTCCGCCGCACTCCCTGCGACCTGGCATTGCTCGACATGAACATGCCGCTGCTCAACGGCTGGGGCACGATCAGCGAGCTCCGCCGGCTGAACCGCTGGTTGCCGATCATCATCATCACTGCCCGGCCGGACCAGGGGACGCTGGCGCGCGAAGCGGGCGTGGAGTTGATGGAGAAGCCGCTGGATCTCCCGGGCTTGTTCCGGCGCATCGGCGAGCTGCTCCAGACACTTCACGATAGCGCAAACGCCGCCCCGGAAAGTGGCAGCGGCGAGCCCGCGATCGCGTCACCTAACTCTGCTCTCCTGCCATGATGACACCGACACTTCGCCGCCGGCTCCTGGCTTTCTGCGCGGCCATTGCAGCGCTCGTTCTTTTGGCTGGTTGGTCAGCCTTCACCTCGTGGCGTGAGATCGGGACGCTGCGCGAACATTTCACCGGCGTGCAGTTCGAAAGCTTCCGCATCGCCGGGCAGCTCCAGTCGGACATGCTCGCGCTGAACTCGGCTCTGCTGGCCTACGAGATCGGCGGCGGGAGCGGTGATTGGGCGCGCTACCAGCAGGAAAGCGGCGAGCTGAATGCGTGGATAGACCGGCAACGCGGCGTGCTCAAGACGCTCCGGGAAAAGCGCGTGCTCGCCGAGATCGACGCCGAATATGACCGCTACCTCGCGGTCGCTCAGGCGATCCAGACCGAACGAAGCGCCCGCACCAACTCGTCGGTTACCCGCATTCATCAGCTCGATGAAGCAGCCAAACGGATGTTCGCCTTGGCGGCGCGCCTGGCTGATGCGCACAGCGCCGCGCTCGGCGATCTGCTCGGCCAAAGCCAGCATTCCCTGCAAAGACTAGAGACGCTCTTCGGCGGAGGATTTCTCCTCATGCTCGCCGTCGGCGGATGGGGCGCGCGCGTGCTTTTTCAGGAAACGATCGCGCCGCTGCGCTTGCAGTTGATCGAAGCCCATGCGCTCGCCGAGCGGCAGGAAAAGCTGGCGTCGCTCGGCCTCCTCGCCGCCGGCGTCGCGCATGAAATCCGCAACCCGCTCACGGGCATCAAGCTGCGCGCCTACAGCCTGCGGCACAATCTCTCGGATGAAACCTCCGCACGGGAGGATCTCAATGTTATCGATCGCGAGATCGACCGCCTCGCGCGCATCGTCAGCGACTTCCTCCGCTTCGCCAATCCCGGCGATCCAAAGCTTGCCCCGGTGACTCCGCGCGAGCTCTTCCAGGAAACTCGCACGCTGCTCGCGCCCGAGCTGGCGGCGCAGTCCATCGAGCTCTGCGTCGAAAGCGGCCGCGCGGATGGCGAGTCCCTGCGAGCCGATCCCGGCCAGCTCAAGCAAGTGCTCATCAACCTCGTGCGCAATGCCGCGGAAAGCATCGGGCGGGACGGCCGCGTGACCTTGCGCGCCTGCCCGCGCCGCTTGCCGCTGCGCGGAATAGCCCAGCCCGTCCTCGTGCTCGAAGTCGAGGACACCGGCGGCGGCATCCCCGCGGACGTGCAGGAGCGGCTCTTCGACCCGTTCTTCACCACCAAGGAAACCGGCACCGGCCTCGGCCTCTCGATCGCCATGCGCATCCTCGAACGGCACGGCGGCACTTTGCAGTTCCAGACCGCGCCGGGGCACGGCACCACCTTCGGGTTGGTGCTGCCCGTTCCCATCACCGAAACCCAGGAGGCAAACGAACCGGCCGGCGTTGCCAGCCCGCCGATCGCAACTGCAAACCTGGCGTGAAGGCGCCCGCGACACTCCGAGCCGTCGCGCTCTATGAGGCGGCCAAAGGCGCGCTCGTGCTCGCCGGTGGATGCGGATTGCTGCGGTTCGCGCACCTCCACGCCCAGCATTTCGCCGATGAACTCGTGCGCCATCTTCATCTCAACCCCGCGAATGCGCACCCGCGCATCTTTGAACGGCTGCTGCTCCACGTCACGGACGCGCTCTTGGGCAACGTGCTCATCGTCGCCGTGCTCGCGCGCCGCCTGCACGGGCGCATTTTCTCACCCAATCCTCATGCCATCCCTGCTCCGCCGACTCTTCACCTTTGAAGCGCATCATCGCACGGCGGTGGCGCTCGCGGTCGCCGGGCTGACCTTTGGCGTAGCCTCGCCGTGGCTGCGCTGGCCCGTGGGCTTGATCGTGGCGTGGGACGTGTTTGCCCTTTGCTCGCTGTCGCTGGCCTGGGCCGGCATGGTCTTCACGGATGCCCAAACGCGCGTGCGCGAGGCGCAACTGCAAGACTCCAGCCGCGCCGCCATCTACGGCTGCGTGGTTTTCGCGACCGTCGCTGGGCTCGCCGGTGCGGGCCTGCTCCTCTGT
>CAXSDZ010000066.1:15154-20120 GCA_964235505.1 uncultured Chthoniobacteraceae bacterium
GCACTGCGAAAGGGCTGCCGAGCGGGCCAGCCGGCGCGCACATCGCCCTCGCGGCCCTCACCGTCACCCTTTCGTGGCTGCTCCTGCACACCGTTCTCGCGCTGCACTACACGCACGCTTGTTATGACCTCGCCGATGAGTCGCAAGTGACGCCACCCAACCTCGGGGTCATGTTTCCCGGCGAGCCGCAACCCGACTTTCTCGACTTCGCCTACTTCTCCTTCGTCATCGGCATGACGTGCCAGGTCTCGGATGTGCAGATCACCTCACGGCAGATTCGCCGCCTCGTGCTTTGGCACGGACTGCTCGCCTTCGGCTTCAACACCGTCGTCCTCGCGCTCAGCCTGAACTTGGCTGCAGCGCTACTCTAAGCTAAGTCGCCCCGGGGCGGCTTCTATACGGTCGAAGGCACGCGCACTTCCTTTTTTCCCAGAGGATGAACGTTTTAGAACGACCAGTCGTGCCAACCACCAGCATACCCTTGGAGCCTCGATCCGCGTCGGCGAACTCGCGGTTGCAGCTGACCTCCTTCGCTCAGGCGCGGTCCGCGCGTTTATGGTTGCGTAGCCTGAACCGTAGGTTCTGGGAGAGCGCCGCGTGCCGCACGCCGAACCGATTGCGGCGGATGTCCGAAGACGCGCAGGAAAGCGCGCCGCATTCGTTCCGCGTTCACGAAGCCGACCGCATCGGCGATCCTCTCGATGCTCTCGGTTCCGGCTTCGATACGACCCCGGGCGAGGTCGGCCCGGATGCGTTCCACGATCCTGGCGGGCGTGGTGCCCGTCTCCAGGCGGAAGGCGCGGCTGAACTGTCGCAAGCTCAGGTCGGCCGCCGTGGCCATCTGTTCCACAGTGAACGGCCGGCCGATGTGCTCGCGCGCGTATCGCAACGCCGCGGCGATCCGATCATTCGTGGGCGCAACGTCTAGGGAGACGGCAAACTGCGACTGCCCGCCGAGGCGGCGGTGGGAGACGACCAACTCCTGCGCCACGCTCTGTGCGATCTCGAAGCCGTGGTCCTGCTCGATGAGTGCAAGGGCGAGATCGATGCCCGCGGTCACGCCGGCCGAGGTCCACACATGCGCATCCTGGCAGAAGATCCGGTCCGCCTCCACGCGGACCTTCGGGTATTCCTTTTGCAGCTGGGCGGCAAAACGCCAATGGGTCGTCGCCCGCCTGCCGTCTAACAGGCGGGCTGCCGCAAGGGTGAACGCCCCGACGCAGATACTCGCCACGCGCTGGCAACCAGCCGAAGCCTTCACGAGGCCCGCCAAGGCCGCTGCCGCCGGGGGCCGCCCAGGCTCGCCGCCGCCGACCACCATCAACGTATCTACGGCAACCGAGCGAAGCGGCTCTGCCTGGTAAACCATGCCGAGGCTATTGCGAACCGCACCGCGACGCGCAGAGCAAAGGACGACGCGGTAGGCGGGTGACCCGAGTTGGTCCTGAGCGTTTTCGAAGACCGCCGCCGGCCCGGCGAAGTCGAGCGACTGGAAACCTTCCGAGATATAGAAGCCGATCGTGTGCATGGCCGAAAACGAGGGAATTACGTCCTATTCACACTGCTCGGAAGCCATGCAGCTTCCCAGTCGCAACTGTTCCATCCGAAAAGCCTCAGACCGAACAGCATCTCTCCTCCCCATGACCATGAAACTACTTGCCGTCACGACCAGCGCCGACGCGCTGTCACCCGATCACCGCACAGGTCTCTGGCTGGAGGAGTTTGCGGTTCCTTTCACCACCTTGACTGAGGCAGGCGTGGAGATCGTGGTTGCCTCGCCGAAAGGCGGTGCGGTGCCGCTCGATTCCAAAACGGACCCCGATGACGATCAACGGCAGAAGTGGGCAGGCGCGCTCAGCGCTCTCGCTTCGACCAAACGATTGAGCGAAGTCACTGCTGATGGGTTCGATGCCATCTTCTTTCCCGGCGGCCACGGGCCACTCATCGACCTGAGCGACAATGCCGAAGCCAAACGCCTGATCGAGAGCTTCGATCGCGCAGGCAAAATCATTGCTGCGCTGTGCCACGGCCCGGCAGCCTTATTGAATGCCCAAAACGCCTCCGGTGAACCGCTCATCAAGGGCCGAAAGGTGACCGGCTTTACTAACATGGAAGAGCGGCTGGTCATGCTCCATGGTGTCGTTCCCTTCCTCTTGGAAGACGCCTTGAAGGAGCGCGGCGCAGACTTCGACTCCGCTCTCGTGCCGATGATTTCGCATGTCGTGCGTGACGGCAATCTCCTTACCGGCCAGAATCCGAGCTCCAGCCAAAAGATGGCCGACGAACTTCTTGAGGCTTTGCGGGGGGCGGGGAGCAACACCCGAAACGCCTGACCCTTCCGATGTGGCGATTCGCTCTGTGCGCCACGGCACTTGCTTCCGCCGCAGTTCATCCACAACACCTACAGCGGCTTTTTCTCTCCATCGAGGATCTCGGACCGAGCGATCAATCAAAGCAGTCAACCCTACCGATTAGCATGCCTGACGATCCCGATCTTCCGCGTAGCACTGATGCGCTCGATGAGATGCTCACCTTTGGCGATCCAACGACTCGCCGCGTCTTTCTCAACCAGGTCGCTGGGACGAGTGCGGCTCTGGCACTTGGGTCGAGCTTACTAGCTTCGCGCGGCGCTCAGGCGATCGAGCCGGGCGCGGATGCGGCCAGTGCGGATGCCGTGGATGTGCGGCTGATGATCAATGGCCGGGAAACGAGGCTGCGCCTTGATCCGCGGGTGACGCTGCTTGATGCCTTGCGCGAGCGGCTGCAGCTCACCGGCACGAAGAAAGGGTGCGACCACGGACAGTGCGGCGCATGCACAGTCTTGGTGAATGGGCGGCGGATCAACTCGTGCCTCGCGCTCGCGGTGGTGCATGACGGCGATGAGGTTACGACGATCGAGGGGCTGGCGAAGGGCGATGAATTGCATCCAGTGCAGGCGGCCTTTCTGGAGCACGATGGCTTCCAATGCGGCTACTGCACGCCGGGGCAGATCTGCTCCGCAGTGGCGCTGCTGAAGGAAGATCACGCGCACAATGATGATGAAATCCGCGAGTGGATGAGCGGCAATCTTTGTCGCTGCGGTGCTTACACGAACATCGTCGCGGCGATCCGCGAGGCGAAATCGAAAGCCGCCAACGCCGTATGAATCCGTTCGTTTATTCCCGCGCGACCGACGCGCCGCAAGCCGTGGCCGAATTGGCCGCGGCACCTCACGCCAAGCTGCTTGGCGGCGGGACGAACCTGATCGACCTGATGAAGATGGGCGTGGAGCGGCCCACTCAAATCATCGATATCAACCGGCTGCCGCTCGCAGCGGTGGAGGAGTTGCCCGGTGGCAAGGGCGTGCGGATCGGCGGCCTCGCGCGCAACTCGGACGTGGCGGAGCATCCGCTCATCAAGGAACGCTTTCCGGTGCTGAGCGAAGCGCTCCTCTCGGGTGCGAGTCCGCAGCTTCGAAACCGCGCGACAACGGGCGGCAACCTCCTGCAGCGGACGCGCTGCCCTTATTTCTACGATCCGGATTTTCCAGCCTGCAACAAGCGCGTGCCCGGCAGCGGCTGCGGCGCGCTGGAGGGCTACAATCGCATGCACGCGATCTTGGGGCAGAGTGCGCAGTGCATTGCCACGCATCCCAGCGACATGTGCGTGGCGTTGGCTGCGCTGGAGGCGGTGATCCGCGTGAGCGGACCGAAGGGAGAGCGCGAAATTGCGTTCAAGGATTTCCACCGGCTGCCTGGCGACACGCCGGATCAGGAGACGAATCTCGCGAAGGATGAGCTGATCACCGCGGTCGATCTGCCGGCGCATGCGTTTGCGGCGCGATCGCATTATTTGAAGGTGCGGGATCGTGCGAGTTACGCCTTCGCGCTGGTCAGCGTGGCGGCGGCGCTGGAGGTGCAAGACGGCAAAATCACGACCGCGCGCATCGCGCTGGGCGGCGTGGCGCACAAGCCGTGGCGGGCTTTCGAAGCCGAGGAAATGCTCGCGGGCAAACCCGCGGGCGAGGCGGTTTTCAAAGCCGCGGCGGACGCTGCGCTGGCCGCGGCGAAGGGGTATCGCCACAACACTTTCAAAATCGAACTCGCGCGCCGCACGATCGTCCGCGCGCTCACCACCGTCGCCGCCAAAGCATGAGCACGCCTGTTCTTTTCCCCCGCGTTTTGGGCAAGCCGATGACTCGCGTCGATGGCCGGCTGAAAGTGACCGGCGCCGCGAAATATGCCGCCGAGTTCAACCCGGCGAAGGTGCTTCACGCCTTCGCGCTCAAGAGCACGATTTCACACGGCCGCATCGCCGCGCTCGATGCCAGCGCCGCGGAAGCCGCACCCGGCGTGCGGCTCGTGCTCACGCATCTAAATGCGCCGAAGCTCACCGAGCCGAAACCGGACCGAAACGCGGGCGGCGGGCTCCGCAATGAAGAGCGCGCGCCGTTGAACGACGACAAGATTTCCTACGGCGGACAATACGTCGCGCTGATCGTGGCCGACACGCTCGAGCGCGCGCGCCACGCGGCTTCACGCGTGAAGATTCGCTACGAAAAAGCGGCGTTCGCCTTGAACGAAAAAGACGCGCGCGGCGCCGGCAAAAAGCCGAAGGAAAACAACGGTGAGCCGGTGCAAGTGCAGAAGGGCAATGCCGCGGGCGCGCTGGCCGATGCGAGCCTCGTGAAGATAGAGCACACTTACACGACGCCGACTGAGACGCACAATCCGATGGAGCTGTCCGCGACCGTCGCGGAGTGGGACGCGGAAGGCCGGCTCACGGTTTGGGACGCGACGCAATTCGTGAAAGGCGTGCAGGATGTGCTCGCACAGTCGTTCGCCGTGCCGATGGCGAAAGTGCACGTCATCAGCCCGTTCGTCGGCGGCGCTTTCGGCTGCAAAGGCGCGATCTGGCCGCACGTCCTCCTCGCGGCGATGGCGGCGAAAGTCGCGCGCGCGCCGGTGAAGTTTGCGATCTCGCGGCA
>CAXSDZ010000067.1:0-3844 GCA_964235505.1 uncultured Chthoniobacteraceae bacterium
TTCAATCCGCACATCCTGCACCCGATGCGCGACATCCTTTTCGACGAAAAAATCCGCGGCTCCTTCCACTTCACGCCCGGCCAGTGCTACGAGGAAACCGAGAACGGCAACCGCTCGCAGGTGCATTGGGACATGGTGAACATCCAGCGCGACGACTACGGCGGCGGCACGATCCACTTCGATGGCAAGCTGATCCGTGAGAATGGACGCTTCATGCCGAAAGCCTTGCAGGCGCTGAATCCCGAGCGGCTGGTGTAAATTCGAGCGGGGCGGCGGAACGCACTCGCGCCCGGGCTCTTTGCGCGGCACGCTCCGCGGCGATCTATGAGAAAGCTCGCGTTCGTCCTTTCCACCTGGGTGCTGCTCGTTTCGCGTCTGCCACTGGCGGCGCATCCCGTGGCGCAAGGCTCGATGGAGGTGCTCATCCGGCCGGGGAAAATCGAGATCACGGCGCGTGCTGCGAACGAACAGGTCTTCGTGGCGGACGCTTTCACAGCAGCAAATCGCCCGGACGCGGAGGACGGACTGGATGCCGTGTGGCAGCGGCACGGGGAATACCTGCTCGCGCACCTGCGGGTGGAGGCGGACGGCGAGCCGCTCGCCGGGCGCATCGTCGCGGTCACCCCGCCGCAGGACATTACGGTGAGCGGCTTCACCCGCTACGGTCTGGAATACGCGCTGGCGCCAGATCGCGCACCACCCGCGAGCGTCGCGCTGCACCAAACGATTCTGCGCGAATTCGAGTTTGCGCCGGGCAATCCGTGGGAGGCGACTTACGTGGTGAGCATCGGGCAGGAGGGCCGGGGCCGACAAACGGGACTGCTCTGGACGGCGCGTGCGCCGCTCGAGTTTCATTGTGCGGACTGGTCGAGTGCATCCGTCGCCGCAGTGTCCGACGGGCTGAATAAAGGCCGCCTTTTCCGCGAGTATCTCTGTCACGGAGTGATGCACATCATGACTGGCTACGATCACCTGCTCTTCATGGCGGCGCTGGTGCTGGCGACGGCTTCGCTTTGGGATCTCGTCAAAGTAGTTTCCGCGTTCACCCTTGCCCACACGCTCACGCTCACGCTCTCCGTGGTCGATGTGGTGCGGCTGCCGAGCCACGTGGTGGAGCCGATGATCGCCGCGAGCATCGTGGTAGTCGCGGTGCAGAACATCGCGTGGCCCGAGCGCAGCCGCGGCTTCGGGCGGCTGGCAATTGCGTTTGGCTTCGGCTTGTTTCACGGGCTCGGCTTTGCGGGCGGTTTGCTGGAAGCCATGGCCGACCTGCCGGGGATCGCGATCGGACTGGCGATTGCAGCGTTTTCCCTCGGCGTAGAGATCGGGCACCAGGCCGTCGTGCTGCCGGTTTTCGCCGGGCTGAAGCTCGCGCGCCGCTTCGACACGGAGCGCGTGTCTGCCGATCGCATCAGCCGCTGGGTGCTGCGCGGCGGCTCCGGCGTGGTCGGAGCGGCGGGGGTGTTTTACCTGATGGCGGCGCTGCGCGGCTGAACGGAACGAGAGCGCCTGCTTCAGTCAGGCTGGAGGTGCGTGGCGCTGCACCGTCCCTGCTTTATTCTCTGAAAACCCCGCGTCCACCGAGCAGCACCCCCGTTTCACTCCCCTGCCCCGCTCGGCAGCATCCTCGCGCGGCGATCATGGATCGGCAGGCGCATCGTGAAGGTCAGGCCTTCGCTCTTGTCGCTCACCAGTTCGATCTCGCCGCCGTGTTCCCGCACGATGCGGCGCACGATCAGAAGTCCGAGGCCGGAGCCGCTCGCCTTCGTGGTGAAATACGGCTCGAAGATCTTGCTCATGTTTTCCGGTGAAATGCCGCCTCCCGAATCCGCAAACATGATCGAAACAAAATGGTCATCCATGTCCGTGCGGATGCGCAGGAAGCCGCCGCTTTTCATCGCCTGAAACGCGTTTTTGATGACGTTGTAAATCGCCTGCTTGAGCTGGGTGCGATCGAGCTGGAGCAGCGGCAGATCCGAACGCAGCTCCTGCTCGACGATGATGTTGCGGTCCTCGATCTCGGGCCGCAGGAAATCGACCGACTCCTGCACGAGCACGTTGAGACTTTCGAGTTCCAGGTGGAGGCGCGACGGGCGGATCGCGCCGAGGAATTGCTGCACGATCGTGTCGAGCCGCTGAATCTCTTCCTTCGCCACTTCGACGGAGTTTTGCAGCTCCTCGCGCAGCAGTTCGGGCACTTTCCGCAGCCGGCGCTCCAGCAGTTGCAGGTGGATGTTGAGAGAATTCAGCGGATTCCCGATCTCATGCGCGACCCCAGCGGCGAGCAGCGTAAGCGCGGACAGCCGCTCGCTTTGGATCGTCTCCTCCGTCGAGCGCCGGCTTTCCGTGATGTCGCGCAGGATCACCGCGTAGCCGACCATGTCCCGCTCGATGCTCTTCTTTTGCGCACGGCGCGAAATCGGCCGCTCCAAGTGCAGCGGCACGACGTAAAAATTCAGGAACCGATGCTGCGGGTAGAAGACCTCCATATCCCGCGACAGCACCTTTTGCGGCGACTCGATGAGCTGCTCCCAATCGAGCCCGCGCAGCCGCTCGCCGAGCGCTTTTCCCATGCATTCCTCGCGCTCCAGCCCGAAGAGCTCGCACGCGGCGCGGTTGATGTAGTTCACGTGGCCGCGCGGGTCGGTGACGATGACGCCTTCGTAGATCGCGTTGAAGATCGTCTCCAGGAATCCCTTTTCATCGGCGAGCCGCAGCAGATAGCCCTGCACTTCTTCCGGGCGCACGCGGCTGATGCGTTCGACAAGTTTGTCCAAGAAGCCGGAGTTCATAACGAAGGTTCGTAACAGCCCACGTGAGGAGGCTCCATCCAGCGCAGCCGAGAAGCGTGAGCCTCTTCACGCCGGCTGCTCCGTTCATTCCCCGCGTTGCGCGTGTGGCTTATTCACGGGGATGATCGTGGTGAAAATGGGCCGGTGATCGCTCGCGTCGCTCCAGAAGTCGGACCGATAAACACGCGATTCCGCCAGCACGACTTCGCGGAAAAGCGCCGGACTCGCGAAGAAATAGTCGATGCGCGAATACTGGTCGGCGGTCCGCCAGTAGTGCGTCCAGCGGTCGCCGAGATTGTCCTTTGCCCAAAGGTCCGCCAGGTAGTTCGCGCTGCCGCGCACGCCCATCACCTCGTGGATCGGCGGCTCGTTTTTGGTGTCGTTGAAGTCGCCGTAGGCCAGCAGGTTCACCTCAGGATCTGCCTTCATGATGTCGCTGAGGTGCGCACGCAGGAGTTGCGCTTCGTGCCGCCGGATCAGCGCTTCACCCTGCGGCGTCGGGAGCTTCGATTTCAGATGCACGCCGACCATGCGCAGGTCGTAATCCGGCGCGACGCGGACGCTCACATCCAGAAAGCCGCGCTTCACCTTTTCGGGCACCCCTTCCAGCTCGTATCCAACATCAGTTTTCGACTGCCGCGCGGCGATCGGAAAACGGCTGAGCAGTGCGAGGTGGCGGTCCGGGTCGGCGGCCTGCACGTATTCGGAATCGACGTAGCCGAGCCCCGCCGCAGCCAGCCGCTTTTTGAAATCCTCGAACATCTCCGGCCGTCCCATTTCGCAGACGCCGAGGATGTCTGGATTGATTTCCTTGACCACGCGCACCAGCGCCTCAATCGCTTTTTCGCCTTTTGGCCGGACGCGAAATCCGCTGCCGCTCGCGGCGGACGCTTCCGCCTCTTCTTCGCCGAGGTAGTTCTGCACGTTGTAACTCGCGACCACGATGGGGCGCGGCGCAGCGTGGAGGAGCAGCGGGATGAAAAGAGCGGCGAGAAATGGGCGGAGCTTCATGGCAAAGGCAGGAAAAGAAAAAGGGCTCGCCCTTTGCAGGC
>CAXSDZ010000067.1:3854-5595 GCA_964235505.1 uncultured Chthoniobacteraceae bacterium
CGAGCCCCAAAATGGAACGGATGCGTGCCGCGACCGCTCAGGCCGAGTGATGTGTCGTGACCGGCGTCGAGGCAGCCACGGGCGACGGAATGGTCATCGCGACCGGAGCGGGAACCCCTTGTGGCTCCTCGTGGTGAACCGAGACGCGCGGCTCTTCGGGCGCCATCTCTACCACGGGACTCGCGCCGGTGATGTGCGGCTCCGTGTGGAGCGGCGTTTCAATCTGCACCGGCGGCGTCACCGGCGCCCGTGTGATCTCGTGCTCGATCTCGTCCTTGGCCTTGGAAAATTCGCGGATTGCCGAGCCCAGGCCGCGGGCGAGTTCGGGAAGCTTTTTTGCACCGAATAGCAGCAGCATGACGAGGAAGATCACCAAGCCGTCGCCACCGAAGAGGCCGCCGATATTTGCGAGGATATTCATGATCAAGACTTGAGCGTCGGCTTCTTCTCGTCGTCCTCAGCCGCGCCATCTTTGCCCTTCTGAAACTCACGCATCGACTGGCCGAGACCGCGGGCCAGCTCCGGCAGGCGCTTCGCCCCAAAGAGCAGCGTGACGAGGAGCAAAACGATGATGCCCGGCCCACCGGCGAGGCTGGAGATGAGAGCGAGGACGTTCATAGAGCGGAGGGGATCAACTAGCATCGGGGTGGGAAGTTGCAACGGGTAAGTGCCGCCGCTCAGCACCGCGACGGCGTCAATACCACCTTCAAGCAGGCAATGCCTTGGGACTTCTTTCCCTACTCCGCGCCAAGCAGCGCCGCTGCGCTTTCCGGGATGGGCAGACCCCACGCCTCCCACTTCCTGGCATACTCCGCGCGCGGCAGCAGCACGTAGTGCGGGCTCTTCGCGGCGCGAAACCAGCGGATCATCCGCACCAGATTCTCCTCCGCCATGACCGTGCAGCCGGCGCTCGGGCGCGCCGGGCCGCGACGGATGTGAAAGAAAATCGCGCTGCCCGCACCGGCGACCGGCGGGTCGGAGTTGTGCCGGATTTCCACCAGCCAGCGATACGCGAAATCGCCGTGCCTCATCTTTTGTTTTGCAAACCACGGCGGCGGATTTTCCGGGTCGGGGATGCGGACGTGGCGGTTGTAATCTGAGGAAGCGGGGTCATCGACCCAGGCGTCCGCATCTGTCAGCGTAAGAAACGGAAAGTCCGCGCCTGGGGGCAATGCAGAGTCGTAGGTGTAGATCTTTCCGATGCGAAAGACGCCGGCAGGCGCACGTTTGTCGCGCTCTACTTTCCGCAAGCCAGGCTCGCCCGTGCCGAGCACCCCGCGGCCCCACGCGAGGCCCGTCGGACCGTAGAGCACCGGCCACGAGTCGCTCGCCGCCTTCCATTCGCCACGACCGGAGCGCTCGAAAAGCTGGGCGCGGCCCGTAGTCGAATCCCACCCGGGCGCGATGCTGACGACGAGCTGCTGCACATCGGCATCGAGCCCAGCGGCGAGCCCCGCCGGGAGGGCGCTCGCGGAAACGAGCAACACCCACGCGGCAAGCCGGCTCGCGACGGAAGCGCGGCGCGGCGCGCGTTTGGTTTCCTGAGAAATCATGCGCTCACAGGTGCCGCACGCGCCGACGCCGCGCAACGGCTTTATCCGCGGCACGGCGTAGGGAGGACTGATCTGCGGGTGGCGGAAACCGCACGCGGCGCCCGCAAATGGAACGACGCCAACGTCCTCGCGCTATCCCTCAGGTTGACGTCCGAAGAAGTAGCTAGGGAAATCATCGCGGCTTGGCT
>CAXSDZ010000067.1:5605-7092 GCA_964235505.1 uncultured Chthoniobacteraceae bacterium
TGGTATGTGTTGGCAACCGCGCGAATTTGGCATTCACCTCCCGCGTTACCTCGCGCGGCAGACAGTGGTGTTAACCAGCGGCGCGCTCGCGAAGATGAATCCATCCATCACCACGAAGGGTGGCGGAGTGACGGTGAGGCTGCCGTCGAACTGCCCGTCCCGATCGGCATCATAGCCGATCAGGTCGGCTTTGACCTGACTCACCTTTGCAGCCGCGGCAAAGAGCCCCGTGGCGTCGTCGATCGCAGCCGCGATGGCGGCGATCTGGCGCGCTGAAACATTGCTGACCGAGCCATTTGCCCCCGTATTTGCACCCGTGCCGCCGCGGCCGGAGAAGACGCCTTGGGGCAAAGGCCGGAAGGTATCCGGGCCGGTCTGGATTTCGTCGAAGACGCCCAGCGATCCCACGCTGTTGCTCGGCCGCCCGATGAAGCCGACGGTGCGCACCGCAGAAACGTTGCCGCCGCTGCCGGCCTTGCCCAGCGGGTTATTTCCGCCGTTGCCCGCTTCGATCAGATTGATCGAGCTATTCACGTCCTTCGCCTGCGTGATGCCCGAGATGTCGCCGCCGTGCCCTCCCGCACCCTTGGCAAACCGCGCCGCACCGCCGTCGCCGCCGAAGAGCAGCGCGGAGGGAACGTCGGTGCTTTGCGACGCATTCAGGCGCAGCCCGGCGAGCGCGCCGCCCGCTCCGCCTGCCGTGATGCCGTCTCCGCCCTGCCCGCCGGAGATCAGCATGCCGAAGTTCGTCACGGTGGTGACGAGGCCGAACTCACTCGCGCCGACTGCGCCGCCCGCCCCGCCCTTGCCCAGCAAAGCACCGCTCGCCGTGCCACCCTTGCCGCCGTCGCCCGCGACGATGTCGAGGAAGCCACCTTCAACAGTGCCGTCTCCGAGCGCCGTGTCAGGGTTGGCATGGCTGACAGCCTGCACGCCGATCAGCGCATTGGTGACGCTGCCGCCCTTGCCACCGTCGCTGGTGCCGCCGTCGCCACCCGAGCCGCCACTGAGGCGTGCTCCCGAGAGATGCGTGTGCGTGATGATCGAGCCATCGAAAAAGCCGGCGTTTTGCGCGGTGACGCCGCTGATGCCGCCGCCCGCGCCGCCGCGCACCGAGCCATCGCCACCTTGTCCGCCAAGGATGACAAGCGGCGCCCGGCTCGCGTTGTCTGCGGGAGTCGGCGCCTGCGGATCGAAATGCGTGACGCCCGAGATCGGGGCTGACAGCAACACGCCGCCGCCGTCGCCGCCATTGCCAGCAGCGCCATTGCCGCCGTCGCCCGCCAGCAGGCTCATCACGACGTAGTTCACCAGGATCGCTTTTTTGTCGTCCTTTTGGTCATACACACTCTGGTATTCCAAATCCTTGATCACGCCGCCCGCGCCGCCTTTTGCCCCGTCGGCGCCGTCGCCTGCGACGAGTTCCACTCGCACCGTGCTGTCGCGCCTGGCGTCGGTGAAGGCCGGATCATCCTTGACGAAAAAGG
>CAXSDZ010000067.1:7102-8932 GCA_964235505.1 uncultured Chthoniobacteraceae bacterium
GTCCGCGCCGTCGAGTTTCAGCGTAATGCCCGAAAGCGAGCCGCCAGCGCCACCCGAGCCGCCAGCGGATTTGCCTGCCGCGCCGCCCGTGAGTTGCACCGCGTAACTCAGCTCCAGATCCTCGACCTCCGGCTCCAGGGCGAGCTCAAAGTCGAGTTTGGAAATGGAGCCGCCTGAGCCGCCGTTGCCGAGGCCGCTCTTCGCCTCGCCGCCCGCGCCAGCCGTCACGAACAAACTGCCGTTCTGCGAAAGAATCTTCAGCCCGTTCAAGCTGCCGCCCGAGCCGGCCGCACCGCCGCGCGCATCGCCACCGTTGCCTGCGGTCAGGCCAATGTCGCCCGCAGCGAGTCCCAGCGTGAGGCTATTGATCGAGCCGCCGGCGCCCCCCGACGCGAGCTTGCCGCCAGCGCCCATCGGCGTCCCACCCGCGCCGGTGTGAATGGTGAGCGTCTCGTCGCCGTGCAGCACTGGGGCGACGACACTTCCGCCGGCCGTGGTGAAAGTCGCCGGGTTGCCGATCGAACCGCCCGCGCCCGCAGGCCCGTTCTGGCTGTTGCCACCGAGCCCCGCGTTCAGCGTGATCTCATGCCCGTCGATGTTCACCGCCTGGATGCCCCCGCCGGCACCGCCTTTGCCCACCTTTGCGCCGAGGTCGATCGCCGCACCGCCGTTGCCGCCGATCACTGTGACTTGCTTGCTCGCAAACGGGAGCGGAAAGACATCGCTGCCCACAAAGTCATCTCCAAAGGTGAACTGGCTCAGAGATCCCGCGAGCGCCGCGAATCCGGCCTTTGAGCCGCTGTAAGCCGGCACGAACTGCTTCAGCGCACTGCTGGTTTCCAACGTTGCTGCGCTCACGAACTCCACGGTCAGCGGGTCGCCGTCGGAATCGGTTTCCGTGAAGACTTCCAACCGCGCGCCGGCTGCTTGCGGCGTGAGCACCGCGATCTGATCTCCCATGGTCCCACCGCCGCGGATAAAGTGCGCGACGAGCGGCTTTCCGCTGCCGCTGCTCAAGTCGATCGTGCTCAGCACGGTGAGCAGCGGAGCCTTGTCCAGCGCTTCAGGGTGGATCTGGAAGACCGTGACCGTGTGGCCGACCGAGCTCAGCGCGAGCAGCCGCTCGCCGCTGCTGTCCACCGCGAGATCCGAGATGCCGTTCCGAACCGTGATCTGTGTTTCCGTCACGTCGAGCGGCCCGGTCGTCGTGGCGCTGCCTGTCGCCACGCGCACGAGGGTCCCGTTCGCGAGTGCCGTGTAGATGCCGCCTTCCGGCGCGCGCACGATGTCGGTGATGGGCTGGGTGAAAGTCTTGGTGCCAGGCACAACGCCGAGGCCGATTTCATCCCCCACCGTGTTCAGTCCCACGAGATGCACGGTGCCTTTGCCGTCGCTGTTTTCCGCGACGCCGATGAGCGAGCCGCTGTCCGTCAGCAGCGCGATCTTTGTCGGCGAAAACCCGAGCGCGGCGGAGATGGTGACAAAGCCACCCGTCTCACCTTGCGTCCGGTCGTAAAAGACGCCGCCGCCCTGGTTGTAATAGACTGCGAGGGTGTCGCTGTTTTTGTAAGCGACGAAGAGGTCCAGGTCGCCGTCGCCGTCGATGTCCGCGGCGGCTGCATCGGAGGGTGTATCGCCGAGCGAGTCGATGAGTGTCACTTCCTCGTCGGCACTGTTTTTATACTGCACGAGCGGAGAAAAGCTGGTGCCGGTTCCGTTGCTCACATTCAGCACCAGTTGACCGGTGCCAGGGTCCGCCACGATCACGTCATCTGCGCCGTCGCCGTTGAAGTCCCCCGCGACCAGGACGCCCCCGGACGGCGTGCGGCT
>CAXSDZ010000067.1:8942-13171 GCA_964235505.1 uncultured Chthoniobacteraceae bacterium
TGACCTTGGCCTGGTGGTCAAAAGCGCCAGCGACCGCCTGTTTGTCCATGCCTTTTCCCTTCTGGACGGCAAGGCGCAGGGGGACGTCAAGCTGACCGCCCGCGACCGCACGGGCAAGATTTTGGGCGAGGTGCTAACCGGCCCGGACGGCGTGCGGCTGGCGAAGTTGCTGTTCACTACCATGCCGCCCGCGCCGCCACCGAAGCCCACGCCGCCTGCGCCGCCGCTCACCACGTAGCGCGAGCTGTCGCTTTGGAGATCCACCGTCGTCACCGAGCCGCCCGCGCCTCCGGGTCCGGCTGAACCCGCGCCGCCCGCGCCGCCGCGGACAACGACGGGGCCGACCGACGTTTTCTCGACGATGTGATCGATCGCGCCACCCGCGCCTCCGCTGCCACCCGCCGCGCCGTCGCCTGCGAGGAGGGCGTAGCTCGGCTCATCCATCGGCGCGCCTGCAGGGACGAAGGCGCTCTCGATGGTGATGTCCCGGATGCTGCCTCCGGCGGGTGCAGCTTTCGCGAAGCTCACCCCGCTCGGGCTGCCGTTGCCGGCGAAGATTTGCAGCGCGCTGCCTTTCGTGATCGTCGCCGTCTTCACCGATGCCCCGGGAAGGAAGTGACCGTCGCTTTTGGAAAACGAAAAGACACTCTGAAGGCCGGGCTCGACCACATTGAAATCGATGAAGCCGAGCGAAGAATTGACCGTTCCGCCAAAGTCCAGTAGGTGCGACTCCGCGCGGAAAACACCGTCTCCCGCATAGATTCCCTCGATCGAGCCGCTGATGGTGATGTCGCTCACAGAGCCGCCGGTGATGATGTTTCCGATGTCGCCTTTCAAGTTGCCTAGCGGCGACGTTTTGATCCCCAGGATGTTGTTCGGCAGCAGCACGCGGCCGTCCTCGCCGTTGAGTGGATCGTTGTCGGAATCCGAGAGCCGCCCCTCCGGCGTGAGGTTCGCCACGACGTCTCCCAGGATGTCGCCGGTGATCTCGAGGCTGGTGTTCGATCCGACGGAAATTCCGACGATGCTTCCGTTGTCGAACCAGACGAGCGCCTGGCCGGAGAGGACTTTGACGAGGGTGACGGAGTTTTCTCCCACGGAAGTATCGCCGGAATCCGGGCTGTCGTGGCCGCCGAGGAGGTTGGCGCCATTGATGAGCAGCGCCGGCGCGATGCGGGATTCGAGGGGCTCGATGGTGGAAAAGCGGGAGCGTGAAGTGCGGAGCATGAGGTGGGTGGGAGTGAAGTTTGCGCGCGAAGTAGCAGCATCGGTGCCGCGCGCCCAAACACCCCTCGACTTCCCCCGTCCTCGCGCTTTTGTTCTGTCGATGTTTCTCAAACCGGACAGCGCGCTCATCATCGTCGGCCATGGCTCCACGGTGAACCCGGACTCCAGCGCACCCACGTTTGACCACGCCGAAGCCATCGCGCGGCGCGGCGTTTTTGGCGAGGTCGCCTGTGCGTTTTGGAAGGAAGAGCCGAGTCTGCGGCAAGTGCTCCACACCATCGATCGCGACGACATCTACGTGGTCCCGAACTTCATTTCGGAAGGCTACTTCACGAAGACCATCATCCCGCGCGAGCTGGAACTTTCCGGCCCGACCACGGAACGCAACGGGCGCACGATCAAGTATTGCGAGCCGGTGGGAAATCACCCGCGTATGACCGAGCTGCTGCTGCGCCGCGCCGCGGAAGTCGCGCCGGGCGTGCCGCCGGGCGAGACAAGCCTCTTCATCGTGGGCCACGGCACGAACCTGAACGATAACTCCGCGGTCGCGGCAAAGCGCGAGGTGCAAGCGATCCGCGACCGCGGCATCTATGCCGAAGTGCTGAACGCTTACATGGAGGAAGCGCCGCTGATCGCCGACTGGGCCGCGCTTGCCACGCAACCGAACGTGGTGGTCGTGCCGTTCTTCATTTCCGATGGACTCCACTCTTTTCAGGACATCCCCGTGCTGCTCGGCATCGAGAGCGAAACCGGGGCCGCTGCCAGCCAGCGCGATGTCTTCCGGCACAATCCGCATCGACTCCGCGGGCGCACACTTTTCTATGCTAGCGCGATCGGCACGGAGCCGCTTTTTGCTGAGGTGATTCTCGATCAGGCCGCCGCCTTTGATGCGCAGCATCCCACCGCTCGTTCCCCCACCGTTGCCACCTCATGATGCACCGCGATCTCACCCTCGCTCTGGCAGAATCGCTGGCGGGCGGTGCGATCCACGAGATCGGGGAAGTGCGCCTGGCGCGGCTGGAAACTGGAGGTTGGGAACTGCGCCACCACGAGGATGCCGGGCGCGCTGATCTCAAAGCATTCGCCCGGGCGGAGGACGCGCGGCAGCTCGCCACGAATGACGAAGCCGGCGAGTTCCGCCCTTTGAAAACCGCACCCAATCTGCGGCGAGGCTGGCGGCTGATCCTCGCCGACTCCGCTACGTTGCGCCGGGCGCTGGACTACTTCTATCCGGCCATGCTCGGCGTGTCGCACGACTCCCGCCGCGGCGCGCTCCGGCCGGTGCCGCTGCGCGAAACACTCGCCCGCCAGAGCGGCATGTATGCGATCACGCGCAAGCTCTCCGACGAGCAGGCGCAGACGACGATCGGCGCCGTTTGCACTTCGCGCGGTGGCTGCCTGAAGACGATCCTGTGGCGCATTTCACCGGAGCTGTCGATCACCTCGCTGCCGCCGGAAAAGTTCGATCAAGAGATCAACCAGACGGGCGCGCCCACGCCCGCGCTGCCGATGCTCTGCCACGAAGCCTGTAACCTGCTCGTGGCCAAAGCGCGCGAGGTGGTGCGGGAGAAAAGTGAATGACGAATGACGAATGACGAGACGGGAGGCGATGCGGAATTGCGGGAGCCCCGAATGGGGCGCAAAGAAAATAGCTCAGGGCAACGCCCTGGGTATTTGCCCGTGAATGGACTAGCCCTGAAGGGGCGAAACTTGCCGCGTGCAGCGCCGATTTTGTTTCGCCCCTTCAGGGCTGATTCCGTTTTGCACGCAAACCCAGGGCGTTGCCCTGGGCTGGGATAGCGCGCCCCATTCGGGGCTTCCGCAATTCCGCACTCCGCACCGCCTCCCGTCTCGTCATTCGTCATTCGTCATTCGTCATTCGTCATTCGTCTTTAACCCATGCTCCTTCGCGCCCGCATCGTCGTCCCCATGGATGCCCCGCCGCTGGAAAACGGCGCGGTGCTCGTGGACGACAACCTGATCGTCGCCGTCGGTCGCCCAGAGGATCTCGCGCCGCTCGATGCCGGGCCGCAGATCGACCTCGGCGATGTCGCGCTCCTGCCGGGCTTCATCAACGCGCACTGCCATCTCGACTACACGATGATGCGCCACGCGATCTCGCCGCCGAAAAGCTTCACCGGTTGGGTCCAGCGCATCAATGCCCTCAAGCGCTCCCTCGACAGCGACGACTACCTGGACGCCATCGCCCGCGGTTTTCGCGAGCTGCAAATGTGGGGCACCACGAGCGTTTGCAACATTGAGGCCTTCCCCGAGCTGATGCCCACGATGGGTGAGCCGCCGATCCGCACCTGGTGGTTCTACGAGATGATCGACATCCGCCACCGCATCGCCACGCAGGACGTGGTCGCCGGGGCGCTTTCCTTTTTCCAGAGCGAGCGGAACTCGCTTTCCCGCTTCGGGCTGAATCCGCACGCGCCCTACACCGCGTCGCGCTCGCTCTACGATTTGGCGAACTCCTGCGCCGCCACGCAGACGATGCTGCTGACCACGCACGTGGCGGAGTCGCGCGAAGAGGCGGAGATGTTCAGCGGAGCGCGCGGTCCGCTCTACGACTTCATGTGCGCGATCGGCCGCCCGATGGGCGACTGCGGGCAGGCGAGCCCTTTTGCGGGCCTGTGGCGCAGCGGCGCGATCCATCGCCACTGGATCCTCGCCCACATGAATGAGCTCAGCGAAGACGACTTCCGCATCCTCGGCAGCCTGCCACGCGGCGAGGCGCCGCACGTCGTCCACTGTCCCGGCAGCCACGCCTATTTTGGCCATTCGCCGTTTCCCTTTCGCAGGCTGCAGGCGCTCGGCGTGAACATCAGCCTCGGCACGGACAGCCTCGCCAGCACGAACTCGCTTTCGCTTTTCACCGAGATGCGCCGGATGGGTGAAACCGAGCCGGCTCTTTCTCCGGCGGAGCTGGTGCGCATGGTGACGCTCTGCCCGGCGCGCGCGCTGCGGCGCGAAGGCCAGCTCGGCTGCATCGCACCGGG
>CAXSDZ010000067.1:13181-20079 GCA_964235505.1 uncultured Chthoniobacteraceae bacterium
GTTTATGAAGAGGTCGTGCACAACCACAAACCGATCCCCTGGATGATGATCGATGGTAAAATCCGCTCGTAAATTTCTGCTCCTTTCCGCGCTTCTGCTGGCCTTCGCGCCCGCACAAAGCTTTGGCGCGAAGAAGAAGCCTGCCGCGCCAAAGCAGAAGCCGGCTGCCTCCCCTGACAGGCGGGATGAGGCTGCCGATGTGGAGAAACCCACGACGATGCTGCCGCCGATGCGTCACGCACCGCTCGCACCCGGCGAGCTGCCGCTGGATTCCGACGGCGCTATCGTGCTCGATGGGCTGACCGGGCGGGCGCTTTACGAGAAGCAAGCCGATCTGCCGCTTTATCCCGCCAGCACGACGAAGATCATCACGGCGCTGCTGGTGATCGAGGAAGGCAATCTCGACCGGGAAGTCGAAGTGACGCTGGACGACAGCCGCGTGGGCGAAAGCGGCCTCGACATCAAGCCAGGCGACCGCTTCACGCGACTGCAAGCGCTCTACGGTCTCCTGCTGAAAAGCGCGAACGACGTGGCGCACGCGCTCGGCCGCGACAACGCGGGATCGATCGAGGCCTTCGCGGAAAAGATGACGCGGCGCGCACGCGAGCTGGGCGCGAAGAACACGGCCTTCACGAATCCGCACGGCCTGCACAATCCCGGCCACTACACCACCGCGCGCGATCTCGCGCTCATCGCGCGCGCCGCGATGGGGCAGCCGCTTTTCCGCCAGCTCGTCGGCACACAAACGCACCCTTGGGGAATCCTGAGCACCGGTCCGCGCGAGCTGCGAAACCATAACCGGTTGCTGTGGGAATTTCCCGGCTGCACCGGCGTGAAGACCGGCTACACGATCCCGGCGCAACACACTCTCGCGACCGCGGCGCTGTGGGCCGATCGCGAGATGATCACGGCGGTGATGCACTCCTCGAAACTCGGCAAGTGGGAGGACAGCAAGCTCCTGCTGACGTATGGCTTCGACCATGCGCCGGAGCTGGGGGCGGAGCCTGCCATCGGCATCTCGGATCGCGCGGCGATGGCTGCGCCTTGAAGTCCAGCGCCGCACCCTTCGCTGACTCCGGCGCCTTCTTTGCCCTTTCCCAACGCTGCTCCCTTCGCGAAAAGTCCCGCCGTGCTCCAGCTCATCATCCAGATCAGCAGAGGGCTGATCCGCGATCCGACCTCCCGGCGTTCAGCCATGTTTTACGCAGTGCTCGCCGCGCTGCTGATGCTCTTTTTCGGCGCGACGCTGCTGTGGAGCACACTCGTCTCGAACAAGTGGCTCTTCATCGGCTACTGGTTCGCCTGCGGCTGGATCACGATCCTCGCCGCCGGGCTTGCCGCTTTCGATCTGCTGCTCGTCCGGTCGGAAGCCCGGCGCGTCCGCAAGCGGCTGGAGGCGGAAGTGCTGCGCGACGTGCGCCGCCGCGAGGAAGAGCGCCGCAAGCTATGATCCGCTCTCGCGACGAACTGGAAGTGCTGGAGCGCGACCGGCTCGCGCCCTTCGCCCAAAAGAGCGGCGACTCCGCCGGACGGACGCACCCGGAGCCGCGGCATCCGTATCGCATGCCGTTCGAGCGCGACCGGCAGCGCGTCATCCACTCGAAGGCATTCCGCCGGCTGGAATACAAGACGCAGGTCTTCCTAAATGGCACCGGCGACCACCTGCGCACGCGGCTCACGCACACGATCGAGGTCGCCTCCATCTCGCGCACCATCGCCCGCGCGCTCGGCCTGAATGAAGATCTCACCGAGGCCATCGCGCTCGCGCACGACCTCGGGCATTCGCCCTTTGGCCATACCGGCGAGGAGATGCTGGATAGCCTGATGAGCGAGCACGGCGGCTTCGATCACAACGAGCAAAGCCTGCGCACCGTCGAGCTGATCGAGCAAAAGTATCCGCGTTTCCCGGGGCTGAACCTCTCGTGGGAAGTGCGCGAGGGATTGAAGAAGCATCACGCGATCTACGATCCCGCGCCGAGCAGCCCGGCGCAGGAGCCGCACACTTCGCCTTCGCTGGAAGCGCAAATCGCCGACTTGTCGGACGAGATCACCTACTACAGCCACGATCTGGATGACGGGCTGGATTTCAATCTCATCACCCCCGAGCAACTCGCGAAGCTGGACGTGTGGCAGCATTCATCGGGAGAAGTGCGCGCGCATTTCCCTGCATTGGAGGGGCGCGATCTCCATGCGTATGTCATCCGGTGCATCATCGATCGAGAAGTGCAGGACGTGATCGCCACCAGCGCGGAACTCATCGCCGCGAGCGGAGTCGAAAGCGCGGACGCCGTGCGGCGGCAACCCGAGCCGCTGATCCGCTACAGCGACGCGCTGCTCGGCGCGAACCGCGATCTGCGCCAATTCCTCTACGACAATCTCTACTATCATCCGCGCGTCGCCGACGCGAACCAGCGCGCGGCGCACATGCTGGAGCAGGTCTTCGGCGCGTATGTGGCCCGGCCGTCATTGCTGGGAGTGGCTTCCGCGCAGCGCGTCGAGGCGCACGGGCTGCATCGCACGGTGTGCGACTATCTCGCAGGTATGACCGACCGCTACCTGCTCGGCGAGCACGAGCGGTTGTTTGGGCGTGGAGCGTGAGAGTCGCTTCGCGACTCAGCCCCGGTTCTCCATACTCCACGCCCTCACGCTCCCACGCTCCACGCCGCCTCACGCGCCCTCTTCCGCCTTCAAAAACCGCAGCGTCTCCCGGAGCCGCTCCGTGGGGTTCAGCGTTTCCAGCACAGTCTGCCGGTGCTCCGAATCGTGCAGAAAGGTATGCGCCACCAGATCGCACAGCACTCCGGGATCGCGGAGTTGCGCGAGCTGCTCATCGAACTTCTCCCGCTCGCTCACACCGTCGCAGTCGAGCGTGGCGCAAAGCTTCAAGACCATGGCGATCAGCGGCAGCGCTTCCTGCGGCATATTCGACGGACTGGCTAGCTCGCGCACTTCCGCCATGCGGAACGGCGCGTCCTGCGAAAACCCTCGGAACTCCACGCGCGCGAGCCCTTGCAACATCAAGTGCGAGGTGCCGTCGTCGTGCTCGACGCACGCGCGCACCAGGCCGATCCCGGCCACGTGGTGAAAGTCCTCGGCGCTCCGTGCTTCCGAAACTCCCGGCTTCATCATCGCCACGCAAAACATGCGGTCCCGCTCCAGGCAATGCCGCAGCATCGCGCGGTAGCGCGGCTCGAAGATAAGCAGCGGCATGAGCGCATTGGGAAAAAGCACGGCGCCGGGCAAAACCATCACGGGCACATGCGACGGGAGATTCGAGGTTTGATTTCCGATGCTCTTCATGCGGGAGGATTACGTCCGCACGACGATTGCGGATTTGTCGCAAGCGCACCAGCTTCGCGGCGAATGGCAGTTTCTTTTCCGACGACCGCAGATGAGTTCGAACTGGTGCGCCTCGGCGGGGGCGTGATGAGCCTGCGCGAGCGCGCGAATGGCGAGACGTTTCACCCCGTGATCGGCCCGATGGCCGAAGCGCGCGCGCTGCATGTCGCGGGCAGCCGCCTCGTCGAACGCGCTGCCGAGAGCGACGGGCCGTTTGTGATCTGGGACGTCGGCCTCGGAGCGGCCGCCAATGCCATTGCCGCCCTCGAGGCGCTGCTGGTGGAGCCACGCTGCGCGGGGAAAACCATCGAGCTGCACAGCTTCGACCGCACCACCGCGCCGCTGCATTTTGCCGTGCGGCATGCTGCGGAACTCGGCTACCTCGCGCCGCACGCCGCGACCTTGCACCGCCTGCTGGCCGGTGGTGTGGCGGACGCCGGTCTGGTGCGCTGGCATCTGCATGTCGGCGATTTCCGCATCCCTTTCCACGAGGGTTCGCCGCCCGCGCCACATGCCATTTTCTTCGATCCCTACTCGCCGCAGAACAATCCCACGCTGTGGTCGCTGGACGCTTTCCACGAGCTGCACGCCCGCCTTTCACCCGACGCACCGTGCCTCCTCACGAGCTACACCCGCTCGACTGCCGTCCGAGTGACGCTGCTGCTGGCCGGCTTTTTCGTGGGCCGCGGCTGCGGCATCGGGGAAAAGGACGAAACGACGCTTGCCGCGAATGACATCGAGCTTTTGGCTGCCCCGCTCGACGCCGCCTGGCTGAAGCGCGTGCGGCGCTCGACCCATGCCGCGCCCCTCCGCGACGTGCCGGAGCCGGGTGTCATTTCCGACGCGCACTTTGCGCTGCTCGAGCAACATCCGCAGTTCCGCTCCGTGGCAGCCGACGTGAGGAGGCTCTGATCGTTCCTGTGTTTTTACATGGCGAAAGTCAGAGCCTCCTCACCTCGGCTGCCACGGAGCTTCAATTGAACAGCTCTGCCTGCCGATCGCTCGGTCGCACGTCGAGCTTGCGATATGCGGCGGGCAGCGCCACGCGGCCTTGCGGCGTGCGCTTCAGGTAGCCCTGCATGATGAGATACGGCTCATGCACTTCCTCCAAAGTGCCCGCGTCTTCGCCGATCGCCACGCCGAGCGAATTTAACCCCACCGGCCCACCACCGAACTTATGCACCAGCGCCTCCAGGATGCGCTTGTCCCACTCGTCGAAGCCGTCGGCGTCGATATCGAGCATCGTGAGCGCCCGGTCCGCCACGTCGCGCGTGACCTTGTTGCCCGCATGCACCTGCGCATAGTCGCGAACCCACTTCAGCAGGTTATTGGCGATGCGCGGCGTGCCGCGCGAGCGCGCGGCGATCTCCAGCGCGCCGGCGTCATCGACATCCACGCCGATGAGCCCGGCGCTGCGCACCACGATGGTTTGCAGCTCTTCGGCGGTGTAGTAATCGAGCCGGCAGTTCATGCCGAAGCGCGAGCGCAGCGGCGCGGAAATCATGCCGGAGCGCGTGGTCGCGCCGACCAGGGTGAACTTCGGCAGATTCAAGCGGATGGAGCGCGCGCTCGGACCTTGGTCGATGATGATGTCGAGCCGGAAATCCTCCATCGCCGGATAGAGATATTCCTCGATCGCAGGCTGAAGCCGGTGGATTTCATCGATGAAAAGCACGTCGCCGCGCTCCAGCCCGGTGAGCAGCCCCGCGAGATCCCCGGCCTTTTCGATGGTCGGTCCGCTGGTGTTCTTGATCTTCACACCCATCGCATTTGCGATGATGTGGGCAAGGGTCGTTTTGCCGAGTCCCGGCGGGCCGGAAAGCAGGATGTGATCGAGGACGTCGCTGCGCTGCCGGGCGGCTTCCACCATGAGTTCGATGCGCTGGCAGACTTTCTCCTGCCCCGCAAACTCGTTGAACATCGGTGGCCGCAGCGAGACATCGAACGGCGAGTCGGGCTGCTCCAGTGTTTCGGTCACAAAATTCGTTTGAGGCACAAGCGGAAACAATCGCGCGAAATGCGCGGCGGACAAGCGCGGTTCACCGCGCAGGCGTGCTGGAGCAACTTGCGAATCCCTGAATTCTCCCCTGCAGGCGGAGACTGCTCCGATTTGAACCTGCAACGCTTGGCCGCCAGCCGCGCCCCATTTCCGGTGGTGTCCTAATCTGGAAACCAGAAAACCAGGAAAGAGAGGTCACGCAGGGAGCCGCATCCTGATTTTCTGATTTCCAAATTCAAATAAGGACA
This sequence comes from uncultured Chthoniobacteraceae bacterium, assembly GCA_964235505.1. Taxonomy (GTDB): domain Bacteria; phylum Verrucomicrobiota; class Verrucomicrobiia; order Chthoniobacterales; family Chthoniobacteraceae; genus CAXSDZ01. The sequence continues at coordinate 18,768 of CAXSDZ010000067.1, forward strand.
CTGCACCATTTCCACGCTGCCGATCACTGCTTCGCCACTTCCTCCGGCGCGAATGCTGGCACGAACTCCCCGCTTTTCCCCACGGCTGCCTGCCCCTCCGCGCTGCGCATATACTCGAGCAGCTTCCGCACGTCGCCGGTCGGCCGCTCGCCTGCGATCAGGAAGAGCTGACGCGCCAGCGGATAGTTGCGCTCGCGGACCACGGGCGCGGTCGGCTCGATCGATTGGCCATCATCCCCGCGTAACGCGAGCGCATGGACACCGCGCTTCGGATCGGCCATCAGCGCCGGGATCACCGAAAGTGAACCGGCGTGAAACTCGACCAGGTTGCGCGCTTCAGTGCCGTCCGCCGCCGCCTCGAAACTCTCGCCCAGCGGCGCCTTGCGGATATCGCCATACACCCAGGTCACGAACAGTTCCCACACGCCTTGCCCCTGCGCGGGATTGTAGAATTTGATTGGCTCATCCAGGCCGCCGGCTTCTTTCCAGTTCACGAGCTTTCCCTCGTAGATCTCCTGCGCCTGCGCGCGGCTGAGCGACCGCACGCCGCTTTCCCACACGTCACTCGGCACCACGAGCGCCAGCGCCTGGAAGGCAACGGCCAGCTCGGAAAAGCGCTTGCTGGGAAAGCTCGAGCGCTCCGTCGTGGTGAGCGGGCGGGCGGCAAGCGATGTCCGCCGTGCCGTGCCCGACGTTGTTGATGGCTCCCGACGCCGGGATGGCGGAGTCGAGCTTGACGAAGATCCCCCGTTCGCGGAGCGGCGCGATGGTGGGCGCAATTGCGCGGGCGACCAGCGGCGAGCCCTCCACGCGGACCGGATCATCTGCGTATGCGAAGGTGCTGAATGCAGCCGCGAGCACCGTCACAATTGCCGCGCGCCGCCGAAGCCTGCAAAACGCGCCGCCGAAGCGGGAAAGCGGCCTTGCACAGAGCGGAGAGCGGGAGCGAAAGAAGCTCAGGTTTTCAGCTGCGCGTGTCGTTCCTAGCATCCGCTTACTTAGCTTCATTCAGACCCCAATCATAGTCTTGAAAGCTCACCGCCGCACCCGCCGGCACTGCACTGTCGCGGTAGCGATTTAGGAAGGGCACCGTTCCGCCCGCTGCGGCGAAGTCGTCTTTATACCAGTCGAAGATCTTCGAGAGCGCGACACCCTTGCCATTCGCCGACACTCCTTTCGGGCTGTTGATGTAGCCTTTCGCCTGCGCATCGAGTTGAGCGTCGAGCTTCGCTCCGTCGTAGGGCTCATCGCGCAGCGGCGGGCAGCTCCGGCTGGCGCAGTTCAGCGCGAAATGGATGCGCGGCTCCTGGAA
>CAXSDZ010000068.1:0-18266 GCA_964235505.1 uncultured Chthoniobacteraceae bacterium
GTGGGTCTCGGTGGCGGGGGTGACATGTCAGCGGCTGGCGCGGCTGCTGGGTGGGGAGGGGCCGATCTGGGTCCACCGGCCTTCGCTGGTGCAGCATGCGGCGGGGGTGTCGAGCTGGGGGACGCGGGGGCAGCGGGCGCTGGATTTCGATCCCGGCGGGCGGGCGGGAAATATGAGCATCCCCTAGGGCGGCTTGCAGTGGCGGGTGCGGGTGCGGTGGCTAGGGAAGATGGGGAGCACGCGCGCCCTCGCGTGTTTCTGCCGGGCGCCCCGCCCGGAAGCGTCGTGGGACGCAGCCTCCAAAGGAGCGCAAACACGGTGTCCGGCGAGGGCGCCGGACACGACACGCGAGGGCGCGTGTGCTCCCCCTGTCACCCCTGCTGGCGCCACTCGCAGACGCAACGGCAAGCGGCTCGGGGAGAAGGGCTTGGGACTCGGCGGCGCGGTTTTCCGGCCCGCCGGCTAAGTCCATTCGTGCGGGGAATGGACTCCTTCATCCGAGGAATGAGCTCTTGGATCCGGGGAATGGACTCCTTGGCCGGAGGAAGGAGCTCCTTCCTCGGAGGCAGGGGCTCTTGGACCGCGGGAGTGAGTTCTTTCAGCGCGGGAATGGACTCTTGGACCGCGGGAATGGGCTCTTTCGCGGGAGCAATGGGCTCTTTGGGCCGGTGAAGGAGTTCCTTGGTCGCGGGAGGGAGTTCCTTCGCTCCGGAAGGAGTTCTTTTGTCCGGTGAAGGAACCCCCGGACGCCGCGAAGGAGCTCTTTCTCCGGGTGGCGGAAGGGGTGCCGTGATTGGAATCTGGAAACCAGGAAGCCAGGAAGAGGACGGGGCGGTTCTTTCTGCCTCCCTTCCAAACAGTGCTCAGTGAGCAGTGCTTAGTAGCAGCACCCTGAGCACTGAGCATTGAGCATTGAAACGCGCGATCACTTCCCCCCGATCCCTCAGCTTCCTGGCTTCCTGGCTTCCAGATAAGCACACCCCACGGGAGGCTGCGGGCTTGACTCGCGGGGGGCTTTGCGCGAGACCGGGCGGCGCGCGTCCGGCACGACGCTGGCGGCATTTCCCCCCAGGCTCTCTGCCTTCTTCCCCCTGCTCCCATGGCCGACTATATCCCCGCTCCCGACGACGAGTTCAATACCTACGCAGCGGTGCAATTTGGCCCGTATGCGGCGACGAATGCGACGGCGCTCGGCATTTCCACCCCGGCGAAGACGGCGCTGGCCGCGGCGCTGGTGGCTTGGGATTATGCGTGGACGGGCTATACGAATGCGGAAGCGGCTTTCCGGTCGGCGACGGATGAAAAGGACGCGAAGCGCGAGGCGCTGGTGTCGCTGATGCGCGGGGTGGCCAATGGGGTGCAGGCGAACGCGGCGGTGACCGATGCGCAAAAGGCGGCGCTGGGCATCACGGTGCGCAAGACGACGAAGACGCCGGTGCCGATCCCCGCGACGACGCCGAGCCTCCAGCGGGTGGATACGAGCACGCGGGCGATCCTGCGGCTTTTCATCGCGGATGCCTCGACGCCGGAGACCAAGGCAAAGCCGCCCGGGGTGCAGGGGTGCGAGATCCGGGAGCAGATCGGCGGCACGGCGCCGGTGGACCCGGAGGCGATGCAGTTCTTGGCGATCGAGACGCGGATGCCTTACCGGGCGGATTTCGAGGCGGGCGACGTGGCGAAGACGGTCTATTTTGCCCTGCGCTGGCGCAATACGCGCGGGGAGCCGGGGCCGTGGAGCCAGGTGTATAGCGCGGTGGTGCCGGGGTAGGCGGCGGGGCGGGTTTTCGCTCCTCTTTCCCAAAGGGAGCGAAGCGCTTTGGGAGCGAGGGGGAACTTTAGGAACGAGAGAGGAAGAAGCCGCCGACGGCTTCCACTTTGATGACGTGTGTGTTTTTGGTTTTCACCCACGCTGAAGCCGGACTGAATCGCAGGTTTTCTGAGGCGGGGAACGTGATATGACATGCGCATGAGCCTTTCCATCTCCCTGCCGGATGACTTCGCAGAAGTGCTGGGCGCTTCTGCTGAGGAGCGCGACCGGCGGGCGCGGGAGGCGCTGGCGCTGGAGTTGTATCGCGAAGGCCGGATCTCCCTGCGCCACATGGGCGAGCTGGCCGGGGTGGGTGGGGATTACTGGGCGGCGGAGAGCTTCCGTGCGCTTCATCAGGTGCCGATCAATTACTCACTCGAAGATTTGGAAGCGGACCGTCAGGTGGCGGAGCACTTGTGGAAGCCGTGATCCTGATTGTCGCCGACACGGGGCCGGTCAATTACTTGGTCCAGATCGGCTGCATCGGTGTGCTGCCACAGCTTGCGGAGAGAGTGGTGCTGCCTGCTCTGGTGCGGGCGGAGTTGATGCACCGAGCGGCTCCGGCGGCCGTTCGGAAATGGGCGGAGTCGCTGCCCGCTTGGGTCGAGGTCCGCGCGGCGCAGCAGCGCATCGAAGCGAAGAATCTTTCTCCGGCAGATGGCGAAGCCATTGCGCTGGCAAGGGAGTTGTGTGCGTCGCTGCTGCTCATGGATGATCAGCAGGCGCGACGCAGCGCGGCAGGGTTGGGCGTGCCGACGATGGGCACTCTCGGGTTGCTGGAAGTCGCGGGTGCGCGCGATTTGCTCGCGCTTCCTGAAGTGCTGGAACGTCTGCGAGCCACGTCGTGCTTCCTCACGGATGAGTTGGTTGACGCTGCGCTCCGGCGCGATGCGAAGCGGCGGCACGGCGCGCAGCGTTCCAAGAAGTAAGGGGAGGCTTTACGATGTCCGACGTCTTCACCCCCGAGAAACGCAGTGCGGTGATGGCGCGCATCCGGGGGAGCGGGAACAAGGATACGGAGCTGCGGATGATCGCGCTTTTCCGCGCGCACGGCATCACGGGGTGGCGGCGGGGGCAGAAGCTTTTCGGGAAGCCGGATTTCGTGTTTCGCCGGGACCGGGTGGCGGTGTTTGTGGATGGCTGTTTCTGGCACGGCTGCCCGCGGCCGAAGCACGCGCCGATGCCGAAGAATCGCGCGGAATGGTGGGCGGCGAAGCTGAGGCGGAACAAGGCGCGCGACCGGCTGGTGACGCGGACTTTGAGGCGCCAAGGCTGGCGCGTGGTGCGCGTGTGGGAGTGCAATCTGCGGGAGGAGGATTGGCCGCGCGTAGCCGGGCGAATCCGCCGCGCTTTGGGAAACGGAGCCTCGCGGACAGGCTCGACGGCTTGATTTCCGACAAACGCAACGTGGTGGGATCGAACTGCGACAGGCGGTGCCCCGCTACTTCTCCAGCGTGCGCAGGTGGGCGAAGCCGACGAGCTTGCCGCCTTGCTCATCCCAGAGGTGGAGGCCGAGGGATTTCAGGCTGGCAAGGAGGGTGAGGGGCGGCACTTCCTGGAAGAGCGGGTCGGCGTGGTGGCAGCGCTCGAGGTTGTAGTTCGGAATCCGGGAGCTGAGGTGGTGGATGTGGTGGAAGCCGATATTCCCGGAGATCCACTGGAGGATGCGCGGGAGCTGGTAGTAGGAGCTGCCGGCGAGGGCCGCGAGGGTGAAGTCCCACTCTGGCTCGCGCGCCCAGTAGGCGTCCTCGAACTGGTGCTGGACATAGAACAGCCAGACGCCTAGGCCACCGCCGACGATGACGATGGTGAGCTGGATGAGGAGGTAGGTGGCGATGCCGAAGACGCTGCTGAGGGCGGCGGCGACGGCGAGGATGGCCGCGTTCATCCAGTGGACGGAGCGGCGTTCACGCGGGCTGGCGCTGGCGGCGGCGACGCGCTGCTGGAAGGCGAGGTAGTAGATGGGGCCGAGGACGAAGAGGACGAGGGGGTTCCGCGAGAGGCGGTAGGCGAAGCGCTTCCACCGGGTGGAGCGCAGGTATTCTTCGATGGTGAGGGTCCAGACGTCGCCGATGCCGCGCCGGTCGAGCGAGCCGGCGCTGGCGTGGTGGATGGAGTGTTCCCAGCGCCAGTGGTGGAAGGGGGTGAGGGTGAGGACGCCGGTGATGAAGCCGGTGATGTCGTTGGCCCGGCGCGATTTGAAGAAGGAGCCGTGGCCGCAGTCGTGGAAGATGATGAAGATGCGGACGAGCAACAGGCCGGCGAGGAGGGCGAGGGCGGCGGTGATCCACGGCGACCACGCGAGGCTGAAAGCCATGAGGACCCAGAGGAGCGCGTAGGTGCCGAGGGTATTCACGAGCTGCCAGGCGGCGCGCCAAAGCGAGGGCTCCTGATGCTGGAGCACGATGGCCTTCCACGTGGTGGTGTCGCGCTTGGGAGTCCGTGGGTCAGTCGGCGGGGAAGTCTCAGGGATGGGCACGGGCGGAGCCTGCCACTGTATGGGTGGAAATGCGCGCGGCAATTGGCGGAAATTCCTGCCCGGGATGGTGGTGAGCCGGCAGCGGTGGAGTCTGCCGCTTTCGCCCCGCTCCTTTCGCGACCCCGCCTGCCGATCACTGCGTCGTGGAGCGGCGAGCGAGGTCGAGGAGGCGGAGGGCTTCCGGATTTGTGGGCTCGATCTTGAGCGCTTGCTCGAGCGGGGCGAGGGCGAGGGCGGGCTGGCCGGATTTTGTGAGGGCGTCGCCGAGGCCGAGGTAGGGACGGGCCCAGTCGGGTCGGGCGCGGGTGGCGGCGCGGAAGGCTTCGATCGCTGCGGGCCAGTTTTCGCCTTCCATCTGGCACAGGCCGAGGCCAAATTGCGCGCCGGCATCCGCGGACTGGAGGCGGAGGGCGCGGCGGAAGAAGGTTTCGGCTTCCACGTAGGCGTGCTGGTGGTAGAGCGCGGTGCCGAGCTGCGTGAGCGCGTCCACGGTTTCCGGCGGGAGGGCGATGGCGCGGCGCAGGGCACGCTCGGCTTCGGGGTAGTTCCCTTGTCGCAACGAGGCGGCGCCGAGGAGCCGCCACGCGCGGGGTTCGTCGGGGTGGCGCTCGGCGATTTTCCCGGTAAGTGCAAGGAGTTCGGGGAGTTGGTTCGCGTCGAGGAGCTGCTGCGCTTTTTTCAGGTCGGCTTCTTTGCCAAGGCGGAATTGCTCGGTCTCGGCAACGAAAAGATCGGGCCACGCTCCGCCGAGCGGAAGTGCGGCGGCGGCTTGCGAGGCGGCTTCGGCTTTCACCTTTTCCCCGAGCCGCTGGTAAGCGGTGGCGAGCAGGACGTGCGTCTCGCGGATGCGGGGGCGGCCGGCGACGGAGCGCTCCAGCCACTCGATGCTGCGGGCCGCGTCGCCGCGCGAAAGGGCGATGCGGCCGAGATCGAGGCAGGCGCGCGGGTCGGCGGGGAAATCTTCAAGCACTCCGCGCAGGGCGGCTTCGGCCTCGTCGAGCTGGCCGCGCTCGAGGAGGAATTCTGCGAGGCGGCAGCGGGGTGTGGGAAGGGCCGGGCCGGTCAGCTCGGCAGCACGCGTGAGGAGCGGAACGGCGGCGTCGGGATTGAGATCGGCGAGGCTGAGGCCGCGCAGGTAAGGCCAGCGTGGCTGCTGCGGATCGAGCTTTTCGGCCTGGGCGAAGATTGCCGCGGCATCGCCGTAGAGTTCGTGGGTGAAAAGGATGGCGCCGAGCTGCCCCCAAGCGAGGGCGGCGCGCGGCGCGGCACGCACCTGGGCGGCGGCGGCTTCGACGGCTTGCGCGATGGCTGGCTCGGCATCCTGCAGGTGGAGCGGCGGCACTTTCGGCGCGGAAAGCACGCGCCAGAACTTGTAGCCGCCCGCGAGCAGGAGGAGCAGCGCGCCGCCGCCGATGAGCAGGAGGCGGAGGGCGTTCTGAGGGGAGCGCTTCATGGAGCGGCTACGGGTGTGCCGGACGCCGGCTGGCCTTCGCCCTTTTTCAAGAGTAACAGCCGATTCGCGGGCGACCCGGGAAAGGTCTCCTCCTCGCCTTCGGGCCAGAGCACGTGGATGGCGTCCGCCTGCGCCGAAGCGCCGAGGCCGAAATGCGCCCGTGGATCGCTGCTGGAGGCGTAGGAGATCGCCGGATTCACCCACGCGACGCGACGCCGGCCGCCCGCAGTGACAGTGATCTTTGCGCCGTGCGCGTCCCGTCCACCTCGCTGCGGATCGATCGCGCGGATGCTCAGCCAGTGCTCGGCGCGAGGCGCGATGTTCCGGAAAATCTTCGCCGGTCCGGCGATCGAGGTGACCAGCAGGTCGATGCCTCCATCGTTGTCGATGTCTCCGCACGCCAGGCCTCGCCCGACTTGATACTCACCGCAGAAAGCGGGGTTCGCGGGCGAGACATCGCCGAACTTTCCCGTGCCATCGTTGGCGAAAAGCTGGTTGCGCTCGGCGTAGCGGCTCCAGTGGGGGCCGAGCGCGGGGACGAGCGCGGGCCGACCGTCATCCACGCGCGGGCGCCGCACGCCACCATTCACGATGGCGAGATCGGGCGCGCCGTCGTTGTCGAAATCCGCGAACGCGGCGCCGAATCCTGTCCCGTGCCAGTGCGGGCTGGTGAGGCCCGCGGCGCCGGTCTGGTCGAGGAATGCGCCTGCCGGCGATTGCTTCCACAGGACGTGGGTCTCCTCGATCAGGTGCGTGACAAACACGTCGAAGTGGCCGCGGCCGGTCGTGTCCGCGAGGGCGATGCCCATGTTTCCCTGGGCATGGCCGAGGCCGTTGTAGGCGATGCCGCGAATGACGGCTTCGTTTTTGAAAGTGCCATCGTGCTGGTTCATCCAGAGGGCGTTTGGCTTGCCATCGTTGGCGACGAGGATGTCCGGCCAGCCATCGTCATCGAAGTCCGCGCAGGTGAGGCCGAGGCCGGGGCCGGGCTCGGCGCCCAGGCCGGATGGGACCGTGACATCTTCAAAGCGCACGCGCCCGTCCGAGCCGCGGCCGCGGTTGTGAAAGAGCGTGGTGACGCGATCCAGGAAGCCGCTCGGCCCGCAGTAGTCGAGCTGCCCGGAGCGATCGTAGCAGCGTTGGGTGGGATCGTTCTCGATGTAGTTCGCCACGACGAGATCGAGCCAGCCGTCGCGGTCGTAGTCGAAGAACGCTGCGGAAATCGCCCAGGCCGGGTCGTCGATTCCCACGTCTTTCGTCGCGTCGATGAACCGGCCAGCACCGGCATTGTGAAAGAGCCGGACGCGCGCGTATTCGGTGACGAGCACGTCGGGAAGGCCGTCGTTGTCGTAATCGCCGCACGCCACACCCATGCCGTAGCCGCCAATATCGAGACCTGAGCCAACGCTGACGTTCTCGAAGGTGCCGTCCGCCTTCTGGTGGAAAAGCTGGTTTTTCGAAGGGGAATCCGGTCCGCCGTTTTGCACGAGATAGATGTCGAGCCGCCCGTCGTTGTCGAAGTCGAAAAGCGCCGCCCCGGAGCCGACACTTTCAGGGAAAAAGAAGTGTCCGGTGGTGCCGGGATCGTGGACGAAGCGGACGCCCAGTTTTGCCGTCGCATCCTCAAACCAGGCGGGTGCAGCGTCCGGCGCAGAGGTGGCGGGTGCCGTTTCTTTCCGGCACCCAGCGATGAGGCAGGCGAAAACGGCGCAGGCGAAGAGCACAGCGCGGAAGACGATTTGAGAAAGCACGGTTTCCATCAGAGCCGAAAAAACCCGGCTCAGTTTCCTGAGCCGGGTTTCAAAAGAGACAATGCGTTTTGCCTGACCTACGCGCGACGGCGGCGAAGGCCAAGCAGCATGCCGACTCCGCCGACTAGCATCGTTGCGGTCGCGGGCTCCGGCACGGCCGTGTAGCTGAAGTTTGAGACGTCCTGCTGGAACCCGCCACCGCCTGTGCCGGCAGAGAACCCCACCCGTGCCGTTGTTCCGCCGAGAATCGTGGTCAGGTTCCCCGTATTGAAGGTGGTGTTGTAGGCCCCAGCGCCTTGCACGGCGTTAAAGGAAATTTGTCCCCCGTTAAGGTTCGGGTTGTAAGTCACCGTGACATTCACAGGCGTCGGCGCGCCGAAATCGACTCCGCTGGCGGTAGTGTCGCCGCCGCCACCTGTGAAGCTATTCTGACTGCCGTTGCTGCCCGCGCTCAAACTCGAGCCGTTGAAGTTGTTCGCCACGATCGCCACGCTTGGGGTCACGGCAGAACCTCCAGAATAGCCCTTATCGCCACCACCACCGCCGAGAGCGCTCGCATTGCGGATGTCATTCTGCAGGGTGAAGGTGAAGCCGTCTGCTCCGCCGCCCACTTCATTGGTCGCAAGGAAGGTGAACTTGGATGTGAACCCCATCGCATACGACTGCACAATGTTGCTGAAGCCGCTGCCAACCTGACCGCCTGCAGTCGTCAACGTCAGGGTGCCGCCATTGATTGCGGCGACGCCGTTAGCGGTGAAATTTGCGAAGCCGCTGAGATCGGCGTGGGCTAGGCCGGCGAGAGCGAGGCCGAGGAGGCTGGCGGTTGCGAGAGTTTTACGAAACATATCAGTGCTGGGATTTGAAGGATGAATTGGGGGCAACGAATGACGGAATGGCAAAAAGCAGGGACGGAGTTCGGGAACGCGGTGCTTGTTAACGTCGAAAGTTGCCCGGCGTCAAATTTATCGTTCGCAAGTTTTTAGCGCTTTGCGTTTCAGCCTCATGCCGGCACGCGACGGCAGCCGGGAAAGCTGTCTGCGATTGCCCGGTCAAGAATAAGTAGGTCACGTCAAGCAAGCTCCGAGTTCAACGTCCCGCGGGGAGCGTCGCGAGGAGGGCGCGGAGGGTTTCCAGGCCGGGGATGCGGGCGACGACTTCGCGCAGGGAGGCGAGGGCGGCGGGGATGTGGGCGAGGAACTCGGGGCGCTCTTTTACGAGGCCGAGGAAGCCGTAGGCGCCGAGCGCTTGCATGAGGCGCTGCATGGCGCAGAGATCGTAGATCTCCTCGAAGTGCTCCGGCGTGGGGTGGCCGAGGGCGGTCCGCTGGGCGAGGTAGTAGGCGAGGAGCTCAGTGCGCTCGGCGGCGGGGAGCTGGACGTAGGGATCGTGGAGCAGCGAGGCGAGGTCGTATTGGACGAGGCCGGGGCGCATCCCTTGGAAGTCGATGAGGAAGGCTTCCTCGTCTTTGATCACGACATTCTGCGACTGGAAATCGCGGTGGACATAGACGCGCGGCTCGGCGTTGAGGCGCTCGGCGATGGCGTCGAGCGCGGGGCGGCAGCAGCGCTCTCCGATCACCCCCGGCGCGAGGCCGAAGGCGCGGCCGAGGCAGTTTTCCAGGAAGTAAGCCTGCTCCCAGCGGTAGAGCTCGGCATTGAACTCGATCTGAAGCTGCGGCGGCTCGGCGGGCGTGGCGGTGTGGGCGCGGGTGTGGAGGGCGAGCGCCTGGTCGAGGGTGCTCTGGTAGAGGGCGCGGCGCACGGGCCAAGGCTCCTCGCGGTAGCTCCAGAGGTCGCGCTCGCCGAGGTCTTCCATCCAGATGAGGCCTTCGGATTCATCGTGAAAAAAGATCTCCGGGCCGTGGACGCCGATCTCGTGGAGGAAGCGCGCGATGGCGACGTAGTGGCGGTTTTCTTCCCGCTGGCTGCCGTATTTCGCGAGGATGAGGGAGGCGCTCCCGGCGATCTGGATGCGGTAGAATTTCCGGTCCGAGCCGCCTTTTTCCAGCGGCTGGACGTCGATGCTCTGCTCGGCAAAGCGGGGGAAGCGGGTGAGCGTGCGATCGATGAGCTGGGCGACCATGGCGGCGGGAAGGGGTGAAGTGGAGACGGACGTGAGGGGTTCTTCGGAGACGGGGCGAAGGCGATGCAGCATGCGTGCCGTTTTGTCAAAGGTCTGCTTGGGCATGCCGGCCTGAGACGCGGGCGCTGTCGGTGATGACGCAGGCCGTCAAATCAGCTCCAGGAGCGACTTCGGCACCATTCCAGACGATGCAATCGCGCAGCCGCGCGCCGGCGCCGATGGTGGCATCGGGGCCGATGGCGGTGGCGCCGGAGAGCTCGGCGGTGGGGTGGATGCGGGCGCTGGGGGCGATCCAGGGAGCGGCGGGAGATGGGAAATGGGAAATGCGAGCCGAGGGTGGGGAAATGTCGAACGTCGAAGGATCTCCCGCGTCGGCAGGGGTGGCGAAGTGCTGGTGGACGGCGAGGTATTGCTCGCGGCTGCCGAGATCCCACCAGTGGCCCTCGTCGATCAGCACGCCGCCGAGCTTTGCGCCAGTGCGGATCATTTCACAAAAGATCGGGATGACGCTGAGCTTTTGCCCGGCGGGGATGCGGGCGAGGAACTCGGGCTGGACCAGGTAGATGCCGGTGAAAAGAAACCGCGGGTCGCTCGCGGGATCGACCCGCCGGCCGATGTCGGGGACGCGCCCGCTCGCTTCGTCGAAGGCGACTTGCAGCGGGCCGTCTTTGGAGCGCAGGACGAGGGTCACTTCATTCCCGTGCTCGCGGTGCGCGCGGAGGGCGGGCTGCAGCGGGAGATTGGAAAGAATGTCGCCGTTATAGACGATGAAGGGTTCGTCGCCGAGCAGGTCTTCCACGTTCTTGATGCCACCCGCGGTTTCCAGCACCTCGGGCTGCTCATCGCGAAAGGCGATCGGCGCGCCGCGATACGTGCCGTCCGGGAACTCGCGCGCCTACACCTCCGAGCGCCAGTGCATGTTCACCACGAAGCGCTCGACGCCGTGCGCCAGCAGGTGATCGAAAGCATACGTGATGAGCGGCCGGTTGCAGACGGGGATGAGCGGCTTTGGCCGCACGAGCGTGAGCGGCCGCAAGCGCGTGCCGAGCCCGGCGCCGAGGACAAAGGCGGTGCGCATGGGGAGGACGAGGGGCGAGGGGCGAGAGTCGAGGGCCTGAACCTGCCGGAAATTCCGCAGGCCCTCGACTCTCAGCGCTCGTCCCTCGACTGCTTTGCTACACCATCCCGAGCTTCTCTTTCCCAGCCTCGGAGATGCGGTCCGGCGACCACGGCGGGTCCCACACGAGCGACACATTCGCGCTGGCCACGCCGGGCACGGTGAGGATGCGCGCCTCCGCGTCCGACGCGAGCGATGGTCCCATGCCGCAGCCGGGCGCGGTGAGGGTCATCGCCACGCTGACTTGCTTGCCTTTGCCGCTCGGGTCTTCCTCCGTGTCGAGGGAGTAGATAAGGCCAAGATCGACGATGTTCACGGGGATCTCCGGGTCGTAGCAGTTGCGGAGCTGCTCCCACACTTTCGCCTCCTCGTAATCGCCTTCCGCCATCCGGTGCTCGCCGGCGATTTCTTTTCCGAGCGCATCGGCATCCTGCATCTTGATGCGGAAAAGCCCGCCCTGCCCCGCGACATGCACGGTGTAAGTGCCGCCGAGAGCCTGCGTGATGCCGACCTCCGTCCCGGCTGCCAGCGTGATGGCGTTGCCGCTTGGGATTTGCACCGCTTCCACGTCGCGGGTGAGGGAGATGGTGGCGGGATCGTTCATGCGGAATGTAAAAGCGGAGCGGTAACCTTTGTAGCGAGCGCGATCCTCGTGATCGCACATGCGGCCCGGCAGCTTGCAGCCATTCGCCCTCAACTCTCAACCATCAACTCTACTCCCCGCTCACTCCCGCGTCACCCGCCAGCGCGTCTCGGGCTGGAGGTTGATCTCTTCCTTGTCCACACGGAAGCCGCAGGCCTCCAGCAAGAAGGTGATGCCCTCCTTGCTCGCCATCGTGTCGCGCAGGGAGCGGGCGAAAAGCTCGATGTATTCCTTGTAGGATTCCAGCGCGAGCGAGCCGTCTGAGACATAGCGGGCGAGCTCGGTGTCGTGGCTTTCGATGAGGTCGAAAAGCGCGCGGCGCAGCTTCACGCGCATCACAGGATCGACCACGAGCCGGAATGGGTTTGCGCCCGCATCGGTCGGGACCGGCTCGCGCGAAAGATCGAAAGTGAGCGTGGCCAGGGAGCGGTCGGGAGTGTCGGAGTCTTGCATGTCGAAAAAAGCGGGGCGTCGTTCTAGCGAGCGGCACCCCGCGCGTCGAATGCAGAAATGGCCGGCAGCACCCCGCTGCCGAGGTCAGGCCGGCACTGCGCCAGAGGGTGGTGCCGCACCTGGGCCGCTGTTATCTCCAAAGCTCCGCCACAGCCGCAGCGGCAGGGAGCCGCAGGCGATGAGCAGGAGTTGCGTGGCGACAAATGCCATGAGCCACCAGAACGCCGCATCCATGAAACCGTAGGAATGCAGGCCGATGCCGAGCATGTTCACGCCGAACCAGCTCCACGCGGTGACGATGTTTCCGCCGATGGCGAGATTCATCAGCCCCCGTTCGCGGACCATGCCGCCCCAGCGCGCGTGAAGGATGAGCGCGTTCCAAAGCACGATGAGCAGGGCTCCGTTTTCCTTCGGGTCCCAACCCCAGAAGCGGCCCCACGATTGATCTGCCCAAATGCCGCCGAGCACCGTGCCGACAAAGGAAAACAGTGTGGCAAAGCAGATGATGCCATAGACCATTTTCGTGAGCGATTTACCTACGCCGATACTGCTGTCCTTTGCTCCGCCGACACTCACCGTGCCGCCTGCGGCAGCCGCCTGCTTCGCATTGAGCGCGCGTCCGAGCAGAGGGGTGAAGACGCCGAGCACGATGTAGAGGATCGCCAGAAAGCCGGCCACAAAGGTGCTCGCGTAACCGAGCGTGATGATCACCACGTGCGTCGCCAGCCAGAAGTTCGTGTCGAGCACCGCGCGCATCATCTCCATCGTGTCGCCCGTCAGGCTCAGGTGATGCGCGATGATGAGGCCGATGAAACCAAGCGTGGATGCGATCACCACGCCGATGCCATTCTTCCAAAACGCCTCCAGCACGAGGCCCAGCACCATCGCACCCCAGCCGATGAACACCGCGGAGGAGTAGAGATTCGTGACCGGCGGGCGCCCTTCCAAAATCATCCGGAAAAGCAGCCCGGCGGTTTGCAGCAGCAGCGCCAGCACGACCAGCCACACCGCGCTGCGCCGCCACACATCTAGCCGCGCCGGGTTCAGCCAAAAGACGAGCACGAGCACGAAGGCGAGCACCAGCGGTGTCATCGCTTTGTAAAAAGGCTCGAAGAAATTGAAGAGCTGCTCGCGCGAAGTCTTCGTGAGCTGCGGCGCAAATTCCTGGCCCAGCGCGGTGCGGTAACTGGCGACGGCAGCGTTGAAATCCGCCACGCGCCCGTCGCGATATGCACTCGCCATCCGCGCGTAGGCAGCGATGGCAAAGGGCGGCGCTTCACCTCGCGCGGTTTCCATCAGCGCGTCGCCCATGCGCGTCCACTCGTCCACGCCGTGATCGTGCCCGGCATGCGCCTGCGGCGGCACGAGCAGCGGCGGCTCGAGCTGGCGCATCGCGTCGAAACGGCCGAGATCGCCGACCAGCCGGTCGAGCGCTTCCTTGTCAAACTGCTGCCCGGCCTGCTGCGCGCGCGCCGCGGTCACACCGGCGCTCACATTGCTCAGGTAAGCTTCGTATTCCTTTTCCCAGTCGCGCGCGTTCTGCGGCTGGATCGCGTTTTGCAGCCGCATGTAAAGCCCGACGCCGCTCCAGAGATGCAGCACCGCCTGGTCGAAGGGCGTGCGGTGCGAATTGTCCAGCGGCTGCACGCGGCGCGCTTCATTTTGCAGCGCTTCGAGTTTCGCTTTCACTTGGTTCCAAGCGTAGTGCTTGCCGTCGGTTTGCTTCTCCGGGTCCACATCCATCGGCAGGCCGAGCAGGCCTTTCAGGTCGGGATTATCGATGCGGATGATCGGCCACGTGTCGGCGAGCTCCGGCTTAGTTGTCATCGCAAGCAGCCACTCGGTGGCGCTGATGATTTTCGGCCGCGAGAAGTTGCCTTTCCACGGCTCCAGATTCGCCGTCTGCTTTTCGCGCAGTTGCAGGAGCGAGTTGCGCGCGAGGGAATCGAGCGGCTGGAAGCGGCCATTCGCGACCGCCGGCAGGCGCCCAAATTCCTGCACGGCGAACGCGTCAGGTTTGTCCTTGGGCACGCGCACAGCGCCGAGCACCCAGAGCGCGAGAATACCGGGGAGGAGAAAGGGGAGCCACTTTTTCGAGGTCATGTCGGTGTGAGGGTGACGGTCATTTTTAAAACGCAGAGACGCAGAGATTCAGAGGCCGCAGAGAGGAAGGCACGACGCGTATCGACGAAATTTCTGCGTCCTCCCCGTCTCTGCGCTTTCATCAAAAGTTTTCGCGGTTCGCGACGCGCGGCCTTCACCCGTGGCTCGCCAAATCCCGCTCTTTCGCGGCGCTCGGCTTCTTGCGCGCACCACCTGATTTTGCCGGCACTGCGACAGGCGCGCGGCGCTTCGAGATGAAGCCGATGAGGTGAAACAAAAACTGATACACCATCCCGCCGCCGACCAGGATGCAGCCGAGATACGGCGTGATCCAGCCGGGATTCCGCACCACCTGCAACCCGCTGAAACCGGGCAGCGAAAACTTGTCCATTTGCGACTGGTAAAACGTGAGCCCGGCGTAGCGCAGCGGGTTGTTCATGTAGATATCCACCTCGCGCGCTTCGCCCGTCTGCGGGTTGTTGAGGCGCACCCGGCTTTGGTAATTCTTCGGGATCGTCGTCCCGCGATAAACCTCGTGCGTCGTCTTCAGCAGCGTGACCGCAAAGGGATGATAAATGCGCACCGGCCGGAACTGCGCGCGAACGGTTTTGCCCTCCACCGCGATCTCCTGCGGGTGCAGCCACGGCGACACCAGCCAGGTGCCGAGACTCGCGCCCGATTTCGGCACGACCTCCACGATGGCATACGGAAAATTCTTGCTGTCGCTCGCGCGCGTCTCCGGTTGCGGAAAGGCCGAGGCCCGCTGCCCCGCGCCGCTGCTCGCCGCAGGCGGGAGCGCATCCGCATCCACCGCTTCCTTCTTTGCGAGCTTCTGCGCCGCGTAGCGCATCTCGGCGTTTTGGGCGGAAAAGCGTTCGATCATCTCGCGTTGGAAGCGCGTCTTTAGCTCCTCGCGCAGCTTTCCCTCGCGCTCCGGCTGCGCCGCCACGCGCCCCGCCGCTGCCACGAGATCGCCCGTGTCCGTCTCGCCGATCGCCTTCAGCGCCGCGCGCCACACCGCCGCGCGGCCTTCGCTTTCCTGCGCGCGCTCAGCTTGCGGCACGAGCCCATCGACCGTGGCGAACTGCCCTTCCACCGTCGCCAGCGCCGTCGTGAGCTTGCCCGCCGCCTCCGTCACCGCCGCGTGCGAGAGCACCTCGCCGTTGATGTGATATTCCTTCACTCGCAGCGTGAACGGCAACTTCGAATGCGCGATCTCACCGCCGCGGGCCACGGTCGATTCCGGGATGGAAACGACCTCCTCCTGCCCCGCCGCCGCGTCCGTGGTGAAGACGAGTTCGTTGTCCTGATGCGACTCCGAAAAGCTCCGCGTCTCGCCTTCGTTGAAGCTCATGTGGCTTTCCTCCGAAAGCATGTCCGTCACGAGCTGGCCCACCAGCAGCAGCACGATGCCGAAGTGCGTGAGGTGAATGCCGAACTTCTTCTTCGACCATTGAAAGCGCTTCGTCTGCGCCACGAGAAGGTTCACGAGCAGCGTCACACCGATGAGATAGCCGCCCGGATAGATCGGCGGCACCCACCACGGATCGCCGCCCTGCCGCAGGACGAAAAACGCGCGGAACCACCGATCCTGCGCGAGGAAAAGACCTTCATGCACCTGCGCCAGCGTGCCGAGGAAAACGAGCACCAGCCCGAGCGCCAGGCAGACCACCGTGAGCCGCAGCGAGGCGAAGAATTTCCAAAAGCGGGAGTTCATGAAGAGCGGAATAACGAAACGCCGCAGCCTAGGCCGCAGATGAAAAGGGATGGGGAATTTAACCGCGGATGGCGCGAATGGAAACGGATGGATTTTGCAGTGTGCGAAAGCGCCCCATCGAATTCGCACTCTCACCCCCAAGCTTCGGGAAGAGAGCAGGGATAAGAGGAAGAGTGTGAATGCGCGAGGGCGCGAAGGCCCACGGAAACAGTCGGCATGAAGAAAATCCATCCGCGCCATCCGCGGTTAAAAAATTGTTCGTCATCTGCGGTCACGGCGCGGATTTGGCGAAGAAGACAAACGCCTCGTGCGCAGCGTTCACCGCCTCGGCGTCGCCGGTCATTTTGTAGAACCACCAGACGCCTTCGCGCGGCACGATCGCGCCGAGCATGCGGCGGTTTTCTTTAGCTAAATCGGCGAGCACCGCGCCAGGCAGTGCCGCATCCAGCGGGCTCGTGACGGCAGCGAGGCCGGCTTCATCCACGTCCGCAAGACCCATTTGCCGACGCCAGCGATTCACGTTCGCCAGCGTCCCGCCGGTGTCACTGGGAAAAGTGCTCACAGCCACTTCCGCCTTGCCTCCCGCAGCCGCCGGAGGAACGGAAAACTTCGCAGCTTGCATCTGCCCTGGCGCGACTGCCTGCCAGCCTGCGGGCACCGTCCAGCGGAACTCTTCGCGCGGCGCGGCGGGCGGTGCCGAGGCGGCGGGCTGTGCGATGGGCGATGCCGCTGCCGCCGCGCTCGTGCCGCCGCTTTCTCCGCCGACCCGCACTGTTTTGATCCACTCCAGAAACACCGGCTTCACCGCCTGCACCGCCGCTTCATCGCCGGAAAGCTTGTAAAACCAGCTCGCGTCCGGCTCATGCGCCATTGCCGTCACGATCCGCGTCGGCTTCCCCTCGCGCGGTCCTTCGATCTCGAAAAGCTGACCCTTTCCGCCCGCCACATCCACCGGCTGGAGCGCGGTCGCCAGCTCGCTTTGCGCGAGCTCCGGCAGGCCCACCTGGCTCCGCCACATGTTCACCACCATTGCCTCGCGCCCGGCGAGATTCGGCAGCGGCGTGATGTTCACCGTCGCCTCGCCCGCCTCGCTCTTGATCGCAAAATTCGCCGCGCTCACCTGCCCCGCTTCCGTCTGCTGCCAGCCCGCCGGCAGCGCGCCCCACTTCACACCCGGTCGCGCCCGCTGCGGCGGCTCGCTGCGCGGCGCGTCCTCGGGTTCGGCACGATCACCGCCCGGCGCAGACGCCGTTTTCGGCGCCACCGCAGGCGCATCCTTCGGCGCGGTATAGACGGAAATCTCCTGCCGTTTGCAGCCAACTCCGGTGCAAAGCACGACGGCAATCGCAGCGGGAAAAAGACGGAAATGGGCACTCATCATGGGACGGACAAAGCAAACGGGCGCACCGCCCGGATTTGACGGGCGGACAACTTGCCAGCAAGCGATCAACTCGCCAGCGCAAACTAGCTTAGAGTCGGTGGATGAACCCCGGGGAGCACAGGGCACACGGGGAGAACACAAGCCAGTCTGCCTCTACTTTTGCCCTGTGCTCCCCGCAGTTTCCCCGCTCCCCCGGAGCGAGGCGCGTGGATACCAGCGGTCCGGGCATGTGGCCGCCGCGCGCATTCCCTCGAACACCGCGAGCGTCTGACGCACGTGATCCTCAATGGAAAAAAGCTCGCCCCAAGCGCGCAACGCAACGTCTGCGCGCTCCAGGTCCGCCGCGGTGATGGCGAGCACCGGTTCCTTGCTGGTCTGCGTGCGATCCGGGATAAGCCAGAGTTGATTCTTTTTCGCCTGCTCGGCAAGAAGCTGCGCCTCCTTTGCACGCGCCTCCGCCTCCCGCATCGCGGCGAGACTGCGCGCCGCTTCCTCCTCCGCTTTTTTCAACTGCGCAGCCGCCGCGGCGATTTGCGTCCGCCATTTCGCCAGCTCACTTTCGACCACCGCCGCGCTGACGTTCATCCGCAGCTTGCCCAGCGTCTCCGCAGCAGCCTCCCTCCCCTCGCGTAGCGCATCCACCTCGCGCAGCCCCGGCGCCTGCGGTTCCCCCGGGCGCGCTTGCGACCGATCGCCCATGTCCAGCGCCAGCAGCATGACGATCGTGATAATCACCGCCATCGCCGAAGTGACGATGTCCTGGAAGGCGAAGAACGGACTGACGCCCGCCACCCGTCCGCGCTGAAACCGCCCTTTCATGCCGCCGCCGGTGCCTCCGTCAGATTCAGCTTCGAGGCGATGTGCGCGTGGCAGGGGTCGTTGCACTCATCCAGAAACTCGCTTTCTCGGCTTTGCAGAAAGGCGAGCAGGACCTGGAGGATCACCGCGCAGATGAGCGCGACGAGCGTCGTTTCAAACTTTGTTGCCAGACCCGCCGTCACCGCCTGAAGCCCCTGCCGGATTGAGACCAGGTCGCCGCCCGCCTCCAGCGTGATCCCGAGCGCGCCGATCGCCGCGCGCAAGCCGATCACTGTGCCGATAAAACCCAGCACCGGGATCGCCCACAGAAAGGAATGCACGAGGCTGTAGCTCGACGCGATCTGCTCCTCATCGTAGTCCGCCTGGTTGCGCAGGATGGTCGCGACATCGCTCACCTGGCCGATGTTTTGCAAGTTCGAGAGCGTGCGCTCGATACGGTTGAGGAGCAGGAAATGCCCGGC
>CAXSDZ010000068.1:18276-19922 GCA_964235505.1 uncultured Chthoniobacteraceae bacterium
ACCGACCAGCGAATGCACCCGCGCCAGCACCCCGCGCGCCGTCTCGCGATTGAGCAGAAACTCCGGCTGCTGCGGCACCGCCGAAAGCCGGAGCGCCTCGGCTTGAAAGGCAAGTTTCCGCGACTTCCAAAAACAGGATCGCGAGCGCCCAGAAGAACAACAGCATCGTGACATACGGCGCGACGCCGCGCTCCAGAAACATCGCGGTGAACCAATGCGCGGACGGCACCCGTTGAAGTCCGAAAATCAGCGCAGCGTAATAAGCGGCGGTCACCGCAACCCCGAGCAGCCGATCACGAATGATCTCAGCGTAAGCGGCTGGGAACTGCGCCAGTCGCTGCGCGTGCTCCGCAAGAGCAATCCGCCGTTGCTCGAACGGCTGCTTCCGCCGGTGCGCGCTAGCAGCTTGAGAAGGGAAAAGGCCCATCGGTGCCGACAATCCGGCAGCACCTGTGGGGAAATCTCTCGAGCAACGTTATAGGAGGTCAGAAAAACTCCGGCCCGTAGTCGCGTGCGCCATGGATGATCCGCGCGATCTCCATACCGTTCTGGATTGGCTGATAGAAGATGAGGTAGTTGCCCACCGTCAGAAAGCGGAGTTCCGGGGCAAGGTCAGGACGTGCTTGGCCAGCTTGAGGATGGATTGCGAGAACCTTGAAGCGATGCTCGACCGCGCCGAGCCAACGGTCGGCAGCGCGCACATCGAAGGAACCGATGTAGCACCAGATTTCGTCGAGGTCGCGCTGAGCCGCACGCGCGATGCGGTAGAGGGTCACGCCGCGGAAGCTTTCCGCGCATTGAGCAATTCACGCCCGCGGGCCTTCACGCCGTCGAGGAATCCCCGCAACTCCGCGTCATCCTTGCACTCGACGCATTCCCCGCGATCTAGCTCATCGATGCCGACCTCAATTTCTCGAACGAGCGCCGCATGGCGCAACTCGCGAATGTCCTCATTCCGCTCGATCCACTCCGCGAGCGCGAAACGATCATTCGGCGGGAGCTTGGCGGCTTCGGTTTTAAGTTCTTCGACGTTCATCGCGGCAAAATACGGCGCTGCCGTCACAACGGCAAAGGGCCAAAGTTGGGCAGACGGTCATCCAATCCGAACCTCGCCACGGGTGCCATTTCACATCAACGGTCGCGTAGTCCATCTGGCAGAGGCAGCCTTCGGCTTCGCTCAGGACTGCTATGTTAAGCGCGCCGCGAGTGCTGGTTCGAATGCCGCCGCGACTGCCATTTAGAACCCGAAGCTTTGCTTGCGAAGTCGCCACCTTTGAAGCGGCTCAGGAATGTGCAAGCCCCCAAGAGTTGATCACCCTTTCGCCGGGGCGACAAAACCCACGGGGCTGCCTCCGGGCGGGGCAAACGCGGTGGTTTGCGTGCCACCCTACTAGCACGTCCCCAGCAGCACGATCCTCTTCTTCCTCGCTTACCCGAAGGACGAGCAGGACGACCTCACATCCGCTCAACTTAACGTTCTCAAAGCTATCATCCAAACCGAATACCCATGAAAGAAGAACACTTCCAGCAACTCGCCGCCAGACTCATGGAAGGCAGCACCATCCTACGCGGCGAAAAGAAAGCCGCTCGCTAGAGCAAAAGCCGTTTGCCTCTGTGGGAAGGCGGCGGAAGTTTTGCCCCTATGC
>CAXSDZ010000069.1:0-2759 GCA_964235505.1 uncultured Chthoniobacteraceae bacterium
TGGCACGCCTGGTGCCAGCGCGGCCCCGACGCCAGCTCAGAAACCGAGCGGCGCGCGCGTGGTGGAGGCGATCATGTTCACCGATATCGAAGGCTCGGTCGCGCTGGAGCAGCACCTCGGCACGGAGCGGTATGCGGAAGTGCTCACGCGCCACGGTGAACTCTTCTACGAGGCGCTCGGCTCGGTGCGGGCGGGCGAGGTGGAAAAGCACACGGGCGACGGCTACATGGCGCGTTTCCGCCGGCCCAGCGATGCGGTCGCGGCGGCGCTGCGCTTTGAAAATCTGCTGCGCCGCGAAGCGTGGAGCATCGATCGGCAGGTGCGGGTGCGCGTCGGCATTCACCAGGGCGAAGTGCTGCACATCACGTCGCCACACCAGATGCCGAGCACCGTCGGCGCCCCCGTGAACCTCGCGTCGCGCGTCCTGTCGATGGCCTTGGGCGGGCAGATTTTGCTCACGCGCTCGGTCTTCGATGATGCGCGGCAGTTTGTGAAAGCCATCGCTGGCGTGCCGGCGGGGGAGCAGCGCGAGCTGCGGTGGGAAGCGCACGGCGCTTACCTCATCCGCGGGCTGGAAGGGACGGTGGAAATCTTTGAAGTCGGCGAGCGCGGAGAAGCGCCCTTCGCGCGGCCGAAAGACTCCCAATGGGCGCAGCGCTCCGTCTCCGCGGAGGAAGAGGCGACGCTCGGCTGGCGACCCGCGAAGGGTCTGGAAGTGCCGAAGCGCACGGGCTGGTTTTTGCAGCGCGCGCTGGGCGAGGGCGGCTTCGGCGAAGTGTGGCTGGCGGAAAATCGCGGGACGCGGGAGGAGCGCGTTTTCAAGTTCTGCTTCGATGCCGTGCGGCTCCGCTCGTTCAAGCGCGAGGTGCTGCTTTTCCGCCTCATCCGCCACGCGCTCGGGGCTCGGCCGGACATCGCCACCCTGCACGAGGTGCAGCTCGAGGCGCCGCCCTTTTTCCTCGAAAGCGCCTACTGCCCGGGCGGCATGCTGAGCGACTGGGTGAAGGCGAAAATGCGCGCGGGCGGGCTGCCGCTTGCCGCCCGGCTCGATCTCGTCGCGCGGATCGCGCGCGCGCTCGCAGCGGCGCATTCCGTCGGCATCATCCACAAGGATGTGAAGCCCTCGAACATCTTCATCGAAGAGCGCCCCGATGGCATGGTGCAGCCGCGGCTGGCGGACTTCGGGATCGGTGTGCTCGCGGACAAATCGGCGCTCTCGGAACTGGAGCTGGAGATGACCTCTTCCGCCGCCTGGACGATGTCCGTGGACCCGAGCCACACCGGCACGCAGCTCTACTCCGCGCCGGAATATCTCGTGGGGAAACCGCCTTCCGTGCAGGGCGACATCTTTTCGCTCGGCGTGCTGCTTTACCAGATGGTCATCGGCAATTTCGAGCGTCCGCTCGGCGCGGGCTGGCTGCGCGATATCGCCGATCCGCTGCTCGCCGAAGACATCGCGCAGTGCGTGGATGTGGACCCGGAGCGACGCTTCGCCAGCGCGCTCACCGTGGCCGAGCGGCTGGAAACTCTGGACGCGCGCCGCGCCGCGCTGCACGCCGCGGAAAAGGCCGCCCGGCGCGCCGTGGAGCAGGCCCGCGCGCTCGCCGTGCAGCGCCGCCGCCTGCGCGCGGCGCTCGTGGGAGCGGCCGTCGCCCTGGCGCTGGTGGGTGCGCTCGGCGTCGCCTTCATGGCCTCGCAAAGCGCGCGCCTCGCCGTGGCGCAGCACGCCACCGATCTCGAGGTGGAGCGCGAAGTCGCGCGCGACCGGCTCTACGTCGCCGACATGATGACCGTCACCGCCGACGTGGCGCAGGACCGCACGGAGGCTGCGCGCGAGGCGATCCTCCGCCAGCGCCCAGCTCCGGGCGAGCGCGATCGGCGCGGCTGGGAATGGTTCTTTGCCGATGCGCTGCTGCACACGGAAGGGGCGGCGCAGGCGGCCTCCACGCAGCCTCTGCGGGCGATGGCGGTGAGCCCGGACGAGAAGCTCGCGGCCGTCGCGGGCGAAGCCGGCGAGGTGTCGGTCTGGAGCTGCGACACGCTGGAAAAGGTGCGCTCGTGGCGCGCGGGCACAGGCCCCGTGCGCTGCCTCGGCTGGAGCGCCTCGGGCCTCCTCGCCACTGGGCTGGGCAATGGCGAAGTCGCGGTGTGGGATCCCGCCACCGGGCAGGAGCGGAAGCGCTGGAAGGCGCACGCCGGCCCGGGCGCCGCGGTCGATTTTCCCCCCGCCGATGCCGTGCTCGCCAGCGGCGGCGGCGATGGCGTGGTGGCGTGGTGGCGC
Source organism: uncultured Chthoniobacteraceae bacterium (assembly GCA_964235505.1). GTDB lineage: Bacteria > Verrucomicrobiota > Verrucomicrobiia > Chthoniobacterales > Chthoniobacteraceae > CAXSDZ01. Next base: position 2,282 of record CAXSDZ010000069.1, read on the forward strand.
GAAGACGGGACGCCGCTGCGGCAGGCGCGCAAAGCCGGGTCCGTGCAGACGCTGCGCTGGCGCGGCGATGGCAGCGAACTCGCGGTGGTGCTCGGAGGGCCGGCCCGGATTTTCCTGGTGAAGGGCGACGAGCCTGTGCCCGAGCACGAGTTTGACCTGAACGTCGAGGAGTCTGCGCTGGCGTGGCGTCCCGGGGCTTACGAGATCGCGCTCGCGATGAATGGGCTGCCGATGCGCTTTTGGAATCCGCAGACGTCCAACGACTCCGCGTGGCTGCCGAATTCCTTCACCCCGGGCGCTTCCGCCTACGCCTGGTCGCCCGAAGGCGACACCGTCGCGGTCGGCGGCATCGATGGGAAGATCCTGCTGCTCGACACCCGCAGCCGCGCCCGCTCGCGCGCGGCGCTGCTCGGCCACCGCGGCCGCGTCGCCGCGCTGTGCTGGCTCGGCGCCGGCGGGCGCGAGCGGCTGCTTTCCG
>CAXSDZ010000069.1:2769-4168 GCA_964235505.1 uncultured Chthoniobacteraceae bacterium
CGCTGCGCGCGTGGGATCACCTGCGGCATTCACCCGAAATCTCCGATGTGACGCTGCCCGCGCGGCCGGTCGCCGCGCAGTGGCATCCGCAGGAGCGGAAACTCGCCGTGCTGCTCGGCAGCGATGAAGTGCAAGTGCTCGCCGGCGGCACCTGGCAACCGCTGTGGAGCCGCCCGCTGCCGGCGCCGCGCGATCCGGCGGCGCACTTCGCCGGGGCGCGGCTGGCGTGGAGCCCGGATGGGCAATCCCTTGCCGCCGCCTGCCCCGGCCGCGCGCTCGCGGTGTGGCGGCTGAGCGATGGCCAGAGCGGGGCGCGCACCGATTTGGTGGAAGCGAGCGACGTGGCGTGGCTGCCGGACGCGCACCGGCTGCTGGCGCGCACGCCTGTAGGCTGGTGCATCCTGCCCGCGGAGGGCGGCGAAGCGCGGCCGATCGCCGGCGCGGAAAAGGCGGTTTGGGCTGGCTCGCTCGGCCGCGGCGAGGTGCTCGGCCTGGTGGCGCCGGATGGGAAAGGCGCGCCGCAGTTTCTCACCGCCGATCTCGCCCGCCCCGGCGAGGAGCCGCACGTGGTGGCGCCGCTGCCCGCCGGCCTCGGCGCGGTGCGCTGCGCGGCGCTGAATGCCGATCGCACGCTGCTCGCGCTCGGCGGCAGCACCGGCGTGCTCGCGTGGCTGGATACCCGCAACGGCCGCGCCCTGCGCCCTGCGCTCGCGCACGTCGGCCCGGTTTCCGCGCTCGGCTGGCACCCGGATGGCTCGCGTATCGCCACCGTGGGCACGGACGGCACGTGCCGCATTTTCAATGTCGCGCAGGGCAGCCAGAACTGGTTCATCAGCCACACTCTTCCGCCGGACGTTGTCGCCACCGGTTGGAGCGCGGACGGCCACACGCTGACGGTCGCCTCGACCGACGAGCGGAATGAACAGCGGCGCATCAGAGCCTTCGATGCCGGCAGCTCGCTGATGCGGGAGCACGGTGAGCCTGCAGCCGTTGCCGAGGCGCTGGCGGGGCGCTTCGCGGCGGCGTGCGCGCTGGTGGAGGCGCAGCCGTGCGAGGAGTTCGGGTGGCGCGCCCTGGAGGCGGAGCTGCGGCACGCGCGCGGGCGCGGTGAGGATCCCGAGACCGACCTGCTGCTCGCCGCGGCCGAGCTCGGCGCGCAGGCGCGGTTCAGCTCGCTTTATGCCTCCGCCCGGTCGAAGGGCGCGATCCTGGCGGCGTGGCGCGGCGCGGCGCTGCCGCGCGCGGTGCAGGCAGCGCAGGCCTGCGTGCTCGGGCGCTGGGCAGAGGCGCTCGCGCTGTGCGACGGAGCGCGTGCCGCGGGAAAAGCCGGTGCGAGCTGGTTTGCGCTGGGAAAGGCGGAAGCGCTCGCGCACCTCGGCCGCACCGCCGAGGCGGAAGC
>CAXSDZ010000069.1:4178-19910 GCA_964235505.1 uncultured Chthoniobacteraceae bacterium
GGCCTCCACCCACACGATCTCGCGCGCCTGCCGCGCTACGCCGAGGCGGAAGCCGCCAACCTCGCCGCGTGGCAGGCGCTGCGCCGCGAGCACGGCAGCGCGGAGGATTCCGGCCTGCGCGCCGCGGCCGCCACGTTGCCGAGCCCGGCCGGGATCAGTCTCGGCCGCTGCGCCAATGTGCCGCTTGCGGAGGACTGGACCGGCGGCGAAAACAACAACCTTTCCGCGCTTCCACCCGAGCTGCCGCAACCGGAGGGATTTTCCTTTCACCCGCGCGATCTCCTGCAACTCGCGGGCCGCAGCTTCCGCCTGACCAAGAGCGGGCGCATGCTGCCGCGCTCCAGCGGCTGGCTGCCTGCGGCGCGTCCCTCGCCGCGCGTTTCTTTTCTCGTCGCGTCTTCTTTTGTGGATGGCAATGAGCCGCAGCAGGACGCCTGCATCGGCAGCCTATTCCTGCGGCGCGCGGGCGGCGCAGGCGCGGCCCGCATCCCGCTGATCTACGGTCGCAACGTGTGGGACTGGTGGGTGCCCTCCGGCGGCGGCGTGCGGGAAGCGACGCCGGAGGTGATCGCGTGGGCAGGGGAAAACCCGAATGCCCAGAATGCCCGGCACACGCTCGCGCTTTATCGCGTGGACTGGACCGCCGCCGCAGGTGAAGCACCGGTGGATGCGGTGTCGCTGGTCTCGCACTTGCGCCGGCCGGCCCCGATGCTCGTGGCAGCGGAGGGCAGGGAATGATCGGCGAGGGGTGAGACGCGTGGGACTGTGGAAGAGCGGTCCGAACCTCGGCGCTAGTCGGAAAGCCAGAGCGGCATGCGTTTGCATCAGCTCTGCCGCCTTCGCCCCTCTCGCCGCCGCTGCACTGAGCGCCGCCTTCCGTCCACCCGCACCTGCCGTTCAGCGTCACTCCCCGCTCGACAACCCGCTGGGCTGCCCATGACATTCCGGCCCCGTGATCGTCCGCACGCTCCAGCATCTTTCCAGTGTCGTCTGGCTGCTGGTCGAGACGGTGCAGGAGATGGGCGATCACATCATCTTCCGGCGCCGGTTGCCGTTCCGGCTGTCGCAGCTCTTTCTCCAGACCGATCGCACGGGCGTGGGCTCGATGCCGCTCGTCTCGCTTGTTTCGTTCTTCATCGGGCTCACCTTTGCGCTGCTGTCGGGCTACGTGCTGCGAGCCTTCGGCCAGGAAAGGCTCGTGCCCGATCTTGTCTCCATCGCCTTCACCCGCGAGCTCGGCCCGCTCATGACCGGCATCATGCTCGCCGCGCGCATCGGCGCGGCATTTACCGCGGAACTCGGCACCATGACGGTGGCGGAGGAGGTGGAAGCCATCGAGGCGATGGGCCTCGGACCGCGCCGGCTGCTGGTCGGGCCGCGGCTGCTTTCTGTCTTCCTCCTCATGCCGTGCCTGGTCGTGGTCAGCGATGTCACCGCGCTCGCGGGCGCGTCGCTCATTTCCCGCTCCGCCTTCGACATTACCTTCATCACGTTTTGGAAAAGCTCCATCGATGCGCTTTTCCTCCGCGACATCATCGGCGGCGTGCTGAAAAGCTTCCTTTTCGGCGGCATCATCGGCCTCGTCGCCTGCTACAAAGGGCTCGGCGTGCGCGGTGGTGCGGCCGGAGTGGGTGACGCGACGACCTCCAGCGTGGTCACCGCCATCACGACCGTGATCGCCTTCGATACCCTCTTCAACGTGGTGCAGACGACCCTTTTCCAATGAGTGAAACCGAAGCGCCTCCGCCCGACGCCGGCAGTGCGAAACGGCCCGCGTGCATCGCGGAGCTCCGCGATATCTATCTCGCCTTTGGCACCCAGGAAATCCTCCGCGGCGTGGACCTCGCAGTGGGTGAAGGCGAGCGGCTCGTCGTGCTGGGCAAATCCGGCGGCGGCAAAAGCACGCTGCTGCGGCTCGTGCTCGGAATCCTCCAGCCGCAGCGCGGCTCAGTGCAGTTCAAGCGCCTGGAAGTCACGCGCATGGGCCGGCGCCGGCTCAACCGCATGCGGCAAAAGATCGGCATGGTTTATCAATACTCCGCGCTCATTTCCTCGCTCAGCGTGAGCGAAAACCTCGCCTTGCCGCTCGAAGAACTCACCGACAAGTCGCGCAAGGAGATCGACGCGATCGTGGAGGAAAAGCTCGAGCTGGTCGGCATGGTCGAGACCCGCGCGAAGATGCCCGCCGAGCTTTCCGGCGGCATGAAAAAGCGCATCGGCCTCGCCCGCGCCCTCGTGCTCGATCCCGAGCTGATCCTTTACGACGAGCCCAGCGCCGGCCTCGATCCGGTCACCAGCGCCACCATCGATGAGCTCATGATTTCGCTCAGCGAAAAGATCGGCGCCGCCTCCATCATCGTCACCCACGAGATGGACAGCGCCTTCAAAGTAGCCACCCGCATGGCCATGCTCCACGAGGGCCGCATCCACGCGGAGGGAACGCCGGAGGAGTTCCGCCACCACCCCGATCCGGTCATCTCGCAGTTCGTCAAAGGCGAGCCCGCTGGCCCGCTCACGGCGGCGAAGGACAAATCTCCCGCCCCGGAGCCTGCGTCACCCTCCGACCGCCACCCGGCTCCGAAAACCGGAGAAGCCGAACCGGAACCTGAGAATAGCTGAGCGAGCGGATAGCTTCAGCCATCACCCTCATTACTTGTCCGCGCTACTCACCCGCCGCAGACTTTACTATCTTAACTCCCGCTCCTTAGCACTGCCTGCCAGCGATACTCACCGCTTTCTACTCACGTCTCATTTCCTGCTTTCCGTATGACGATCTTCCGCCCTGAAATCCGCACCGGCCTGCTGGTAGTCATCTCGCTTGTGGTGCTTGTTGGCGCGTTGCTTTACCTCGGGGCGCCGGGCGTCTTCGTGAAGCAAAACACTTACTGGATCTATGTCGAAAATGCCGCCGGCTTGAAGCAAGGCGGCAACGTCGCAGTCGCTGGCCGTAGGGTAGGCCAGGTCGTGCGTTTGTTCTCCCCGGTGCCGGAGTCCGAGCGTCCGGCCGGCTTTCCCAAGCATGAAGTGCTGATCGAGGTGCGCGTGGACCGCTCCGCGCGCATCTACAAAGACGTGAAGGTGATGTTAACCCAGAGCGGGCTCCTCGGTGAGCAGTTCATCGATTTCACTGCGGGCGTGGAAGAGAAGGGGCTCGCCACGGATGGCGCGCGCTTCCTCGGCGAGCGCCCCGCGGGGCTGGACCAGGCAATCCCCATGGTGCTCGAAAGGATCGATCCCGCATTGAAGAAAGTAACCGAGACACTTAATAGCCTCCAAGGCACCGCGGAGAACCTCACCAAACTAACGGCGGAACATGGTGAAGTGCAGGTGTTGCTCGGGCAATTTCGCGAAGTGGGTACAAACCTGAACTCCCTTTCCGGCAACAATGGTCCGCTCCAGCGCTCGCTGGAAAACGTCGAGCATCTTACCAGCGACGAAGGTCGCCTGGGTCAGGCGCTGGCCAATGTTTCCAAGTTAACTGGTGAAGACAGCTCTCTGACGAAAACCTTGAAGAACACAGAAAAGTTCACCGCCAATCTTTCCAACAACAAGGACATCGACGTGACGCTGCATAACTTCCGCGCGGCCTCCGAAAAGCTTAACCAGACAATGGACAGCCTTTCCGGTCAGTTCACCGCGATCGGCGGAAACCTCGAGCAGGCAACCGACACCGTAAAGCACCAGCCGTGGCGCTTGATCTGGCCTACGACCAAGAAGTATCCCGAAGAAGCGATTGGTCCAACTCCGACTGTGCGAAAAGCAAAAGTTCCGGCAGAGCGGCAGAAGGCAACCAAGGCTCGGAAGTGATAAGACTGAACAATCCGCGTGCTCTTGAAGAAACGTCTTCACAGCGTCTCTTCAACAAGAGCAGTTCCCACTCAGTCAAGCTGACCGAACTTGTTTTCAGTCGCGGAGCGGCGCTGACCTGAGTAGCCGTGGTTGAAGCAAAGCGAGGCCACGGTTCGGATCAGGAAAGCGTGCCAGTCGCGTAGCGGTGCAACGAAAATGCCGCACTGGGTTGCACCGCTACGCGGCTGGTTCGCACTCACCTGTTTTCCGTGGCCTCGCTTTGCTCAACCACAGTCCCTCAAGTTCTCGCCGCTCCGCAGCACCATACGCGACACGGCACTCTGGCTTGGCCAAGTGAAACGGGTTCTAGCTTACTGCAGGTCGGTAGCAAACCGTAGGATCGCACCGTCGGCAAAGCTCTTTTCCGCCCGCTTTCCGCCAAGCGTGTAAGTGATGGTAACTGTCTTGGAAACAAAGGGTGCCGGATCAATGGAATTTCCCATGGCGTCACCACGAAGACTTACCGAATCCCAGCCTGCATCAAGTGCCTTTTGAACATATTTCGTGATATCCAGCAGACGCTTTGATTTTACATCGCCAAACATCGCAGACTCGATCTTTAGCCTCATGATTCCCCGATTGCTGGCTGCAGCTCTCGCTTGTTCCAGCTCTTTTCTAATTTTGGCTATTTCTCGTTCTATAAATGCCGCAGGCTGTGCTTTACCTTCGCGCGCAAACTGTTGTTTGAGCGGTTCCAAGCTGCGCAGATAAGCTTCCAACGGCTGAACCAATGCGCGCTGCACGTTGCGAAGATGTTCTTCGCGCCGCGCCACCAATTCAAGGCGGTTCTGACTCAGATTGCGCACAGCAAATCGCGCTGCCTAGCGCAAACGCAATTAAGGAAGCTACCTTTGTTTGCATGCGATGCTATGTTGAACGCGATACTTAGTTCAACAGTGCAACCGAGGTGTGCTCTAGTGTTAGGTCACACGACAGCCTATTCTTCTTCCTCCGGCGGGTTCGCCTCCACAGCTTGCAGGCGCGAGTTGTGGTCGGCTTCATCCAAACCCTCTTCCACCAATGTCACGGCAATACTGTTTTCGTCCTCCGGCAGGACACGGCCGGTATGTATGCCATACACGTCGGGTGACTCATCCCACACGGTGACGTTTTCCACTTCCGGGCCAGCCTCAGGAGTGCCGCCATCCGAGGGGCCGAGCAGGTCGGCGAGAGCTTGATCGCGGTCGCTCTCATTTGCCTCGGTGCGACCGTCAGTGCATGCGAGTTCGCGGGCGCGTTGCTCCAGCAGTTCCGGCGACGGAGTTCCCAAACCATCGGTGCCAATAGAAATCTTTCCGGGCACAGCGTTCATCCCGTCAGCGGCAGTTTGTGGATCACTCATGGTAACGACCGATTCGGGCGCAGCGTGGGACACGGTCGCCCGATGCCGCGCGTCGTCTGCTGAGGATAGGAACTTGTGTTTCCCTGCGCCACGCCGGCCAAGCATTCATGCAGCCGCGAGCGCCTTTCTTAGTCATCCCGCCGACCACCGAGCAGCAGCGGCGCGAGGTGCCAGAGGAAATAAGCCAGCGAAGTGATGAACGCGGCGACATACGTCCAGCCAGCGGCATCAAGCGTCTTTTTCACGCCCGCGATTTCCTCGGGCGTGCCTAGGTAACCCATGCCAGCGAGGATGCTCTTGGCGCGGTTGGAAGCGTCGAATTCCACCGGCAGCGTGACGAGATTGAAAAGCATGATGACGCCCCATGCGACAGCCATGATCAGTGCTCCCGTGTAAGGCCGGATGAGGCCGGTGAACATGCCGATCAGCGGCAGCCACATCACGATCTGATTGGCATAAGTGGTGACTCCCACCGCAGCCATGCGCCAGTGCAGCGGCGCGTAGGCGATCTTGTGTTGAATGGCGTGGCCGCACTCGTGCGCGCAGACGCCGAGCGCCGCGACAGAATCGCCGTGATAGTTTTGCGAACTTAACACGAGCCGCTTGTTCGCAGGATCGTAGTGGTCGCCTAGCATGACGTCGTGCGCGACGATCTCGACGTCGTCGATCCCCGCGCGCTGGAGGATCGCTGCGGCGACCTGGGCACCCGTGGCGCCGGAGGAGGCGGGCATCTGGCTGTAGCGATTGTAGATGCTTTTCACACGCGCCGACGCCCACAAGGAGATCAGCATCGTGCCGGCAAAAAGGATGATGGCTAGAAACATAGATGGATGGTGGTTTGGAGGTAAGGGTTCGTGCCGCGAGCTTGCGTGCGCGCTTGGCGAGGAAACCGTGCGCCGCCTGCGCAACGGAAAGAGTAAGCGACGGTGCGCGTGGTTCAACTACCTGTTGCTCCGCAACGGCAGGTGGGCTGGCGCTCGCCGCGCAAGGGTGAAATTGCTCCGCGCAAATCCCGCAGTGCGCTCGATCAAGTGCGTGTGGATGGCATTCCAGCGGGAATAGGGTGCGGTCAAAATCCGGTTCATAAACGAAGGCAAATTACGCGGATGTTTCAGACACAACCTTCGGCCAAAAGTTCATTCCAGATCTCGGATGGCGAGCCTATGCGGACGGCGTCCGCGAGGGTATGGTCTGGCGAGCCTCGTTGGCTGAAAACGAATTTCTAAGAGTCTTATGCAAATCCATCTGAGTCCCCGCCACATGCCGCTCACGGCATCGATCCACCAAGCAGTCGCCGCCCAGATCGGGCACCTCGAAGAACTCGGCCTGAACATCATCGCGGCGCATGTGGTCCTCGTTGCTTCGGACGCCAAAGAGCCGGGTGACCGCTACACCGTGAAGGTGCATCTGGCCGTGCCGGGGCCGGACATCTTCGCCGACGCCTCGCATCAAGACCTCTACGTCGCGCTGGAGCAGGTGACCGACAAACTGGCCCGCCAGATCCGCAAACGGAAGACAGCGCTCACTGATAAACGGCGCAAAACTTCGCAGCGCGGCGTGGAGCGGCAAAAGATCGTGGGCGACACGCCACGTTCGCTCGCCAAGGCAACGCGCTCGAAGGAAGTAGGCACGACAGGCCGCTCAGTGCCGCGCCTGCCGCGGACGTAAGTGCGACAGTTCAAGGCTGGCAAATGAAAGGTCGGCCATGGCTGAATCGCTGCGTCGCTACGAGATTTTGCTGCCGCTGTTTTTCAATGACGGCGAAAAGGTGCCGTCGAAGTTTGTCGAGCAGACCCGCAGCGAGATCGAGCGGCAGGTCGGCAGCATTTCAGTGGAAACGCAGCGCATTCGCGGCTTCGACGCCGACACGAGCGGCAGTGAAGACAAGCTGGTGCGGATGTTTGCCGACGTGCCGGATAGCGCGGAGCACCGCGCCTTTTTCCTGAGAGAAAAGGAAACGCTGAAAGAGCGATTCCGGCAGGAGGAGATTTGGATCACGACCTTCCCAGTGGAGGTTCTGTGAAAGGGTTGGATGGAGCGACTTTGCTGAGTGGAGCGAAAGCCTTGCATTTGCCGCGGCAGTGAACCGGCAGCCCTGCTGCTGTAAGCGATAACGCTTGCTCCCTGCGAAGCGGCGAGCGTTGCCCTACCCGCCGGCTCGCAACACGGTTTCGAGCCGCGCGCGCTCGGCTTCAAACGCATTTTCATCGTGCGTGGCTTCCACCCGGTGCAGCGGCGCGAGGGTGATGTCCACGCGAGCGAATGGCTTCGGGATGAGGAACCCATCCCAGCTCCCGAGCTGCCACGCGCGCGAGTAGGCGATGTGCATCGGCAGCACCGGCGCGCCGGTGGTTTGCGCGAGGGTGATGACGCCGGGATTCAACCGATACCGCGGCCCGCGCGGACCGTCCGGCGTGATTCCCAGATCGAAGCCTTCCGCAAACAAGCGGCGCATTTCCAACAGCGCCACCGCCCCGCGCCGCGAGGAAGAGCCGCGGATCGGGCGGACGGAAAAGCGCTGGATAAACGCGGCAAGGATTTCGCCATCCTTGCTGGAGCTGGTGAGCGCGGCGCCGCGTCGCGGCTGGAAATATCGCCCAAACATGTGCGGCACGACAAAGATGCGGTTGTGCCAGAAGACCCAGATGACCTGCGGCGACGCGCTGCCGAGCACTCCGGCGCAGTCATGCACGTGGAAGCGCAGCGTCGAAAGGTAGGGCCGCACCAGCCATGATGCCGCGATGCCAAGCCACGCTTCCTTGCTCCGCTTCATGCGCGCTCCGGCGCCGGCTCCTTCCAGCGAAAAGCATCCGGCACCGGCAGGCCGAGCTGGTCGAGGATGCGATCGACCACCGTGTCGGCGACCTCCTCGATCGTCTGTGGACGCGAGTAAAAGCCGGGGCAGGCCGGCAGCACGACCGCGCCCGCTTCCAGCAGCGTGGCGACGTTGCGGGCGTGGATGAGATTCCACGGCGTCTCGCGTGGGACGAGGATGAGCCGCCGGCGCTCCTTCAAGAAAACATCCGCCGCGCGCAGGATGGTGGTGTCCGCCGTGCCTGCGGCGATCCGCCCGAGAGTGCCCATGGAGCACGGCACGATCGCCATCGCATCGAAGCGCGCGGAGCCGCTGGCAAAGGGCACATTCATCGAGCGATCGCCGTGCTGCCGCACTCCTTCTGGCACGCGGAGTTCGCCGAGTTCTTCCGCGATCACCTGCCGCGCGTAGGCGCTGAGGATGAGATGCACTTCGTGAGCCTGGGGGTCGATCCGTGCGAGCAGCCGTTGCAGATAGATCGCGCCGCTCGCGCCCGTCCCCGCGACGACGAGCTTCATGGCTGCTTGGTCGGGGGCGCGTCGGGCGTGGCAGCGGCGGCCGCTTCTTCCAGCGCCTGCTCGCGCAGGTATTTCTTCATCGCCGCGTCCCACTTCGGCCAGTCGTTGCCGAAGTCTTCGTCGAGGAAAACCTGGAGGTCTGTCTGGGCTTCTTCGTGATACGGATGATTGGGCATCTTCGCGATTTCGAGCAACGCCGGAAGCTTCACGATGTCATCGCGGTTCAAGAGATCGGTCACGAGCACATCCTGCACTTCCTCCGGCAGCGCGGTATTGCGCAGCAGCGGCAGCACCTGTGCGTAGTCCTTGTCCTCGATCAGATTCGAGATGTGCTGCGCAGCGTCGGCCTGGCCCTCCGCCGGAAGCGTCGGCAGCAGATTGATGAGCATCCGAGCCGTTTGCGCTTCGTCCACTTTCGCCTGCAAGACCTGGTCGATCTTCACCTCCCAATCCGCCATCGCCTGCGGCGGCTTGGGTGGCGCGCTTTGCTCCGGCACGGCAGCGCGGGGCGTCGCTGCAGGTCGCTGCGCAAGCGGAGCGGACGGCGTGGATGCACCCGTCGGCATAGCCGCGCGTGGCGCTTTCAGCTCCAGCGGAGCAGGCAGCGGCTGGAGCGTGGGCTGGCTCTGGAGCAGAAACCACATGGCGCCCCCGACGATGCCGAGCACGACAACCGCGAGGAGAAGGACGGAGCGGATATTCATAGAGAAAAGCGAAAAGGACAGGTGCTCGCGGCAACCCGCGGAACGATCATCCATACACATCACTGCGATGGCCGACCTAGAAAACCAACACCAGTAACGCATCGTCGCGGATTTGACAGATGATCCGGTAATCGTCGACGCGATACCGCCAAAGTCCCGCAAGCCTGCCGCGCAGGGGTTTGCCGAACCGCCGTGGATCTTCAGCCGTGGCAATCCACGCATCTAAATAGGCCAGGATCTCCTTCTGAGCCGTTGCGCCGAGCTTCTTCAGCTCCTTGAGCGCACGCTCGTCAAAGCGATAAACCCAGCTCACGTTTCACTTCTTCCGCGGAGAAGGTTTTGCCGGGCGAGCGGAGGCGCGCATCGGCGATTTCGATGTCGTGCAAGTCTTCAAGATATTCGCGCACGGCCTCGCTCACGCACTCTGTCGCAGAGCGGCCGGTCTTTTCCGCAAAGTCCCGGAGCCCTTCCTCCAAGCCGGGATCGAGTTGAATCGTGAGCATGGCGGAAAGATGGAGCCGCTCATCGATCGGGGCAAGCCGCGCCGCGCTCACAAATACCCTGCCGCATGCAGGCGCCGCGTGAGGTCGCCCTGGCGGGTGAGGAGCTGCGCGTAGGTGTCGCGATGCTCATCGTTCGGCTCCGTGCGGGTCGTGTCATCGAGCTTCACGATGCGCCCGCAGAGCTCGCGGAAGGTCGTCGGCTTTCCATTCGCCGCGTGCCACGCGAAGGCACCCTGGATCGCTGCGCCGAGCGCCGCGCCTTCCGCGCTTTGCAGGCCCACGGTCGGCACCCCGAAAATGTCGGCGCACATCTGCCGCCACACCGCGCTTTTCGAGCCGCCGCCCGTGAGCCGGATTTCGGACGGCTGAATCCCGAGCTCGCGAAAGCGCGCCAGGCCGTAGCCGAGCCCGAGCGTGACTCCTTCCATGGTCGCGCGCGCCAGGTGCGCCGGGTTCATGTTTTCGAGGTTCAGCCCATGGAGCACACCGTAGCCGAGCGGCAGATTGGGCGTCCGCTCGCCGGTGAGATACGGCAGAAAAAGCAGCCCGCCGGCGCCCGCCGGCGCGCTCGCCACCTGCGCCTCCAGCTCGGCGTGGCTCCACCCAAACATCCTGCGCACCTGCTCCGTCGCCACAGTCACATTCATCGTGCAGGCCAGCGGCAGCCAGCGATCCGTGCTGTCGCAAAACGCCGCCACTTCACCCTGCGGATCGAGGACCGGCTCCGCGGAAAAGGCATACACCGTGCCGGAAGTGCCGAGGCTCACCGTCACCACGCCGGGCTGCACGTTGCCCGTGCCGATCGCGCCCATCATGTTGTCGCCGCCGCCCGCTGCGATCACCGGGCTTTGCTCCAGCCCCCACTCCGTCCGCAGCGAATCGCGCAGCAGCCCAATCGCGCGCCGCGAGCTCGCCAGCGGCGGCAGGCACGCACGCAGCTCGGGATCGATGAAATCCAGCAGCGGCTCGCACCACTGCCGCGTGCGCACATCCATGAGGCCCGTGCCGGAGGCATCGCCATACTCCATTGCCGGCTCTCCGCCGAGGTGGAGATTGATGTAGTCGTGCGGCAGCAGCACCGTTTCGAGCGACTTGTAATTCCGCGGCTCGTGCTGCTTCAGCCACAGGATCTTTGGCGCGGTGTAGCCCGGCAGGATCGCGTTACCCGCCAGCTCGATCAGCCCTTCCGCGCCGCCGAATTCCGCCTCGATCTGCCTGCACTGCTCCACCGTGCTCGTGTCGCACCAGAGCTTCGCCGGGCGGATCGGGTGATGCTTTTTGTCCAGCGCCACGAAGCCGTGCTGCTGCCCGGAAACGCCGATCGCGAGCACTTCAGACTTCCGCGCGCCGAGCTTGGAAATGCACTCCATCACCGTGGCATCCACGGCATCCAGCCACGTCTGCGAATCCTACTCCATGTGCCCGGGCGGCAGGTCTTCGATCAGACCGTAAGCCTGCGACGCCGAGGCGATGATCTCGCCGCTTTCCAGGTCGAGCGCGACGGTCTTGGTGCTCTGCGTGCCGCTGTCGATGCCGAGGCTGATCATGGTTGGTGGGCAGCGATGTATGCGCTGCCGCCGGGGCCGTCAATTGCGGGCTGGGCGCGCGGCCCGCGCGATTATTTCTGCGCGCCGACGAGGCGCGGCACATCTCATCTCACTGCGGCGCTGCCGGCGTTTCAAAATCGTCGAGCCGCTCGCGAGCCAGCAGCTCAAGCCGTCTCGCTTGCGTCAGCAGCGTCATTCGCAAGCCGGGTGACACATCTCGCTCACTGATCACCCGGGCAAGCGCCGCGATGGTGCTCGCTCGCCGCGCGATTCGCACGTCGGCGTGCTTACGCTTCACGTAGAGCGCCGGTGGAATGATCCCGCCCCGATACGACTGGGGCAGTTCAACCCGCTCTCCCTTCGACATTGCCTTTTCATTCAGCACCGCTCCCAGCCGCGACCGACCCAGCACCTCCTCGAAAACCGTGAACTCCGCGCGGTCAAGCCACCGCCCCCGTTCATTTTCTGCCATGGTTTCCAGATCGAGCGGCCACACTTCCACTTCGGCTACTTCGAAGGGATCGAGCACATTCATCGCTACCGCGTCGGTGCGCTGGTTGGTAAGGTGCCGCGAAATGCCATCGCACAGTCACCTGCATGTTCCACCCGCGACTACTCGCGAAAAGCTCATCCTGTGCGGCCTTTTCCTGTCTAAATTCGATGCAGCAGGTTTAGAAGCACTCGACTTTGAGAGCTTCGTTGAAGCATTCAACGTGATCGGCTACGCGGTCGGGGGCCAGCCTGCATCAGTGAAAAACTATCGCGATGAGTTTGATCCGCTGTTTCCTAACAAGCGGCGAGGATGGCACAAGCGTAGCATCCGTGCATCCTGTTCAAAAGTCATGGAGCAGTATGACCAACTGGAAATCGAAGAATTCTCACAGCTTATTAGAGACCTTCTTGGCGGCGAAAAGCACCTGTCCGAACAAGCCGCACTTAGTCCGGCCGCCGACGCAAATACACAGTTTGCGAAGCGACTTATCACTGGGATTGCGGCGGAGCGCTATTTCGAGCGTGTTCAGCCAGTTCTGCCGGAGTTTTCAAGCTATCACTTGGAGAACACGACTGCTCTCGGGTGTGGTTATGATTATCGCCTCCATCGCCACAATGTCGAAAGCTTTCTTGCGGTTGAAGTGAAAGGGCTCCATGCGCGGAGCGGCACCGTCTCACTCACGCCGAAGGAACACTCCATAGCACAATTGCTAGGGGGGCGTTTCATCCTTTTTGTAGTGAAGAACTTTCGTGAGTCGCCATTCCATGAATTCTATCCCGATCCGCTGGCGGGTGCTCTCAGCTTCTCCAAGCACGAACAGGTCATAGTGCAAACCTCATGGCTCGCTGCTGTATAAATTGTGTCACCTTATGCAGGCGCGTCCTTGTAAGAGCAGAAGTTCCTGTGCGTAGCTGACACAATCATTAAAGCCATGCAACCAGTTCGTTGAGCGATCGAAACCTCGCCGAAGCATGAGTTTATCCGTATCTGATCATCCCATTGCACTGCTGCATCAATCCAAAACTGTATGTTGAATCTGGCTATTTATCTTCGTGAAATTGCTACAGGGGAGGATTTAATACAAACGAACGATGGTGTTCAACGCACGATCCCACGATGGCCGTCAGACAGCGATTTCCAGTTGGTCGCATTCTCGCCCGGTAGCCGTGTTGCAGAAGTAGTTCGGTCAAATGAACTGGCGGCAGACATTGCACAAGCACTTCAGGCATTGAAGCTTGCTGGAGCGATAACGGACCCTGTGCCGGATTGGTTTCGGTGTTTGGCAGGCTGCGCATGCGAGAGCACCGGCATTCTTCCCCATTTAGAAGCTTCGGAGGCGTTCGTATAATCGCTTTGCAGCAAAAGCACAAAGAGGCAGCCTTTTTCACGCAACGCAGTCTGCTGGTGCCATTTCGAGAGCCTTGCGATTTTCACCCGAATGTGCTTGGAAAGCTAGCCACTAGCCGCGGAGCGGCGACAACTTGAGTAGCCGTGGTTGAGCGAAACGAGACCTCGGAACAGGGCCGCATAGCGGTGCAACCTAGCAGGCTACTCTCGTTTCAAAGCTACGCGGCTAAAAGCATTAAGCATTAGCACCTGCAACTGCGATCCACTTTAGAGCCAACGAAAAAGTGAGCGGGAGCGATGCAGCCGGATACATTGCTTCCGAAGAACGAGGTGCGCGGTTCTTGTCAACGCGCGTTTGCTAGCCGCTTGCAGCGAGGCCACTCAACTGACTTATGGGCCAGTTCACGCCTTCCTTTTCTGGCTTCCCCCGCTATCGGCTGGCGACGTGGCTCACGCTTGCTCGGGAAGCCAGATTTCGTTTTTGCGAGGGCGCGCGTGGCGGTGTTTGTCGATGGCTGTTTCTGGCATGGCTGCTCCCGGTGTGGGCGTTTGCCGAGCAGCCGCCCGGAATATTGGCACGCGAAGATCGTTCGAAATCGTGCTCGCGATCGACTTGTCACCCGTGTTTTGCGCGAACGCGGCTGGCGCGTCGCGAGAGTGCGAGAGTGTGCCTTGCGAGCGCCATCTCGTGTCGCCAGGCGCTTGCAGCGTCTTCTTGGCATCATCGCAAAACGTTAACTCGGCGACGCCGAGGCGAGCCTGTGCATCGGCGCGCCGGAGACGATCCTGCGCGAATACTTACCGCGGCTTTTCCGCGCGCTGCGGCGGCGCTTTCCCGGGCTGCAGCTTTCCGTGCTCTCCGCCAGCTCGCCCGCGCCGTATGGACTGCTCTGGCCCAGTCGCCTGTCACCGCTCGGAGAAGCGTTTCTGGAGGAAGCCGAAGGGATGGCGCGAGGATTTCCCGCGCAGGGGTGAAGTGTTCAGAAGTGCGGAGGCGCAGAAACACTGAACATGAACAACTGGGCACTGCTTTACTTCCCCCCTCCGAGCAGTCGCTCCACCTCCGCTTCCGGCGCTTCGCGCGGCACGTCGTGCAGGCTCCAGCGCGTCGTCAGCGTCGCGCCGGCATCCAGGCGGCGCAGCGGGGAAAGCATCTCCAGCTCGGTGTATTCGCCGGGGCCGGGGAGATCGTGGTGATACACCTCGACCGAAAGGCCCGCGCCATCCGCGCCCTCGGGATATTGCCCTTCCTGCGGGTCCGCGCGCTGCACAAAGGCAACGCCGTCCTTCACCGTCGCAAGCGCCGGGCGGGCGGGATGCGCGCCGAGCTTCCAACTCGTGCCGAGGACCGGCCTGATCCGCAGCAGCGTGGGCGAAAGCGTCGTCGCACCGGTGCCTTCCTTCGGCGTGCCCCAGCCGAACCAATACACGTTGTCTTTGTAAGGGCTCTTCGGATTGAGCGGCACAAATACCGCATCGCTCGGCGCGGTCTGCGTGACGACCCACACGGCGCCGAGGAGCGCGCCCGCGGGCGCTTTTTCGATCGTGTGCGTGAAGACCAGATCGCCACCCGCATCGAACGCCAGCTCGCGCACCACGCGCGTGCCGTAGCCGGGCCACGCGGGGCTCGTCATGCGCAGGCGTTCTCCACCTTCCAAGGTCGCAGCCTCGTGGGCCGATACATCTGGCACGGGCGGCGGCCACATGCGCGGCTGGGTGAAAGGCCACATCGTGTGCGGCCCGATGTAGGTTTTGTCGCCGCCCCACATCAGCGCCACCTCACGCCGTTCGCTGCCCGGCTCGCCATTCCAGAGGAAGTTCCCGCCGCCCACGCGGCCAAAATGCATCACGCGCCCGCCGAGTTGCGGCACCGCGATGGCCTCCGCTTTTCCATCGGAAATGCGGAACGCCGGAAGCCCGCGCCATGTCGTCGTCGAGACGCCCGGCTCCGCAAAGCCTGCGCTCCCCGCGCAGCAGACGATCGCCAGCGCAGCGCATCCTTTCCGCACGCGGCGGCCCCAAGTGGCAGCAGCGTGCGCGCTCACCGGTGCTCCTTTTCGTAAATCCAGAGCGGCGTGCCGGCGCGCGCCACGGTGATGTTTGGCCCGGCCGCTTCCACCGCGCGTCCGTCTGGATAGCGCACGTGAATCATGTTTGGCGGCGCGCTGGTGCGCTCAACCGCGAGGAATTTGAACCCGCGCTCCGTCCGCCGCACACTTCCCTGCGCGATCCATTCCGCGATGAGTTCGCCGCGCGGATTCGTCACGCGCACGCGGCGGTAGCGCTTGCTCGGGCCGGTGTAATCGGAAAGGTGAAACGTGGTGCAACTGACAAACAGCAGCAGCGTGAGAGGCAAAAAGATGAGCCGGGGAAGAGTCACGCGCGGGAGGATACGCAGCGCGGGAGGGCGGGCTCAAGCAGCGAGCGGCGGTGGTTCGGCAGCATGTCTCGGGAAGGGAACGCGGGAGGCACCTGCGGTGGGCTGA
This sequence comes from uncultured Chthoniobacteraceae bacterium, assembly GCA_964235505.1. Lineage (GTDB taxonomy): Bacteria > Verrucomicrobiota > Verrucomicrobiia > Chthoniobacterales > Chthoniobacteraceae > CAXSDZ01. The sequence continues at coordinate 19,783 of CAXSDZ010000069.1, forward strand.
ACGTCGAACGTGATCGCGCCGAGTAGTTGAGCGTTGAGCATTGAGCGTTCGGCTTGCGCAGCGGCGCTCGTATTAAGAGCCTGTCCGAAAAACCCTCTTCGTCTTCTTCCTCATCTTCATCTTCATCT